>CAZHLT010000376.1:0-11102 GCA_964533285.1 uncultured Conexibacteraceae bacterium | reverse complement strand
GCTCGCCGCCGGCGTCGTCGGCTACGAGGTCGGCAGCAGCGGCGGCGGGGGTGGCGCCGCCACCTACACCGGCGCCGAGGGCGCGGTCACCGCCGAGGTCGTGCGTCAGGGTGCCGGGGCCGAGCTCACCCTCGCCCACGTCGAGCAGCTGCCGCCCGACCGCGTGCTCGAGGCCTGGGTCCAGCGCGAAGGCGAGGTCGAACCGGTGAAGGCGCTGTTCGTCCCCGACCGCGACGGCAGCGCCTCGACGACGATCGCCGACATGGAGGGCGTCGAAGTCGTGATGGTCACCCGCGAGCCCGCCGGCGGCACCAGCGCCCCGACCGGCGAGCCGATCATTCAGGTGCCGATCCAAGAGTGACTGAGGCGCGAGAGCCAAGCCTGGCAAGGACGCAGGGAGGCTGACGAGGGGAGCGCACTTCGTGCGTGACCCGAAGACAGCCGACCGAGGACGCCGCCAGGCGCCGGCTATCGCGCCTCAGCGGCCGTAGCGGTCTGAGCTGAGGACCAGCTGCTCGGGAATCGCCGCGCGCGGCGGCGGCGCCGGGTCGGCGCGGACCGAGACGGTCTCGGCGACGCTGCGCGTCACCTCGTGCTTGCCGTCGGCGGAGGCGATCACGACGTGCTCGTCGTCGGAGCTCTCGACCTTGCCCTCGAGCCCCGGTTCGAGCCCGGCTTCGCGCAGGTAGTGGAGCAGCTCCTCGGCCTCGTTCTCGAAGCGCAGGACGGTGACGTCGGCGCCGACCGCGACGTCGGCCAGCAGCGAGCCCTGCTCGCGGATCCCCTCGAGGATCGGGTGCCCGTGCGGGCAGGTCGTCGCGTCGCCGATCGCCAGCCGCATCTTCTCTTCCAGGACCGGCGACATCGCGTGCTCGATCCGCTCCGCCTCCTCGTGCACCTCGTCCCAGGGGATGCCGAGGACGTCGGTGAGGAAGCGCTCGATCATCCGGTGGCGGCGGACGATGAAGCTGGCGTGCTCGCGGCCGGACTCGGTGAAGCTGAGCGATTTGTTCGGGTTGCGCTCGACGTAGCCGTCGTCGACCAGGCGGCCGACCATCTCGTGCACGGTCGGCGGCGAGAGCTGCATCGCGCGGGCGATGTTGGCGCCGGTCATCGGCAGCCCCGCCTCCTCGATCCAGAACATCGTCTCCAGGTACTCCTGCTCAGCGACCGTCGCGTGCTCGGAAGACATGACTCGATACTAACGGCGCTCGACCAGCGTCGAGACGACGGCCTCGTAGAAACCGTCGCCCATCCGGCCCTCGGTGACGGTGGCGTTGTCCCAGCGGGCGAGCTGGGAGCGCAGGCCGGGGTCGCGCTCGGGGCCGTTGGCGACGACGAAGAAGCGGCCGACGGCGGCGGCCACCTCGAGGTCCTCGACCGAGTCGCCGACGGCGATGCACTCGCGCGGGTCATAGCCGCGGGCGCGGGCGTGGGCGGCGACCGCGTTCGCCTTGCTGACCAGCCTCGGCACCAGGTGGTAGGCGTGGGTGGGGCCGTCGATCGCCGCCATCGGGGTGCCGATCGCGCCGTTGTCGAGCAGCCGCAGGTCGCCGTTGCCGCTCGATCCGAGCAGCTCGTTGGCGGCGGCGACGTCGACCTTGCCGCGGAAGAGGTGGGAGAGGACGCGGCCGTGGTGCCAGGGCGCGTGGTACTCGAGGTGCTCGGGGAAGGCCTCGAACAGCAGCTTCGGCACCCCGCGCGCCTCCAACTGCTCGTAGATCGTGCCGCTCTCGTCGGGCTGCAGGTCGCCGGTCAGCAGCGTCGTCTCGCGGTCGATCGCGAAGGCGCAGCCGGCCTCGTAGATGTAGGAGGTCTGTCCCATCAGCCGCGCCGCCTCCTGCACCTGCGGCTCGCGGCGGCCGGACATGATCACGACCTCGGCGCCGGCCCGCGCGCAGGCCTCCAGCGCCCGCGCCTGCGCCATCGAGAAGCCGCCCTCGGCGTCGCGGAAGAGGACGCCCCCCGGCCCGAGCAGGGTTCCGTCGAGATCGGTGTAGACGCAGGCCAGCGGCATCGGCTCGGCCGCTACGGTAGCGACCATGCCCTGGCGACTGACCGACCGCACCCTCGACCTCGCCGAGCCGCTGGCGGCGGGGATCGTCAACGTCACCGTCGACTCGATGTTCGAAGGCGCGCGCAGCGGCACCCCCGAGCAGGCGGTGCGCGACGGCCTGGCGCTGGCCGCGGACGGCTTCGGGATGATCGACGTCGGCGCCGTCGCCGCCAAGGCGGGGCCGCCGGTGCCGGCCGCGGAGGAGGCCGCGGCGCTGGTCCCGGCGGTCGAGGGCCTCCTCACCCCATCCCGTGGTTCCTTTGTCCGGCATGGCCGGACAAAGGAACCACGGGACGCCGACGGTGAATCGCGTGGTTCGGAAGTTGCGGACGGCGTCATAGAGGAACGACGCGATGGGAAGGGGGTGCCGGTCTCGGCGGACACCTTCTCGGTCGAGGTGGCGCGGCGGGCGCTGGCGGCGGGGGCGCACGCGGTCAACGACATCTCCGGCGGCGGTGAGGAGATGTTCGAGCTGGTCGCGGCGAGCGGCTGCGGCTACGTGCTGATGCACATCGAGGGGCCGCCGCGGGTCGACCGCCCCTGGCGGGAGTACGGGGACGTCGTCGACCACCTCAGGGCCTGGTTCGAGGGGAGAGTCGAGTGGGCGCGGGAGCTTGGGGTCGCGGAGGAGCAGATCGCGATCGACCCCGGACTTGACTTCGACCTCAGCCCCGCCCAGGACCTGGAGATCCTGCGGCGGCTCGGCGAGCTGCGCGAGCTGGGGCTGGCGCTCTACGTCTCGCTCTCGCGCAAGGACTTCATCGGCGCCGCCCTCGCCGGTTCCTGGGAGGAGCGCTGGCCGGCGGGCGAGCGCGAGTGGGGGACGGTGGCGGCGACGGCGCTGGCCGTGCGCGAGGGCGCCGACGTCCTCCGCCTCCACGACCGCTCCTCGCTGCAGGCGATGCGGATCGCGGCCGCGATCCGGCGCGCCGGGGAGCCGGTCCGCTGATGGCCCGCGGCGGTTCCCTCCTGGCGCATCCCTGGTCGGTCGCGATCGACCCGGCGCGGCGCGACGGGCGGATCGTCGCCGAGAGCTCCGAGCCCGAGCGCAGCGCCCGTCCGGTCGCGCTTCCCGCGGACCTCGACCCGGCGTTCGCGGAAGCCCTCGCCCGCGGCGGCGTCGAGCGCCTCTACAGCCACCAGCTCGCCGCCTACGAGGCGGCCGCCGCCTCCGACCTGGTGATCACCAGCGGCACCGCCTCGGGCAAGAGCCTCGCCTTCAACCTGCCGGTCCTCGACGGCATCGCCCGCGACGCGAAGGCGCGCGCGCTCTACCTCTACCCGACCAAGGCGCTGGCCCAGGACCAGGCGCGCAAGCTGGCCCAGCTGCGGCCGCCGCAGCTGCGGCAGGCGATCTACGACGGCGACACGCCGAAGGACGAGCGGCCGGCGATCCGCCGCCGCAGCAACCTCGTCCTCACCAACCCCGACATGCTCCACGTCGGCGTCCTCCCCAACCACAGGAGCTGGGGCGACTTCCTCGCCAACCTGCGCTGGGTCGTCGTCGACGAGGCCCACACCTACCGCGGCGTCTTCGGCTCCCATGTCGCCAACGTGCTGCGGCGGCTGCGGCGGCTGGCCCGGGCCTACGGCTCCGAGCCGCGCTTCCTGCTCGCCTCGGCGACGATCGCCAACCCGGTCGAGTTGGCCGAGCGGCTGGTCGGGATGCCGTTCGAGCTGGTCGACGACGACGGCGCCCCGCGCGCCGGCCGCGAGGTCGCGATGTGGAACCCGCCGCTGATCGACAAGGCGACCGGGACGCGGCGCTCGGCGCTCTCGGAGGCCGCCGACCTGCTGGCGGAGCTGGTCAGCCAGGGGGTGCGGACGATCTGCTTCCTCAAATCGCGGCGCGGGATCGAGCTGATCCAGCGCTTCGCCCGCGAAAACCTGGAGCGGCGCGGGCGGCCGGAGCTGGCGGCGCGGATCGCCCCCTACCGCGGTGGCTACACGCCGCAGCAGCGGCGCCAGATCGAGGACCGGCTGGCCGGTGGCGAGCTGCTGGCGGTGGTCGCGACCGACGCCCTGGAGCTGGGGATCGACGTCGGCGAGCTCGACGCGGCGATCTGCGTCACCTTCCCCGGCACCGTCGCCAGCCTGCGCCAGATGTGGGGCCGGGCGGGGCGGCGGCGGCGCGGGCTCGCCGTCTACGTCGCCGGCGCCGACGCGCTCGACCAGTTCTTCTGCCGCCACCCCGAGGAGTTCCTCGAGCGGCCGGTCGAGGCGGCGATCCTCGACCACGCCAACGAGCAGATCGCCTCCCGCCACCTGATCGCCGCCGCCTACGAGCTGCCGCTGAGCGACGAGGACGACGACGTCTTCGGGGCGGGCTGGCGCGAGCGGGCCGAGCGGCTGGTCGAAGCGGGGGAGCTGCGCGGCGCCGGCGGCAAGCTGCTGCCGCGGCGCAGCGAGTTCGTCGCCGCGCGGATCGCGCTGCGCTCGGCCTCGGCCGAGTCGGTCGCGGTGATCGACCGCGACTCCGGCGAGATGCTCGGCTTGGTCGAGGCCGAGCGCGCCTTCACCACGATCCACCCCGGCGCCGTCTACCTGCACCTCGGGCGCTCCTATGAGGTCGAGCGGCTCGACATCCAGGAGCGGCGGGCGATCGTCTCCGCCTTCGACGGCGACTGGTACACGCGGCCGAAGAAGGAGACCGAGATCTACATCGAGCGGATCCACGAGCAGCGTCAGGTCGCCGGGGTCGAGCTCAGCTTCGGCGAGGTCTCGGTGACCGAGCAGGTGATCGCCTTCCAGCGGGTCTCGATCTCCGACCAGGAGCCGATCGACATCGTCGCCCTCGAGCTGCCCGAGCAGAGCTTCGTCACCCAGGCGCTCTGGTACGCGCTGCCCGACCGGCTCAGCGGCGCGCTGCCGCCCGACGCCCTGCTCGGCTCGCTGCACGCGACCGAGCACGGCCAGATCGCGGTGCTGCCGCTGATCGCGATGTGCGACCGCTGGGACATCGGCGGGCTCTCGACCAACGTCCACTTCCAGACCGGCCGCGCGACGATCTTCATCTACGACGGCCACCCGGGGGGCGTTGGGATCACGCGGCGCGGCTACCAGGAGTTCGAGCGGCTGCTGGGCGACGCCGAGCGGCTGATCGCCGAGTGCCCCTGCGAGTCCGGCTGCCCCTCCTGCGTGCAGAGCCCGAAGTGCGGCAACCTCAACGAACCGCTGCACAAGGCGGGGGCGCTGGAGCTGATCGGGACGATGCGCGCCTCGGGCTAGTCGTTCGCATCTCGGCAACCTGGGCTGGGAGGGAGCCTGCGAGACTGGGCACGGTGGGCCGAGCGCGACAGGTGGCGGTGATCGGGTCGAGCGGCAGCACGCCGGGCTCGGATCTGTGGCAGCTGGCCGAGGCGGTCGGGCGCGGCCTCGGCGAGGCCGGGCTGACGATCGTCTGCGGCGCCGGCGCTGGCGTCATGGAGGCAGCCGCCCAAGGCGCCGCGGCGGCCGACGGCCGCGTGATCGGCATCGTCCCGGGCGAGTCGGTCCTCGAGGCCAACCCGTACTGCACCGAGGTCGTCGCCAGCGGCATCGGCCACGCCCGCAACCTCTCCGTGGTCGCCTCCGGCGAGATCGTGGTCGCCGTCGGCGGCGAGTGGGGGACGCTCTCGGAGATCGGCATGGCGCGGGCGATCGGCCGCCCCGTCGTCGCCCTCAGCAGCTGGGAGCTGCGCGGCCACGGCGAAATGGCCAACTCCCCGGGTGTGGTCCACGTCGCGACCCCCGCCGACGCCGTCGCCGCGGTCCTCACCGCTCTCGCCTAACCGCGTGGCAGTCATTTCTCACTCTATGGAGGGAAAAGCTCAACCACGCCAGGCCTGTGGTTGAGCTTTGCCGCGTATAGCGCGGCAAAGCTCTACAGTGCCGGGGCGGAGGGCCAGAGTTCGAGCAGGGTGAGGACGGCGAAGGCGTGGGTCCAGGCGAGCGGGGTGGTGGAGCGGGGGACGCCGGTCGCGGCGTCGACCCGCTCGGGCAGCGAGCCGGCCGGGGTTGCGGCGCGGCGCAGGTCGGCGAGGAGGCGGAGAGCTGCGGCGCGGTCGGCGTGGGCGCGGCGCGGCGCGGCGCTCGCTTCGGCGTCGCCGAGGGCGGCGAGCGCCCAGGCGCTCCAGGCGGTCGGGGCCGTCCAGGGGTCTACCCCGCCGTGCCAGGCTTCGCCGGGCGTGATCCCATACGGGGTGCCGGCGGCCGACAGGTGGAGGAGCGTACGGCGCGCGATCGGGTGCAGCGGAGGGATCGAGAACGGCCGCACCGCCCAGCCCGCGGCGGAGTCGAGGCCCGAGGCCGGGTCGTGGGCCTCGCGGACGAGGCCGGCCAGGGTGCCGAAGGCGCGGCGGATCGGGGGCGCCAGGCCCCCCGGGTCGAGGCCGAGCGAGGCGTAGTCGCCGGCGTGGGAAATCGCGTTGCCGAGGTATTCGCCGCCGCCGCCCTCCTGGTAGTCGGGCAGGCCTTCCCGCCTGTAGCCCGGGACCGTGGCGTCGAGGCCCAGCCGCGCTGCCGCCATCCTCACCCAGCCCGGCGCATCGCCCTGCGGCCCGCGCCCGGGTACCGGCGTCCCGTCGCCCTCGAACCGCGCCGCGGCCTCGAGGTCGAGCCCGGTGAGGAAGCGCGCGGCCCGGCGCGCCTCGGCTTCGTACCCGGCCGCCTCGAGCGCGAGCGCCGCCGTCGCCGCGTCGCGCGGCCAGACGTAGGCCCAGCCGTCGCGGGCGCCGGCGGCGACCGCCCCGCCCCGGCTGTCGGTCAGCGCGTGGAGCACCAGCAGCGAGCGCTCGTACATGCGCCGCGCCCACGCCGGGGGGTCGTCGCCGAGTGGCTCGGCGCGCGAGATCCAGCGGCGGCCGTCCGCCGCGCTGCCCTTGATCACCGCCCGGACCCGTTGCCGGACGTCTCCCGCAGCCGCGCCGGAGACGCGGGGGAGAGCTCGACCGACCCCGCAAAGTAGGTCGAGCTCTCCCCCGCGTCGCTCGCGCGCGCAGCGGGCGCTGCTGTCGACGTCGATCGAGGCAGAGGGAACCAGTCGCTCTCTCCCGCCAGCCACACCTCCGCTCGCCTTCCTGTTCGGCACTCCGCCGGCCCGGGTCTGAATGACGACGGCCAGCTCGTCGTCGCCCGCCGCCACGACCACCGCCGCCCGCGCCGCCCCGAACCGCGCCACCGTCCGCACCACGTTCGTCCCCGGCCGGTAGCTCTGCGCGACCGAGTCCGCCCGCCACAGCGGCAGCGCCGGCCCGCCGTCGACGCTGACCCGCGGCACGATCCCGGTGTCCGCCGGCACCGTCCCCGCCGCCTGCCGCGCCGCCGGGTTGTCGATCAGAGCCGGCCCCGCCGGCGAGGGCCGCAGGTCGACCACGTCGCCGTAGGCGTCGACCGCCGCCGTCAGCCCGCCGTCCCCGACCACCGCCGTGCCGAGGAACGGCGACGGCAGCCCCGGCAGTCCGGCCGGCGTCCGCGGGTCCGCGTCCGACCCGCCGGACACGAGGACGACGCCCACCACGACCGCCATCACCACCGCCAGCGCTGCTCGACCCCAGGCCACCCCCCAATGCAATCAGCCTCAACCGCGCCCGGCCGCTAGCCTTCCCGCTGCGCGACTCGCTTCGCGCTGCCAGGCGAGGTAGCTCAGTTGGTAGAGCACACGACTGAAAATCGTGGTGTCGTGGGTTCGATTCCCACCCTCGCCATCGCCGGAGGACGTCGATGCGAAGCGGGCGAGTAGGCCGAAAGGCGCGCCCGCGAAGAACAGGACCGCCCGTTCGCCGAGACCTGTGAGACCGTGCTCAGTGAGCTGCCCGCCGGTGGCGAGGACGCTGCCCCTAGCGCTCCGGCGGCATCAGCCGGGTCGCCGGGACGCCAAGGCCACGGGCCAGCCTGAGGATGCTGCGGTAGGTCAGGTTCCGCTCGCCTCGCTCGACTTGGGCGACATAGGTCCAGTGCAGGCCGGAGGCGTCCGCGACCCCTTCCTGAGTGAGCCCCGCCTTCTTGCGGAGCGCCAAGATGCGACCACCGAAGGCGACCAGCTCGGGGTCCTTGTCCTCGGAACGATTCTTGGCGCGAGGCTTGGGCATGCATAGGGCATCCCCGCATGCCTGAGACTATACGTCCAGAGACTTGCCGTATAGCGACGATAGATATAGACTCACCTCAGCCTGGCCGGGTTAAAACACCCCCTCGGCCAGGCAAGCTTGAGAACGGCCAGGGACGGGAGGCGAGCCCGAGGAGGCAGGCACCGGGCAGGGATCTTTGCCACCCAAAGGGGTTAGCACCCGGGCGGCTCTCGGCCGCCCGGGTGCCCGCGTCCTGCGCTGACGGGGCGAATGACACAGAAACACTCTGACCGCCCTAACCACATGAACCGCCCTCTATTTCCTGTTTGAACACTAAATAGACAGACAGCGCTCGGCTATGCGAGGGATCGAGCCCGACTTGCCCCTGACAATCAGCGGGAGACGCAGGTGAGGGAATTCGGCAGGGGATTCGAGGGTGCCTGCAGCGATCGACACTGGCGGGGAGTGCTGCCCCGGGCCGATCCTTGACTCTCTTCACGGCATGCTCGGCAGCCCTAGTGTTCGCTGTGGGTGTCGTCGGACAGGAACCTCCCGCAGCTCCCCCCTCACCGCAGGATTACATCGAAACGATCGAGTCGGCGCCATCCCAGGGTCAGGAATTGCCGCCCACCAACCCGCAAGCCGCTGAAGATCTGCCACATCGAACTTGAGCCTTGTCCTTGGGCACGATGGAGTCGCAGGCGAGAACTTGGGCACGATAGGAGAGCGTGTGAAACAGCGAGTTAGGCGCGACTGCCGGGCGTCTTCATGATCCGCCTCGGGGAGGGTCGCCGGGGCGCGGTGAAGTGGGCCATCTTTGATCTACGGAGGCCTGACGGGTGGCTCCGACTGCGGCGAGCTGGCGCCGCCAGCGGCCGAACCCACCCGGACCGAATTCAGCACTGTGTCGCCCGTGGGCCGGAGGGGTATCGAAGTGTCGATCACTGTCATTGGGATGAAGTTGGAGGCCAACGTACGGACGGTGCGCCCCAAGGTGAACTCAGGTCCGGATGTGGTTCGCAGGGCACACTGAGTTAGCGCAGGTCAGCGGCGCTGTGCCGCCTAGATGGTTGATCCCACGACCGGGAACGCCCGGACGACGCACCCGGCGAGACCACACTTATGCCCGCATAGCGAGTACAACTGTGGTCTCGGCTCGCAGATCCGCAGCAGGACGGCGCCAGCAGCGCGGCGATGGTCAGCGATCTCGCGGTCGGGAGTCTCATCGCCGCGGAACCTAGGCGCCGGCCTTGAACGAATCATTGACGGGCCTGCGCGCGCCGGGCTGCGGCGATCCCGAGCCGCCGGCGCGGCGCAGCACCGATGCCGGGACGCCGCCGAGGGCCTAGCCTTGTCCCTGGGATGAGCGCTTCCCGTCAGACGATGCCCGCCGCCGATGCGGCCTGGCTGCACATGGACCGGGCGACCAACCCGATGGTCGTCAACGCCCTGGTCCGGCTCGGCGCCGAGCCGGACCCGGAGCTGGTCACGGCGGTGATCGAGGAGCGGATGGTGCGGCGCTTTCCGCGCTTCCGCCAGCGGGTCGTCGATCCGCTCGGGCGGACGCCGGCCTTCGAGGACGACCCCTTCTACGCGATCGGCAACCACGTGCACCGGCGGGCGCTGCCGGCGCCGGGCGACCGGGCGGCGCTGGAGGAGCTGGTCGGCGACCTGATCACGCCGCCGCTCGATCCCGGCAAGCCGCTCTGGCACGCCTACCTGATCGAGGGCTACGGGGAGGGGGCGGCGTTGCTCTGGCGCATCCACCACAGCATCGCCGACGGGATCGCGCTGGCCGAGGTGATGCTCTCGATCGCCGACCGCGAGGGCGAGCGCCAGCCGCGCCAGCCGCGGCCGCCCGCCGGCGCGGACGAGGGCCCGCACCACGGCCGCCTGCACGACCTCCTCGACACCGCCCGCCGCGACGCCGGCACGGTCGGCAAGCTGCTCGCCTCCGCCGCCGACGCGCCGACCGCCCTGCGCCAGCCGCTCTCCGGCACCCGCCGCGTCGCCTGGACCGAGCCCTTCCCGCTGGCTCGGGTCAAGGATGGCTGCCACAAGCTGCGGGTCACCGTCAACGACATGCTGCTGGCGGCGCTGGCGGCCTCGCTCGCCGAGCGCCTCGGCGAGGGCGCTGACCTGCCGGCCGAGATCCACGCGATGGTGCCGGTCAATTTGCGCCCGCCCGAGCGCCCGGTGCCGACCGCGCTGGGCAACGACTTCGCCCTGATCCTGCTCGAGCTGCCGCTGGGCGAGATGCGCCCGGCCGAGCGCCTGCGCCAGGTCAACAGCCGCATGAACTCGCTCAAGAGCTCCCACGAGGCGCCGATCGCCTTCGGCCTGCTGAGCGCGATCGGCAAGACGCCGCCCTGGGTCGAGGGCCCGCTGATCGAATTCTTCACCGAGAAAGCGAGCATGGTCGTCACCAACGTCCCCGGGCCGAGCGAGCACCTCAGCTTCGCCGGCGCGCCGATCGAGGGCGTCCTCGTCTGGGCGCCCTGCTCGGGCAGCCTCGGCCTCACCGTCAGCATCTTCAGCTACGCCGGCGAGGTCACCGTCGGCTTCATGGTCGACACCGCGCTGCTGCCCGACCCGGCCCCGCTCGCCCGCGCCTACGAGGCCGAGCTCGACCGCCTCTGCCCCTGAGGGGCGGACCTCCCAGGCCGACGATGCAGGGCGCCGTGTCGGGCAGCACCCTCTGTCGAACCACCCGCCGTCGCGGAAGATCCACCGGGTGGGAGGCCGGGCAGTCTTCCGCGATGAGCCTAGGAGAGCGCCCGTTCGCGGCGCACGATCCACCAGTCGACGACGTAGCCGCCGAAGGGGAGGACGGCGCCGACCAGGACCCAGAACGTCGTCCGGCCGTTCCAGCCGGCGCTTTCGCGGACGCCGAAGGCGATCGCGACGTAGGCGATGAAGAGGACGCCGTGGATCGGGCCGAGGATCTGGACGCCGGTCTCGCCGCCGTCGGTGCGTTTGACGACGGCGGCGACGAGCAG
>CAZHLT010000375.1:0-4080 GCA_964533285.1 uncultured Conexibacteraceae bacterium | reverse complement strand
TCCCGCTCGGGGGGTGTCGTGTTTGCCCGCCCGGGCCCGCAAAACTCGACACGGCCGGCCGCGGGCGGCGGCGAGGCGCCTGGCGCGGGCGAGCTTGCCAACGCAGACGATCGCCGCGGCGAGCACCGCGTCGGTCCCCAGGAGGCCGCCGGGGCCGAGGTGCACGTGGAGCTCGGCCCAGGGCGGCGCCGCGCACCACTCGGCGACCTGGGCGATGTAGGCGAGGAGCAGCGCGTCGAGGCCGTTGAGCGGCGCCAGCGGCAGGCCCGGGACCTGGGCGGCCGCCGCCGCGACCATCCCCAGCCACATCGCCGGAGCGACGGCCGGCAGCGCCAGCACGTTGGCGAGGAGGCTGACCGTCGAGAACTCTTCGAAGTGGAAGGCGACCAGCGGCGCCGTCGCCGCCGTCGCCGCGAGCGTGACGGCGACGCCGTCGGCCAGCGCCCGCCGCCACGGCCCCTTGCCGAGGCGCGTGGCCAGCGCCCGGCTCAGCGGCGTCGCCAGCAGCAGGATCCCGAGCACGGCGGCGAAGCTGAGCTGCCAGCCGACGTCGGCGGCGACGCCGGGGTCGACCGCCAGCGTCACCGCCGCCGCCAGGGCGAGGCCGTAGAGGCGCGAGGCGCGGCGGCCGGCGAGCGTCGCGACCAGCCCGGCGGCGCCCATCACCGCCGCCCGCTGGATCGAGGGGCCGGCGCCGGCCAGCGGCACGTAGAGGGCGATCAGGCCGCGCAGCCAGAGCAGCCGCTCGCGCAGCGGCACGCCGAGCGCGCCGAGCAGCGCCAGCCCCAGCAGGCAGAGCAGGGTCACGTTCTCGCCCGAGACCGCCAGCAGGTGGCTGAGGCCGGAGCGGCGAAAGGCCTCCTCGGTCGCCGCGTCGATCCCCTCGTCCTCGCCGAGGACGAAGCCGCGGGCCAGAGCCGCCTCGCGCTCCGGCATCCCCTCCCCCAGCCCCGCCGCCGCCCGCGCCCGGATCTCGCCGGCATTCGCCAGGGCGAGGGCGAGGACGGCGAGGATCCCGAGGACCAGCGGCCAGCGCGGCCACGGCGAGCGCAAGCCCGGCCCCGCTCAGGGCTGCAGCCGCTCGCGCAGCGCTTCCATCGTCGCCGGCCCGATCCCCGAGATCTGGTCGAGCTGGTCGACTGAGGCGAGGCCGCCGTGCTGGTCGCGGAACTCGACGATGTCTTCGGCGGTGACCGGGCCGATGCCGTCGATCGTGTCGAGCTGCTCGACCGTCGCCGTGCCGAGGCTGATCGGCCCCTCCTCGTCGCCGGCGACCCCGGCGACGGCGCCGCCCGGCCCCCGCTCGGGGACGACGACCTGCTGGCCGTCGGTCAGTCGCGCCGCCCGGTTGACCGCTTCCAGCTCCGCCCGCGCCGTCGGCCCGCCGGCCCGCCGCACCGCGGCATCGACCCGGCCCACCGCCGGCAACCGGTAGACGCCGGGACGGGCGACGGCGCCGGTGACGTCGACGATCAGGTCGCCGGCGGCGCCGCTGATCTCGAACGCGCCGCCCGCCGCCGCGCTCCCGCCCGCCGCCGCCGCGAACGACTCGCCGCCTCCCCCCTCGCCGCGGATCGCCCGCGCCCCGACCAGCAGCAGCGCCACGGCAACGGCGCCGTAGACGAGGACCTGGGCTCGGCTCAGCTCGGGCATGCCCCCGATGCTGCCGAGGCAGGACGCACCCATGGCGCGCACCGTGTGCCAATTCCCCCACCTGACTGCGACTGAGGCGCGGAGGCCAAGCAGTTCGGGGGACGCAGGGAGGAGGCGAGGGGAGCGCACTCAAGTGCGTGACCCGAGCCCCCGGACCGAGGACCCCGAAATGCGCCGGCCTCCGCGCCTCGGGCGGACCGAGGACCCGGAGATGCGCCGGCCTCCGCGCCTCAGTCAGTCCTCGTCGTCGTAGCCCGCTACCTCGGCCAGCTGGTCGCTGTACAGCTCCGAGGCGGCGACCGGCGGCGACTGGATCGAGACGCAGGCCAGCCCGTCCTCGCCGTCGGTGGCGATCGAGTGCTCGGTCGCGGGCGGGACCAGGATCAGGTCGCCTTCGCTGACCTCCTGGGTGTCGCCGGCGACCGACATCGTGCCGGCGCCGCGGACGACGACGTAGGCCTGCTCGGACCCGGCGTCGCTGTGCAGGGTCTGTTTCGCCCCGGCGGGGACCTCGAGCCAGGTGACCGAGAGGTTGCGCGAGCCGAGTTCGCCCGCGTCCATCAGCACATGGGCGCTGAGGCGGTGCCACTCCTCGATCGCGGCTTCATCGAACCTTCTGACGAGCATGCGGCCGCTTTGTACCAGACTCGTGCCCGCCGCGAGCGCCGGCGCTCAGCGCACGACCAGGTTGACGAGCTTGCCGGGGACGACGATCTCCTTGACCAGCTCCTTGCCGTCGAGGTACCCGGCGACCTTCTCGCTCGCCTTGGCCAGCGCCAGCAGCTCCTCCTGCGGCGCCTCCGCCGGCGCCTCGACGCGGTCGCGCAGCTTGCCGTTGACCTGGACGACGAGGGTGACCGTGTCGCTGACCAGCAACTCCGGGTCGGCAACCGGCCAGGGCTGCTCCCAGACCCGCCCACCCACCAGACGCTCGTAGACCTCGGCGCCGCGGTGCGGCGCGAAGGGGAAGATCAGCGAGGCCGCGGTCGCGGTCGCGAAGCGCACCGCGGCGCCGGTCCGCAGTTCCGCGTAGAGGCCGTCCTTGAGCCGGTAGGCCTCGTTGACCAGCTCCATCACCGCCGAGATCGCGGTGTTGAACTGGAAGCCGCGCTGGAAGTCCCGCGTCACCTTGTCGATCGCCCAGTGCGCCTTGGCGACCAGCTCGCGGGCGGCCGGGTCGCCGAGGTCCGGGACCGCCGAGGGCGCGGTCCGCTCCTCCGCCTCTTCGGCCAGCCGCCAGAGCCGCGAGAGAAAGCGGTTGACCCCCTCGACCCCCTCGTCCGCCCAATCGCCGCCGCGCTCGGGCGGGCCCATGAAGCAGACGTAGGTGCGGGCGGTGTCGGCACCGTAGCGCTCGACGTACTCGGCCGGGCTGACCGTGTTGCCCTTCGACTTCGACATCTTCGCCCCGTCGCGGGTGATCATCCCCTGGGCGAAGAGGTTGGCGAACGGCTCCTGGGCGCCGATCAGGTCGATGTCGGCCAGCGCCTTGGTGAAGAAGCGCGCGTACATCAGGTGCAGGATCGCGTGCTCGACGCCGCCGATGTACTGGTCGACCGGGAACCAGTGATCGACCGCCTCGCGGCCCCAGGGAGCCGCCCCGTTGCGCGAGTCGAGGTAGCGCAGGAAGTACCAGGAGGAGTCGACGAAGGTGTCCATCGTGTCGGTCTCGCGCCGCGCCGGGCCGCCGCAGCGCGGGCACTCGGTGGCGACCCACTCCTCGGCCGCCGCCAGCGGGCTCTTGCCCTGCGGCGCGTAGTCCTCGATCTCCGGCAGCGCCACCGGCAGCTGCTCGTCGGCCACCGGGACGATCGCCGGCGCCCCGTCGGCGCCGCAGCCCTCGCAGTAGACGACCGGGATCGGCGCCCCCCAGTAGCGCTGGCGCGAGACCAGCCAGTCGCGGAGGCGGAAGTTGACCGCCGGCCGGCCGCGCCCCTCGGACTCCAGCCAGGCGACCATCTCGCCATAGGCCTCGCGGTTGCCCTGGCCGTCGAAGCGGCCGGACCCGGTCATCGGCCCGTCGCCGGGGTAGGGCAGGCCGCGGGCGTCGCGCGCGAACTCCGGATCCTCGCCCTCGATCACCCGCTGCACCGGCAGCTCGAAGGCCTGGGCGAATTCGTAGTCGCGCGTGTCGTGGGCGGGCACCGCCATGATCGCCCCGGTGCCGTACTCCATCAGCACGTAGTCGGCGACGTACATCGGGATCTCCTCGCCGTTGACCGGGTTGACGACCGAGCGGCCGAGCGCCACCCCGGTCTTCTCGCGGTCCTCGGCGCCGCGCTCCTCGGCCGACTCGCGGGCGATCCGGTTGACGTACTCGCGCACCTCGTGCTCGGCCGGCGTCCCCTCAACCAGCCGCATCAGCTCCGGGTGCTCGGGGGCGAGGACGAAGAAGGTGGCGCCGAACAGCGTGTCCGGGCGGGTGGT
>CAZHLT010000374.1:0-3806 GCA_964533285.1 uncultured Conexibacteraceae bacterium | reverse complement strand
GTACGGCCTGCGCCACGGCGTCGACATCGAAGTCAACTGGCCGGGCCGGATCTCGGTCTTCCCGATCATGGGCGGGATCTTCCTCGCCCTGCTGGCGCCGGGCTGGGTCGCCACCGCGCTGCTGATCTGGGGCCTGGCGATGGCGATCCTCGCCACCGTGCTCTACGCGCGCGCGGGCCTGGCCGCGGTGCGGACCGGCGCCGCTGCAAGCTGAGGCCCAGCCGGAGTCGAACCTTCAACCTACAGTTGAACCTTCGGCCGGTGGCGATCTATACTCGGCCTCGCGCACGGAGGCGCCCAGCCAACCCCTCGTCCAGTCAGGAGCAGCCATGGAGGACACCTTTCCCGATCTCGGTTCCCTTAGCGACAAGGAGCTGAAGGACCTGATCGACAACCTGATGGCGGAGGAGAACGAGATCTCCTACAAGCGCCGCGTCCTGCACGGCAAGATCGACATCCTGCGCGCCGAGCTGGTCAACCGCCTGCGGCAGAAGCGCGAGGGCGGCGAGGCGCTGATCTCCGGCGACGACGTCCAGCAGCTGACCGAGATCCTCGCCGGCAAGGCCAAGGCCGGCGAGGGCGGGACCGCCGCCTAGCGGAGCGATGGCCGTCCACTGTCCCGAGTGCGGGTTCGCCAACCCCGAGGGGGCGAACTACTGCCAGAAATGCGGCGCCTACCTCGGTGGGCCCGCCGACGGCGGCGATGACCCGACGACGATGACCTACCGGGTCGACGAGACCGGCGAGATGCTGCCGGTCGACATCGACGAGGTGGTCGAGGAGTCGGGGGCGGCGCTGGTGATCCGGGCCGGCGGCGGCCGCGCCGGCGAGAGCTTCAGCATCGGCGAGGACCGGGTCTCGATCGGCCGCAGCCCCGACGCCGGCGTCTTCCTCGACGACGTCACCGTCTCCCGCAACCACGCGCTGCTGGTGCGGCGCCGTGACGGCCTCTACATCGACGACCTCGGCTCGCTCAACGGCACCTACGTGAACCGGCGCCGGATCGAGTCCCACCGGCTCGCCGACGGCGACGAGATCCAGGTCGGCAAGTACAAGCTGAGCTACTTGGAGCGCTAGATGCCTGACTCCCCGACCACCCGCACCCGGATGGCACCCGTGGCACTTCGCATCTCTGCGTCCTCGGGTTTGCCTTTGGCACCACCAAAGGCTGCACCCTGCGTCCTTGATCTGCTCGGCCACGGGCGCCCCCGGTCGCAGCCGGCCAGGGAGTCAGGCATCTGATGGCCGTCTCCGAAAGCCCGGCGCGGACGCCGGATTCGCCCAGCCGACCGCGCAAGGCGCTGACGATCGGCGCCGTCTGCAAGATCCTCCAGAACGAGTTCGACGACGTCTCGATCTCGAAGATCCGCTACCTCGAGGACCAGAAGCTGCTGAGCCCGCGGCGCACCTCGGGCGGCTACCGTCTCTACAGCCAGTCCGATGTCGAGCGGCTGCGGACGATCCTGCGCCTGCAGCGCGACGAGTTCCTGCCGCTGCGGGTGATCCGCCAGGAGCTGGCCGCCGGCGGCGACCTGGTGCTCGGCGGCGACGGCGAACGCAAGCCGGCCAGCGGCGCCGTGCGGCGGGCGATCCTGGTCGACACCTCGCGCGCCTTCCTCACCCTGGAGGACATCGTCGAGGAGACCGGCGCCCGCGAGGAGCTGATCGCCGAGCTCGAGAACTTCGGCATCGTCCAGCCCGAGAAACGCGACGGCAAGGTCGTCTACGACGAGACCGACCGCGAGATCGTGCGCGCCGCCAACGAGCTCTCGCGGGTCGGCGTCGGCGCCCGCAACCTGCGCGTCTTCCGCTCCTCCGCCGACCGCGAGGCGCAGCTGCTGGAAGCGCTGCTCGGTCCCTCGCTGCGCTCGCGCAACCCCGAGCGCCGCAAGGAGGCGCTGCAGAGCCTGGAAAGCCTGGCGGCGACCGTCAGCCACCTCAAGCACCTGCTGCTGGTGCGGGACCTCCGCCGCCTCGCCGGCGACTAGGAGCGCGAGAGGCGGCGCCTGGCTGTGTCCTCGGTCGCTCACGTGCAGAGCACGCTTCGCTTCCTGCGTCCTTGCCAGGCTTGTCTCTCGCGCTCCTAGTCCATGCCCCACGTGACCAGGAAACGGACGATCGACGCGACTCCAGCCGAGGTCTGGAAGCTCGTCTCCGACCCCTACAGCCTGCCGCGCTGGTGGCCGCGGGTGGGGCGGGTGGAGAACGTCGACGTCAAGCCCGGCGGCCGCCGCAGCCAGTGGACCAACGTGCTGGAGACGGCCGAGGGGCGCGGCGTGCGGGCCGACTACCGCTGCCTCAGCGCCGCCGAGAACGAGCGCTACGTCTGGGAGCAGCAGCTGGAGGGCTCGCCGTTCGCCAAGCACCTGCGCAGCTCGGTGGTCGAGGTCGGCCTGCGGCCGCGGGGGGAGGGGACCGAGGTCAGCCTCACCTACGACCAGGCGATGAAGGGGATGTCGCGGATGGGGGCGCCGATGATGCGCCGCGCCCAGGGCGAGATCCTCGACGAAGCGCTCGACGGGATCGAAGGGGCGCTGACGTGAGTGCGTGTCGAGAATGTCGGGTGATGCACGACAAAGTCGACACCGGACGCCGATGACGCCCCGCCGCGACACGAAGTGGTGGGGGTGGGGGGACCCCGCGGTCGCCCCGGAGCTCGATGACGTTGCGCTCGGCGTGCTGCGGGAGCGGCTCGGGGAGCTGGAGCCGTGGCCGTTGGCGCGGGCGCTGGAGGAGTTCGAGCTGCCGCCGGCGCAGCCGCTGCCGGCCGCCGTGGTCGCGGCGGTCGGCGAGGAGAGCGTCTTCGCCGGCGGGGAGGACCGGTTGCGCCACGCCCACGGCTGCGGCTACGTCGATCTGGCGCGGCTGCGCGGCGGCCGCCTCGAGGGCGCCCCCGACGCGGTCGTCGTCCCGGCCGATGCCGCCGCCCTGCGGCGGCTGCTCGACGCCTGCGCCCGCGAGGGCGTCGCCGTCGTCCCCTTCGGCGGCGGCACCAGCGTGGTCGGCGGCGTCGAGCCGCTGCGCGGCGCCCACGAGCGCCTCATCAGCCTCGACCTCGCCGCCTTCCGCGAGGTCACGGTCGACCGGCGCTCGCTGACCGCCCGGCTCGGCGCCGGGTTGCGCGGCCCCGAGGCCGAGGCGGCGCTGGCCCGCGAGGGCGTCACCCTCGGCCACTTCCCGCAGTCCTTCGAGTACGCCACGGTCGGCGGCTTCGCCGCGACTCGCTCCGCCGGCCAGGCCTCGAGCGGCTACGGCCGTTTTGACGCCCTCGTCACCTCTGTCCGGCTCTGCGCCCCCAGCGGCGACCTGGAGACGCTCCAGACGCCGCATACGGCCGCTGGGCCGGCCCTACGCGAGCTCGTCGTCGGCTCCGAGGGCGTTTTCGGCGTGATTCCCGACGTCAGCGTGCGGGTGCGGCCGGCGCCGCCGGTGCGCCGCTACGAGGCCTGGATCGCCGAGAGCTTCGCGGCCGGCGCCGAGATCGTCCGCGCCCTCGCCCAGGGACCCGGCCTGCCCGACGTGGTCCGCGTCTCCGACGAGGAGGAGACGCTCGGCTCGCTGGCGCTCTCCGGCCCGCGCGGCGCCGCCGGCCGCGCCTTCGACGCCTACCTCGGCCTGCGCCGGCGCCGCGGCGGCGCCCTGATGATCGTCGGCTACGAGGGCGAGGAGGAGTCGGTGGCGCGGCGGCGGGCGCTGGCGGTGCGGGCGCGGCGCGGCGGCGGCGGCGCCAACCGCGGCCACGCCGCCCGCCGCGGCGGGGACCACGGCCGCAAACGGGGGCCCGACCAGCCCCACCACCACGTGGC
>CAZHLT010000373.1:0-3130 GCA_964533285.1 uncultured Conexibacteraceae bacterium | reverse complement strand
TCTCGTCCAGGCGGCCTGAGCCGAGGTCGAACGCGGTGTCTGCGCAGTACGATGGACCGATCGACGATCCCGCTCTCTACTTCAATCGCGAGCTCTCCTGGCTCGAGTTCAACCAGCGGGTGCTCGAGCTGGCGGAGGACGTCGACGTGCCCCTGCTGGAGCGGCTGCGCTTCTGCGCGATCTACGCCTCTAATCTCGACGAGTTCTTCATGGTCCGCGTCGCCGGCCTCTTCGACCAGCTCGACGCCGGGATCGACGCCCGCGGCCCCGACGGCCTGGCGCCGGCGACCCAGATCGACCGCATCCAGGCGCGGGTGCTGGAGCACGACCGCCGCCTGCAGGCCTGCTTCGGCGGCGTCATCCGGCCGGCCCTGGAGGAGGAGGAGGGGATCCGCATCATCTCGCTGCAGACGGCGAGCCCGGAGGAGCGGCGGGAGATCGACACCCGCTTCCACGAGCAGGTCTTCCCGGCGCTGACGCCGCTGGTGATCGGGCTCGGCCGGCCCTTTCCCTACATCTCCAACCTCTCGCTCAGCCTCGGCGTGCTGCTGCGCGACCCGGAGACCGGGACCGAGATCATCGCCCGCGTCAAGGTGCCGAAGGAGCTGCTCGGGCGCTTCCTCCCGGTCGGCGACGGCGGCCGCTCGTTCGTCCCCCTGGAGGAGGTGATCGCGGCCAACCTGGATGCCCTCTTCCCCGGTACCGACGTCGTCGACCACGGCTACTTCCGCGTCACCCGCGACGCCGACTTCACCGTCTCCGACGAGGCCGACGACCTCCTGCAGGCGGTCCAGGACGAGCTCCGCCGGCGCCGCTTCGGCGAGGTCGTGCGGCTCGAGATCGCCTCCGGGATGAACCCGAAGCTGCGCGAGCAGCTGATCGACGCGCTGCGGCTGGAAGACCGCGAGGTCTACGACGTCGACGGCCTGATCGGGCTCGCCGACCTCAGCGACGTCGCCGACGTCTCCGGCCACGCCGACCTGCGCTACTCGCCCTGGTCGCCGGTGACGCAGCCGTGCCTGCAGGGCGAGGACGGCGAGCCGGTCGACATGTTCGCCGCGATCCGCCACCGCGACATCCTCGTCCACCATCCCTACGACTCCTTCGCCAGCTCGGTCGAGCGCTTCGTCGAGCAGGCCGTCGCCGACCCCGACGTGCTGGCGATCAAGCAGACCGTGTACCGGACCAGCGACGACTCGCCGCTGGTGCCGTCGCTGATCCGCGCCTCCGAACGCGGCAAGCAGGCGGTCTGCATGGTGGAGCTGAAAGCGCGCTTCGACGAGGAGGCGAACATCCACTGGGCGAAGTCGCTGGAGGAGGCGGGCGTCCACGTCGTCTACGGCATCCCCGGGCTGAAGACCCACGTCAAGGCGATCCTCGTCGCCCGCCGTGAGGGCGAGCGGGTGCGCGAGTACGTCCACATCGGCACCGGCAACTACCACCCGAAGACCGCCCGCCTCTACACCGACTTCGGCCTCTTCACCGCCGACCCCGACATCGGCGCCGACGTCGCCGAGATGTTCAACTTCCTCACCGGCTACGGGCGGCCGGCGGTCTACCGCAAGGTCCTGGTCTCGCCGACGACGATGCGCGACCGGATGATCGAGGAGATCGAGCGCACCGTCGCCGCCCACGAAGCCGGGGAAGAGGCGCGGATCGCGATGAAGATGAACTCGCTGGTCGACGCCGGCTGCATCCGGGCGCTGTACGAGGCCTCGACCGCGGGGGTGCGGATCGACCTCAACGTGCGCGGGATCTGCTGCCTGCGGCCGGGCGTGCCGGGCGTCTCCGAGAACATCCGCGTCTGCTCGATCGTCGGCCGCTTCCTCGAGCACTCGCGCGTGTACACCTTCCGCCGCGGCGAGGAGACGCGGGTCCTGATGGGCTCCGCCGACCTGATGCCGCGCAATCTCGACAGCCGGGTCGAGCTGGTGGCGCCGGTCGAAGACCCGGAGCTGAAGGCGGAGATGCTCGACGTGCTCGAGCGCTGCTTCGCCGACAACGGCAACTCCTGGGAGCTTGACTCCGAGGGGACCTGGACCCGCACCATCGCCCCCGAGGCGAGCCGCCGCAGCGTCCAGAAGGAGCTGCGCGAGCTGTCCGCCAGCCGCGCCGCCGAGCAGCTCGCCGCGGCGACGGGCTGAGCCGGCCCCCGGCCGGCATCGGCACTAGGATGCCCCGAACGTGTCGCGCTTCTCTCTCCTACCCCGCGATAGGACCTTCTTCGACCTCTTCATCGAGGCGGGCCACAACACGGTCCATGCGGCGCGGCTGCTCGACCAGATGATGCACGAGTGGCCCGACGCGGGCTCGCTCTCACGGGAGATCCTCAAAGCCGAGCAGGAGGGCGACCGGATCACCCACGACATCATCCAGCGGCTCAACTCGACCTTCGTCACCCCGATCGACCGCGAGGACATCTACGGCCTGGCGACGCAGATGGACGACATCGTCGACTTCACCGAGGAGGCGGCCGACTTCCTCGGCCTCTACAAGATCGAGGCGCCGATGGAGCAGGCGGTGGCGCTGACCGGCGTCCTCGTCAAGGCCTGCGAGCAGCTCGCCGAGGGGCTCGAGCACCTGCGCGAGTTCAAGGACCTCGACAAGTACTGGATCGAGATCCACCGGCTCGAGAACGAGGGCGACCGGATCTCCCGCGACGCCGTCGCCTCGCTCTTCTCGAACGGGATCGACCCGATGGTCGTGATTCGGTGGAAGGATATGTTCGCCGTGCTCGAGGAGGCGATCGACGCGACCGAGAACGCGGCGCAGATTCTCGAGGGCATAGTTATCAAGAACTCATGACGGCGTCTGGCGTTGCCATACGGCGTCCTCGATCGCTTGTGTGCGGAGCACACGGCGCTCCCTGCGTCCTTGTCTGGCAACGCCAGACGCTCGTCATCCAACCTCTGGCCAGGGTCTCATGAACTCCGACATCATCCTCGTCATCGTCATCGGGGCGGCGCTGGCGTTCGACTTCACCAACGGGTTCCACGACACCGCCAACGTCGTCGCCACCTCGATCTCGACCGGGGCGGCGCGGCCGCAGGTCGCGATCGGGATCGCCTCGCTGCTCAACTTCGTCGGCGCCTTCATCTCGATCTCGGTTGCCGCCACCGTCGCCAACGAC
>CAZHLT010000372.1:0-10063 GCA_964533285.1 uncultured Conexibacteraceae bacterium | reverse complement strand
TCGGCGCTCGCTTGGGGCCTGGGGCTCGCTTGGGGCCTGGGCGCTCGCCCGCGCTCGGCGCTCGCGTCCCTCCCCCTGCGGCCGCGTTTGAGCCCTTGCTGTCCCTCGGCCCGGCCGACCTCCGGCCCGGTCGCGCGGGGGCTTGAGCCCTGGCCCGGCCTGCCGCGCGGCGACCTGACCCCCGCCCGGCCCCCCTTGCGGCGGCCTGAACCTTCGCCGCGTCCCTGGCCCGGGCCCGCCTTGCAGCAGCCTGAGCCCTGGGGCGTCCCTCGCCGCGGCGGCCCGAGCCCTCACTGCCTCTCAGCTGCGCATCGCGGGGAACAGCAGCACTTCCCGCAGCGTCTGCGCCCCGGCCAGCATCATCACCAGCCGGTCGATCCCCAGCCCGACGCCGCCGGTCGGCGGCATCCCCTGTTCGAGCGCTTCGACGAAGGTGCGGTCGAAGGGCTGGGCCTCTTCGTCGCCGCGGGCGATCTCCTCGGCCTGGGCTTCGAAGCGGCGGCGCTGCTCGTCGGGGTCGTTCAGCTCGCTGAAGGAGTTGGCGATCTCGACGCCGCCGACGAAGGCCTCCCAGCGCTCGACCAGGCCCGGCTCGCTGCGGTGCGCCTTGGCGAACGGCGAGAGCTCGACCGGGTAGTCGAAGAGGAAGGTCGGCTGGATCAGGCCCGGCTCGACGTCGCGCGAGAGCAGGCCGTCGACCAGCTTGCCCCAGCCCTCCTTCGGGTCCGGCTCGCCGCCCATCGCCCGGGCCAGCGCCTCCCGCGTCGGGTGCTCGGCGACGTCGATCCCGGAGCGCTCGAGGATCGCCTCGCGCAGGGTCAGCCGCCGCCAGGGCGGCGCGAAGTCGATCTCGACCTCACCGCGCTTGACCTTGGTCGTCCCCAGCACCCGCTCGCAGACTTCGGCGACCAGCCGCTCGAGGTCGTGCGCGGTCTTCTCGTAGTCGGCGTAGGCCTCGTACCACTCGAGCATCGTGAACTCGGGGTTGTGCTTGTGCGAGACGCCCTCGTTGCGGAAGTCCTTGCCGAGCTCGTAGACGCGGTCGATGCCGCCGACGACAAGCCGCTTGAGGTAGAGCTCGGTCGCGATCCGCAGGTAGAGGTCGCGGTCGAGCGCGTTGTGGTGGGTGACGAAGGGCCGCGCCAGGGCGCCGCCGTAGAGCGGCTGCAGGACCGGGGTCTCGACCTCGACGAAGCCGCGCTCGTCGAGCCAGCGGCGGGTCTCGGCGATCGTGCCGGCGCGAATGCGGAAGATGCGACGGCTCTCCTCGTTGGCGATCAGGTCGAGCTCGCGGCGGCGGAAGCGCGTCTCGACGTCCTCGAGGCCGTGGAACTTGTCGGGAGGCGGCCGCAGGCTCTTGGCCAGCAGCCGCCAGCGGTCGATCGCCAGCGAGAGCTCGCCGCCGCGCCGGGTCGCCATCGCCGTCCCCTCGACGCCGACGATGTCGCCGAGGTCGAGGTCGACCAGCGACTCGTAGGCCCCCTCGCCGAGCAGGTCGGCGCGGGCGTGCAGCTGGATCTGGCCGCTGCCGTCGCGGAGGTCGATGAAGCAGGCCTTGCCGTGGCCGCGCCGGGCGACGATCCGCCCCGCGACCCGGTGCCGCGACTCGGTTTCGACCCCCGGCGCCAGGCCCTCGTGCTCGGCCCGCACCGCGGCGATGTCCTCGCGCTGGGCGAACTCGTGCGGGAACGGCTCGACGCCGGACCCGCGAATCCGCTCCAGCTTCTCCCGCCGGTCCCGCAATACGTCGGAGACCGGCGGCATCTCACTCGGCTCGCCATTCATTGCGGCGCGAGCCTATCGAGCGTCAGGCGCGCTCGATTTTCGTGATTTTGAGCTTTTTCTTCGGCCCGCGCGGGACCTCGACGGTGACGATGTCGTTGCGCTTGTGGCCGAGCAGCGCCTTCCCGATCGGCGACTCGTTGGAGAGCTTGTGCTCGACCGGGTTGGCCTCGGTCGAGCCGACGATCTGGAATTTCTGCGAGTCGCCCGTTTTCTGGTCTTTGACGTGGACGACGGAGCCGAAGCCGACCTCGTCGGTGCCGATCGCCTTCTCGTCGATCACCGTCGCCCGGCGCAGCCGCTCTTCGAGCTGGGCGATCCGGTTCTCGAGCAGCGCCTGTTCGTTCTTGGCGTCGTCGTATTCAGCGTTCTCGGAGATGTCGCCGAATTCGCGCGCCTCTTTGATCCGCGCCGCGACCTCGCGGCGTTTCGTCGTCGCAAGGTGCTCGATCTCTTCCTTCAGTTTCTCGAGACCCTCTGGGGTGATGACCGCCTGACGACTCACGTTGCACTACCTCGCTTGTTTTTTGGGTTGGGGAGAGCCGTGGACCCGGCTCCCTGACCGAAAAAATGCCCCGATGCAGCCATTAGCGGCAACACCCGGGCACGGAGTCGCGGGATTATAGCGAGGGTGTTATGCGACCTCGGCGGGCTGCTCCAGGGCAGCGATCAGCGCCCGCGCGCGGTCGAGATCGGCGCTGCGCTGCAGCTCGTCGACAACCGCCGGCGGCGCCTGCAAGCGCTCGGTGTACCAGGGGTAGAACTTGCGCAGGTAGCGCTCGGCGCGTGCGGAGCCGAGGTGCTCCTCGGCCCGGTCAATCACCCAGAGCAGCTCGGCGACCACCTCCGCGCGCGAGGGTGGCGCCGTCCGCACTCCGGTCAGCTCCTCGAACAGCCAGGGGTTGCCGAGCGAGCCGCGGGCCAGCATCACCGCCGCCGCCCCCGACTCGCGGTAGGCGGCGCGGGCGGCATCCGCGTCACCGAGGCCGCCGGAGACGATCACCGGCACCTCCACGCGCTCGACCAGCTCACGGGTCAGGGCGTAGTCGGGCGCGCCCTTGTGCCCCTTGGTCGCCGCCCGCGGGTGGAACCCGATCGCCGCCACTCCCCCCTCCTCGGCCAGCCGCAGGGCGAGCTCGAACCCGGAGTGGTCGCCCGCCGCGATCCCCGAGCGCAGCTTCACCGTCACCGGCAGGCCACTGCCCTCGGCGGCGCCGCGGACCAGGGTCAGGGCGAGGTCGTTGTCGGCCAGCAGCTGGGCGCCGGCGCCGGTCTTGCGCACCTTCGGCACCGGGCAGCCCATGTTGATGTCGATCAGGTCGGCGCCGGCTTCGGCGGCGATCGCCGCGCCGGAGCGCATCACCTCGGCGTCGTGGCCGAAGAGCTGGATCGAGACCGGGTGCTCGTCGGGATGGATCCGCATCAGGTCGCGCAGGGTGCGCTCGTTGCGGTAGTGCAGGGCGAAGCTCGAGACCATCTCCGAGACGGCCAGCCCGGCCCCGTGCCGTTTCGCCTGCAGGCGCACGAACCAGTTGCCGATCCCCGCCAGCGGCGCCAGCAGCACCCGGTTGGCGATGCGGATGCCGCCGATCTCGAACGGCTCGGTGAGTGCAGGCATCCCCGGACGCGGGAGGGAGGACCCATCCATAGCTGATTCTGTGGGTCCTCCTGGGAGCAGAGGAGATGCCCGTTTATTCGTTGCGCTCATGGATGAGGCGCAGGCCGGTCAGCGTCAGCAGGTCGTCGACCTCGTCGATCGTCTCGGTGAAGGGGACGACGGTCGAGGCGTAGCCGCCGGTGGCAAGCAGACGCGGGTTCGGCAGCTCCTCTTCCATGCGGCCGACGATGCCGTCGATCAGGCCGGCGAAGCCGAAGATGAAGCCGGAGTTGATCGCCCCGCGGGTCGAGCGCCCGATCGCCTGGGTCGGCTGCTCGAGGTCCATCCGCGTGATCCGCGCCGCGCGTTCGATCAGGGCGCTGAGCGAGGGCGCCAGGCCGGGGCCGATCGCGCCGCCGAGGTACTCGCCCTCGCCGGAGACGGCGTCGATGTTGATGCCGGTGCCGAAGTCGACGACGATGCAGGCCTCGCCGAAGCGATCCCAGGCGGCGATCGCGTTGACCAGCCGGTCGGCGCCGACCTCGAGCGGGTTCTCGATCCGGATCGGCATCCCGGTCCTCACCCCCGGCCCGATCGTCAGCGCGGCAACCCCGAGGTAGCGCGCGGCCATCTGCTCGTACTGGTTGCCGAGCGGCGGCACCACCGAGGAGACGCAGACCGCGTCGACGTCGGTGAAGTCGAGGCCGCAGAGCGAGAAGAGGCCGGCGATCTGCCCCGCCAGCTCGTCGCCGGTCTGGCCGGAGCGAGTCTGGAAGCGCCAGTGCTGGGACAGCTCGGCGCCCGCGAAGACGCCGAGATGGGTCTGGGTGTTGCCGACGTCGACCGTGAGCAGCATCGGCCGATTATCGCGACCCGCGGGGCCGCGCGCGGCCGAGCACCCGACTGGCTGGGTAGCCAAACCCGCGTATTTGTGCATAGGATCGTGACGTGAACGCGCGCCTCTACGTGATCCCGGCCTCGCACCCGAGCATCGCCGCGCAGCTGATGCTCGAGCACAAGGGCATCTCCTACAAGCGGACCGACCTGATGCCGGTGGTCTCGAAGCTGGCCCTGCGGGCGCTCGGCTTCCCCGGCAACACGGTGCCGGCGCTGAAGCTCGACGGCACCAGGGTCCAGGGCTCGCGGCAGATCGCCCGCGAGCTCGACCGACTGGCGCCGGAGCCGGCCCTGTTCCCGACCGACCCCGAGCGGCGCACCGCGGTCGAAGCCGCCGAGCGCTTCGGCGACGAGGAGCTGCAGCACCCGATCCGCCAGATCCTCTGGTGGTCGATCAAGCGCGATCGCGAGCCGCTGCGCAGCTACTCGGAGGGGGCCAAGCTCGGCATCCCGATCGGCCTGGCGATGAAGACGGCGGCGCCGATCGTCGCCCTCTCGGCCCGCTTCAACGAAGCCAGCGACGAGAACACCCGCGCCGACCTCGCCAAGCTGCCGGGACTGCTCGACCGGGTCGACGCCTGGATCGCCGCCGGGGTCCTCAACGGCCCCGAGCTCAACGCCGCCGACTTCCAGATCGCCCCCAGCATCGGGCTGGCGATGACGATGGACGACCTGCGCCCGGCGATCGCAGGCCGCCCCGCCGGCGCCCTCGCCGCCCGGCTGGTCCCGCACTATCCGGGCCACACGCCGCCGATCCTGCCGCGCGAGTGGCTGCGCGAGCTCGGGGCCAGCGAGCCCGCTCGCGCCGAAGCCGACGCTTGAGCCCGGACTCGCGAGGCTCGGCCCCACCGAGACCCGAGCTCGTCATCGGTTTGGTCGGCGCCGCGGGGACCGACCTCGAGAGCGCCTGCGAGACCGTCGGCTCCGCCGTCGCCCGCTATGGGTACCAGGCCGTGCCGATCCGCCTGAGCAGGCTGATGCGCGAGCTCGACGGTGGCGCCGACCTGGAGAGAGTGACGGGAGAGGACACTCGGATCGAAGCGCACATGGACGCCGGAGACGCGATCCGCGACCAGGCGAATCGGAACGACGCCGTGGCCGGCCTGGCGATCACCTGGATGTCGGAGTACCGCAAGCTCAACTTCGACGGCGGGCAAGCGGTGGACACGGCCTTCATCCTCAACTCCCTGAAACACCCGGAAGAGATCGAGGCCATGCGGAGGATCTACCGGGGCCGGTTCATCGCCATCTCGGTCCACTCTCCCACGGACCAGCGCCGTGAGGCGCTGCAGGCGCGGATCGCGGGCTCCTACGGGCACCCCGAGCGCGCAGACGACTACGCAGCTGTCACGCAGGCGATCATGAAGCGGGACGAGTACGACGACGACCACCATTTCGGCCAGAACGTTCGGGAGGCCTTCGTCCTCGGCCACATCTATGTCTCGACGGCACCCGCAAGCGAACTCGCGGACGGCATAGAGCGCTACTTCCGCCTCTTCTTCGGCGACCCCTTCGAGACCCCTACCCGCGACGAGTACGCCATGTTCCAGACCCACTCGGCGGCGCTCCGGTCGGCTGACCTGAGTCGCCAGGTGGGGGCGGCGATCTGCAGTCGGGAGGGCGAGATCATCGCGGTGGGATGCAACGAGGTTCCGCGTTTCGAAGGGGGTCAGTACTGGCCCGGGGAAGGCGAAGACCATCGCGACTTCCGGATCGGCTACGACTCCAACGTCAGATACCGCGACGCCGCGCTCGACGAGGCCTTCGCCAAGCTGAAGGAAAGCGGCCTGCTGGCGGCGTCGGCGGAGCCCACCGAGTTCATGTCGGCGCTGAAGGGCACGCGGCTCGCGAACCTGACCGAGTTCGGCCGCTCGATGCACGCCGAGATGGCGGCCATCCTCGATGCCGCCAGGCGGGGGGTCCCTGTCGCCGGAGCGAGGCTGTTCACGACCACGTTCCCCTGCCACAACTGCGCCCGCCACATCATCGGAGCCGGGATCCGGGAAGTCGTCTACCGAGAGCCGTATGAGAAGAGCCTGGCGAGCGAGCTGCACAAGGACGCGGTCGTGGTGGATTCAACGACCGGCCGAGATGGGAAGGTTGTCATCAGGAGGTTCGTTGGAGTGGGTCCGCCTCAGTTCCTGGCCCTATTCGGGATGCGAAAGCGAAAGAACAGCAACGGCAGCAGGGTCGAGTGGAAGGAGGGAACCGCCGTTCCCCACCTGATCACCACGGAAGCGGCCTACCTGACCAATGAGGAGGACTTCCTTGACGAATTCCGCGACGCGATCAGAGCGGTGAGCTTGAAGGGAGCAGACAGTTGACGGAGCTGAGAAGCGGTTGGCTCGAGCGGAGCCTGGAGCGGGCACGAGAGAACGTCCAGCAGAGGCCGGATCGCCTCAAGCCGCTGCGCTACCGCGACGAGAAGCAGACGACCAGCAAGACGAAGAAGGCAAACGCCTCCGCGAGCCGTTGATGCCGATCGTCGTCACTGAGACTCGACGCGGCGGCGATGTCAGAAGCCTGACAGAACGGTCGAAACACTCAAAATCAAGTATTCACCGCTCCCGCCGGCGGGGCTAAGGTCGGCGGCCGCGACGTCCTCACGGATGCCGCAAGCCGGTTGGGGGTTCGGGCCGGCGGGCGAAGGGCGCGCCGCTGGACAGGCCCCGTTGATCCGGCTGGCGCTACGGGGGCGATTGGCGCCCCGGACCGGCGGGGCCGAGCTAAACCGGCCGGCGCGCCCTTCAGCCCAACTGCAGGTCCGCCACCCGCTCGACCCGCTGCTCGTCGGCGGGGAGCGCGGCGAGGGCGTCGGCGAGGTGGGTGCCGTCGGGCAGGGTCAGCTCGGGGTCGAGCTCGAGCAGCGGCGCGAGGACGAAGCGGCGGCTGGTCACCTGGGGGTGGGGCAAGGTGAGGCGCTCGCCGCGCAGCTCGAGGTCGCCGAGCAGGAGCAGGTCGACGTCGAGCGGGCGCGGGCTGTGGCGGGGCTGGTCGAAGGCGCGGCCGCGCTCGGCCTCGACCGCCTTGCAGGCGTCGAGCAGCTCCTCCGGTCCGAGCTCGGTGCGGATCCGGACGGCGGCGTTGAGGAAGTCGGGCTGGTCGAGGATCTCCCCCACCGGCTCGGTCACGTAGACCGAGGAGACCGCGGCGACCGCGGCGCCGCGCGGCGGCAGCAGCGCCAGTGCCGCCCGCAGGTGCTCGGCCGGGTCGCCGACGTTGGAGCCGAGGCCGAGGTAGCCGGTCCGCGCCGGGCCGCCCGCCACCTCAGCCCTCGGACGCTTCCGCGTCTTCGTCCTCGTTCGCCCGTTCCTGGGTGACCTCGACCGCGACCTCCTGGATCGCCAGCGGCAGCGGCGGCTCCGGCTTGGCGGCGCGGACCCGGACCGAGTCGCAGCCGTAGCGTTCGACCAGCCGCTCGCCGACCACCTGCGCCAGTCGCTCCAGGGTGCGGTAGCTGCGCTCGGTCGCGGCGAGGGCGACGATGTCGCAGACCTGGGCGTAGTCGATCGTGTCCTCGATCCGGTCGGTGAGGACCGCGTCGCAGTCGGGGACGTCGAAGGAGACGTCGAACTCGAGCCGCTGCCCGACCTCCTGCTCGGCGTCGGAGACGCCGTGGTGGGTGTAGATCGAGAGCCCGCGCAGCTCGACTTCGGTGCTCGTCTCGACGCCGTTGTGTGCATCCGGGTTCATCGGCAGAGGGAAAGCTACCCGAGCACCGCCGCCGTCACCGCCAACGCCTGCGCCAGCTCGGCGACGTCGTGGACGCGGAGGACGTCGGCGCCCTCGGCGGCGGCGAGGACCGAGGAGGCGACGGTGCCGCCACGGCGCTGGTCGGCGGCTGCGCCGTCGCCGGTGGCGAGGAAGCTCTTGCGCGAGGTGCCGACGACGATCGGCCGCCCCAGCTCGCGCAGCTCGCCGAGCCGCCGCAGCAGCTCGAAGTTGTGGGCCGCGGTCTTGCCGAACCCGATCCCCGGGTCGACCCAGATCCGCTCCTCGGCGACACCGGCGGCAAGCGCCGCCTCGACCCGCTCGGCGAGGAAGGCGCGGACCTCGTCGACGACGTCGTCGTAGCTGGGCTGACGCTGCATCGTCCGCGGTGTGCCGACCATGTGCATGAGGACGACGCCGGCGCCGGCCGCGGCGCAGACCGCCGCCATCTCGGGGTCGCCGCGCAGGGCGGTGACGTCGTTGACGATCGTCGCCCCGGCGGCCAGCGCGGCCGCCGCCACCGCCGCCTTCGCGGTGTCGACCGAGATCTCGGCGCCGGCGCCGGCAAGGCCCTCGACCACCGGCAGCACCCGCGCCAGCTCCTCGGCCTCGGGCACCGGCTCGGCTCCCGGCCGCGTCGATTCGCCGCCGACGTCGAGGATCGCGGCCCCGTCCCCGACCAACTCCACGCCATGCACGACCGCCGCCTCCGGATCGAGGTACAGCCCTCCGTCGGAGAACGAGTCGGGGGTGACGTTGACCACCCCCATGATCTTGGGACTTATTCCGGCGATGTGACCAAGCATGGCAAGGACGCAGGGAGCGTGGCGTGCTCCGCACGCGAGCGACCGAGGACGCCGCCAGGCGCCGGTCAGATCGCCGGAATTAGCTGGCGTCGCCGCCGGCGAATCCGGGCCGGGGCCGGGGCGCGGGCCGCGGCTCGCGGGCGGGGCGCTCGGGTTCTGCGACCGGCTCGGCGGGCGGCGGCGAGGGCTCCTCGTCGTCGTGGAAGACTTCCTCCTCGGACTTGCCTTCGAGCAGGGCGACGAACTGGTCGGCGTCGATCGTCTCCCGTTCCAGCAGCAGCTTCGAGACCCGCTCGAGGTCGTCGCGGCGTTCGTTCAGCAGGCCCTTGGCGGTCTGGTGGGCGCTCTCGACGATGCGCCGGATCTCGTCGTCGATCTCGCGCGCGATCTCGTCCGAGTAGTCGGGCTCGGAGGAGAACTCGCGGCCGAGGAACGGCTGGCCGCGGTCGTGGCCGAAGACGCGGGGGCCGAGCCGCTCGGACATGCCGAACCGCATCACCATCTGCTTCGCCGTCTCGGTCACCTTTTCGAGGTCGTTGGAGGCGCCGGTGGTGATCTCGCCGAAGACGATCTCCTCGGCGGCGCGGCCGCCCAGGGTCATCGCCATCGTGTCGGTCAGCTCGGCGCGGGTGGTGAGGAACTTGTCCTCGGTCGGCAGGCTGATCGTGTAGCCGAGCGCCTGGCCGCGGCTGATGATCGAGATCTTGTGGACCGGGTCGGTGTTCTCCAGCAGCTGGCCGACGATCGCGTGGCCGACCTCGTGGTAAGCGGTGACCAGGCGCTCCTTTTCGCTCATCACCCGGGTCTTCTTCTCGGGCCCGGCGATCACCCGCATGATCCCCTCCTCGAGCTCCTTCATCGAGATCTCGCGGCTGCCGGAGCGGGCGGTCAGCAGGGCCGCCTCGTTGATCAGGTTGGCGAGGTCGGCGCCGGTGAAGCCCGGGGTCTGTCCGGCCAGCGTGTCGAGCTCGATTTCGCGGGCCAGCGGCTTGCCCCGGGTGTGCACCTCGAGGATCTGCTTGCGGCCCTTGCGGTCGGGGCGGTCGACGACGACCTGGCGGTCGAAGCGGCCCGGCCGCAGCAGCGCCGGATCGAGGATGTCGGGGCGGTTGGTCGCCGCGATCAAGATGATGTTGTCCTTCATTTCGAAGCCGTCCATCTCGACCAGCAGCTGGTTCAGCGTCTGCTCGCGCTCGTCGTGACCGCCGCCCATGCCGGCGCCGCGGTGGCGGCCGACGGCGTCGATCTCGTCCATGAAGATGATGCAGGG
>CAZHLT010000371.1:0-15004 GCA_964533285.1 uncultured Conexibacteraceae bacterium | reverse complement strand
CCCGAGGGCCAGCCCGTCGGCCGGCGTCGCCGCGCCGCTGCCGCGCCGCTGCGGCCGGGGGTGAGCGCCGAGCATCGCCGCCGCGCCCGCCAGCAGCCCGTCGGCGGTCGCCCGCGGCCCGCCGAGGCGACGCTCGATCGGCCGCTCGAAGGCGTATCCGATCGCCGCCGCGGGCAGGAAGGAGAGGCCGAGGATCAGGGCCCGGCGGCTGTCGAAGTGGCGCAGCTCGGCGGCGATCTCGCGCCGCTGCGAGATCAGCAGCGCCGCCGCGGCGCCGGTGTGGAGGGCGACCTCGAAGCTCTTGCGCAGCTCGGGGTCGATCGCCTCCCAGTCCCAGCCGGCAAGCCAGGGGACGAGGACGATATGGGCGGAGCTGGAGACCGGCAGCAGCTCGGCCGGCCCCTGCACCAGCCCCAGCGCCACCGCGCGGCGGCTCGGCAGCGGCTCGCCGGCGCCGCCGCTCAAGCCTCGCCGGTGCCCGACGGCTCGGGCTCGCGTCGGCGTCGCTTGATCACCAGGTAGACGATGCCGGCGACGATCGCCACCGCGACCACGTAGTCGAGGTAGCCGAGCTTGTGCCGCCAGTCCTCCCAGTTGTCGCCGACCGCTTCGCCGATCAGCGCCAGCGCCAGCACCCAGGGGATGCAGCCGGCCAGGGTGTAGGCGGTGAAGCGCCAGAACGGCATCTCCGCCACGCCCGCCGGCAGTGAGATGAAGGTGCGGACGATCGGCAGCATGCGCGAGAAGAAGACCGTCGCCGCGCCGTACTTGGCGAACCAGTCGTCGGCCCATTTCAGGTGCTTCGGGTTGACGTGGATCAGCCGATTTTTCTCCAGCAGGTCGATCCGCCCGTAGTAGCCGACCGCGTAGGCGATCCAGGAGCCGACCAGGTTGCCGAGCACGCCGGCGACGACGATCCCGACCAGGGTCAGTTCGCCTTTCGAGACGCTGAACCCGGCGAACAGCATGATCGCCTCGCTCGGCACCGGGATGCAGGCCGACTCGAGCGTCATCAGCAGGAACACGGCGACCACCCCGGCCGAGCCGATGAATTCGGTGGCGAGGTCGACGATCGGTTCGACGACCTTGTCGGTGATGCTGGCAAGGACCAGGAGGGAGTCCATCGAGCGGCACATCGTAGGACCCAGAGCGGTCCGCGCGCGCCCCGGGCGGCTCCGGCGGCCCTAAACTGGCTTGCGATGGGTCGCTTGAACCATCCCGTGTACCGCAACCGGGTGCTGCAGGTGGCGGCCGACGCAGGCCTGGTCGCGCTCGCCTACTTCCTCGCCTTCCAGCTGCGGTTCCTCGACGATCCGCACGGCTGGCCGCACCGCTACGAGGTCCTCTTCGCCCAGTCGGTCGGCTTCGTCGTCGTCGGCAAGATCGTCGTCTTCGCCGCCTTCGGCCTCTACCAGAAGTGGTGGCGCTACGTCAGCGGCCGCGACTTCATGCAGATCTTCCGCGCCGTCGTCGTCTCCAGCGCGATCCTCGTCGTCGTCTTCGCCGTCGCCAAGCCGTTCGCCCACACCCTGCCGCGCTCGGTCGAGGTCACCGACTTCATCCTCACCCTGATCCTGATCGCCGGCGCCCGCCTGCTGGTGCGGCTGATCGTCGAGCGGCCCCAGCGCGGGGCCAAGCTGCCCAGGCACGAGGTGCTGGTGATCGGCGCCGGCTCCGGCGGCCAGATGGTCGTCCGCGAGCTGCAGCTCAACCCCAACCTCGGCGCCACCGCGATCGGCTTCGTCGACGACGACCCGCGCAAGCGCGGGATGCGGATGCTGGGACTGAAGGTCCTCGGCTCGACCGGCGAGATCGAGACGATCCTCGACGAGACCGAGCCCGACGAGGTCGTGATCGCGATCCCCTCGGCCCCCGGCACCCTGCGCGCCAAGGTCGTCGCCGCCTGCCGCGAGCGCCAGATCCGCGTCCGCACCCTGCCAACCGTGTTCGAGCTGCTGCGCGGCGGCGTCCAGCTCAACCGCCAGCTGCGCGAGGTCCGGGTCGAGGACGTGCTCGGCCGCGAACCGATCGTCCGCGAGCTCGACCGGGTCGGCGCCTACCTGCGCGACCGCATCGTCCTCGTCACCGGCGCCGGCGGCTCGATCGGCTCCGAGCTCTGCCGCCAGATCGCCCAGGTCAAGCCGCGCCTGCTGGTGATGCTCGACCACGCCGAGGACAACCTCTTCCAGATCGACCGCGAGATGGTCGAGGAGCGCCACTTCAGCAACGTCGAGTCGGTCCTCGCCGACTGCAAGGAGCCGCACCGGATGCTGGAGGTGATGCAGCGCTTCAAGCCGGCCGTCGTCTTCCACGCCGCCGCCTACAAGCACGTGCCGCTGATGGAGGCCAACCCGCTGGAGGCGATCCGCAACAACGTGATCGCGACCCGGATCACGGCTGAAACCGCGGCCGCCGCCAAAGCCGAGCGCTTCGTCCTGATCTCGACCGACAAGGCGGTCAACCCGGCGACCGTGATGGGCGCCTCGAAGGCGATGGCCGAGTGGATCGTCGAGTCGGCCGGGCACGCCCATCCCGGCACCCGCTTCGCCTCGGTCCGCTTCGGCAACGTCCTCGCCTCCTCCGGCAGCGTCGTCCCGATCTTCCGCGGCCAGATCGAGCGCGGCGGCCCGGTCACCGTCACCCACCCGGAGATGACCCGCTTCTTCATGACGATCCCCGAGGCCGTGCAGCTGGTGATCCGCGCCGGCGACATCGGCGCCGGCAAAGGCGAGGTCTTCGTCCTCGACATGGGCGAGCCGGTGAAGATCGTCGACCTCGCCCAGAACATGATCAGGCTCGCCGGCTACGAGCCGGAAAGCGACATCGCGATCGAGTTCACCAAACCGCGGCCCGGCGAGAAGCTGCACGAGGAGCTGTTCGCCCCCGACGAGGAGCTGCAGCCGACCGCGGCGCGGCGGATCAACCGCGCCGTCCGCTCGCGCCCGCTCGACGCCGATTGGGTCGAGCAGACCCTGAACGCGCTCGAAGCCCTGGTTCTGGCCGGCGACGAGGCTAACTTGGCGGAGCGGGTCGTCGAGTTGATCGCCGCACCGGGGGGCGACGCGGCGACGGTCGTCTACGACGAGTAGCCTCTCGCAGCCACTTGTTCGATCTGATCAAGGAAATCGGCTCTTACGCAGGGCTGGCCGCCTTTCTCGGGCTTGCCGTCCTCGCCCTGCTCTCGTTCGCGCACGGGCGCGACATCCGCCGCCTGCGCGAGTGGGCGGGCTCGGCCCCCGAGCGCGACGCCGAGCGCAAGGAGGCGACCTCGACGATCGCCGCCCAGCGGGCGGAGGAGCTGCGGGCGCTGGAGGAAGCTCGCACCGCCGAGCACGAGGCGGTCGCCGAGCGCGAGGAGCGCCGCCGCCGGCGCGAGGAGGGGCTGCCGGAAGCGACCCGCGGCGAGCGGCTGCGCGGCGGCTTCTCCAGCTTCGGCGAGCGGCTCGCCGAACCGCGCTGGCTGATCGCCCTCTTCGTCGTCGTCCTCGTCATCGTCGGCGGCGTCGCCTACGCGGTGCTGAGCAGCTCCAACGGCGAAGCCACCAGCAAGGGCGCCAAGCAGGCGGCGGTGGCCAAGGTCGCCCCCGGCGAAATCGAGGTCACCGTCCTCAACGGCACCGCCACCGCCGGCCTCGCCGCGACCTGGGGCGACATGGTCGACCGCAAGGGCTTCCAGCTCGGCGCCGTCACCAACACGACCCAGAGCTACGAAAACAGCGTCGTCATGTACGAACGGGGCCACAAGCCGGAGGCCAAGCAGGTCGCCAAGCGGCTCGGGATCCCGCGGCTGCAACTGATGACCGCCGAAATCCAGGGCCTCGCCGGCGGCGCCGACGTGGTGGTCGTCGTCGGCGAGGACAATGCCGCGACGGCCGAATAGCGGCCGGCCCCCGGCTCCAACCCGCGCCGCCGCCGCCGTCTTCGCGCTGCTCGTCCTCGCCACCCTGGCCGCGTTCGCCTACGCCCAGCGGGTCAAGCGCGACCCGCTGCTGCTGGACCGCGCGACCTTCGTCGCCTGGCCGATCAAGAACCCCGGCGAGCCCGTGCGCGAAGTCTTCACGCCCAACGGCGACTGCCGCAACGACAAGCTGCGGATCCGCTTCCGCACGACCGTCTCCGACTACGGCACCGTCCAGATCGTCAAACCCGGCGGCCGCGTCATCTACACCCTCGCCCGCAACGAATTCCTCAAGCGCTACCACTTCCACACCTACTTCTGGGACGGCCGCCGCCGCGGCGGCGGGGTGGCGCCGCCCGGCCGCTACAAGCTGCGGGTGAAGCTGCTCGGCGAAGGGCGGACCCTGGTCCCGCCGGGGACGATCCACCTGCACCCGCCCCCCGCGAACCAGCGCTCGGCCTGTACGACCCGGGCCAAGGCCGGCGGCGTCGCCGCCGGCGACTCGACGAGGCCGGAGCCTTGAGCGAGCTCCTCGCCGGCGCCGGCGTCCTCATCGCCGCCGGCGCCAGCGCCGCCGCGATCCTCCTTCCGGCCGGCCGGCCGCGGGCGCTGCTGATGGTGCTCGCGCTGGCCCTCTTCCCGGTCCTGATCCTCGGCGACCAGTGGCACACCCACCAGATCGTCGACCTGCGCCACAACGCCGCCCGGATCGTCCTGCTGCTGGCGCTCGCCGTGCTCGCCGTCGCGATCCTCGCCTACGCCTTCCGCCGCTGGCCGCTGCTGCTGCCGCTGGCGATCGTCGCCGCGATCCCCTTCCGCATCCCGCTCCACGCCGGCGGCGACACCGCCAACCTCCTGGTCCCGCTCTACCTGGTGATCGCCGGCGGCGTCGTCGCGATCCTCGTCCGCGACTGGTCCGCGTCCGGCGGCAGCGATCGTCAGCGCCACTACCGGACCGACGGCCCCGCCGGCACCCGGGCGATCTGGCTGCCCCGCGCGCTGGCCGTCTTCGTCGTCCTCTACGCCCTGCAGAGCCTCTACTCGGAGGACTTCTCGAAGGCCCTCCAGAACGTCTCGTTCTTCCTCGTCCCCTTCACCGTCGCCTACGCCCTGATCCAGGACGTCGAGTGGGACAACGGCATCCTCAAGCTGATCCTCCTCGTCGTCGCGGTCGAGGCGGTCGCCTTCGTCCTCGTCGGCTCGGTCGAGTACGTCAGCCGCAGCCTCTTCTGGAACGACGCGGTGATCAGGTCCAACGAATTCCACACCTACTTCCGCGTCAACTCGGTCTTCTGGGACCCGAACGTCTACGGGCGCTACCTCGCCCTGGCCCTGGTGGTGGTGACGACGGCGCTGATGTGGACCCGCGACCGCCGCGACTTCTGGCTGCTGGCGGGGACGATCCTGGTGCTGTGGGTCGGGCTCGCGCAGACCTTCTCGCAGTCGAGCCTCATCGCTCTGCTGGCGGGCCTGGCGGTGCTGGCGGCGATTCGCTGGAGCTGGCGCTGGACCCTGGCGGCGGTCCTCGTCGGGCTCGTCGGCGCCGTCCTCGTCGTCACCCTGGTCGGCGGCAAGACGCTCACCGCCTCCAACTTCGTCGACCGCCTCAACGTCGACACCAGCGGCCGCGCCAACCTCGTCTCCGGCGGGATGGAACTGTTCGGCGACCGGCCGCTCTGGGGCTACGGCGCCGGCTCCTTCCAGCGGGCCTACGCGAGCCACCGCGAGAACCGGGACCTACCCGTCTCCGTCTCCCACACCGAGCCGGTCACCGTCGCCGCCGAGCAAGGGCTCGTCGGCCTCGCCGCCTACCTGACCCTGCTCGTCGTCGCCATCTGGGTGATGACCGCTGGCCTGCAGGGCCGCCGCGCGGGGCGCGCCGCGGTGCTGGCGGCGTTCGTCGCCCTGCTCGTCCACACGATGGCCTACGCCGGCTTCTTCGAGGACCCGACCACCTGGATCCTGCTGGCGATCGGCACCGCCCTGGCCTCGACGCCGTTCGTGCCGCCCCCGGATCCGGCCGCGGTCCGCGACCCCGCGTAGGCTCGTCCGCGTGGTGAGCGCCTGATGTCCGGATACCTGCGCCGCCTGGCGAGCACGGGGGCCGCCTACACGGCCGCCAGCATTCTCTCGAAGCTGATCGCGGTCGCCCTGCTGCCGCTCTACACGCGGCACCTCAGCACCACCGACTACGGCGCCGCCGAGATCCTCTTCGCCGCCGTCGTCTCGATCAGCATCGTCGTCCGCCTCGGCCTGATCGAGGCGGTGCTGCGCTTCTACTACCGCGACGACGAGGACCCGGACAAGGTGGTCGCCAGCACCTTCGCCGGCCTCTTCTGGCTGGCGACGCTAGGGACGCTGCTCCTGCTGCCGCTGGCGGCGTCGATCTCCGAATTCCTGCTCGACTCCTCCTCGACCGAACTGGAAGGGTCGCTGGCCGAGCTCGGGGGCGACCCCGCCGAACTGGCGCGGATCGCCATCGGCGGCCTCTGGGTGCTGACGATGTTCGAGTTCATGCTGACCCTGTTCCGGCTCGAGGAGCGGGCGCGGGCCTACTTCGTGACGACGGTGCTCAACGTGGTGGCGACGATCGCCCTCACCGTGATCCTCGTCGTCGGCCTCGGCGAGGGCGCCCGCGGCCTGCTGATCGGCAGCTACGCGACCGGCGCCGCCTTCGTCCTCGCGCTGATCTTCGTCCAGCGCCGCCGTCTCTCGTTGCGCTTCGAATGGCCGCTCCTGCGCCGGCTCTTCCGCTTCGGCCTGCCGACGATGCCGGCCGAGGTCTCGCTCTACCTGCTCAACTTCGTCGACCGCCTGATCATCGTCCGCACCGCCAGCCTCGCCGAGGCCGGCCTCTACGCGCTGGCGGTGAAGTTCGCCCAGGCGGTCAACGTCCTCGTCCGCGGCTTCCAGCTCGCCTGGCCGCCGCTCGCCTACTCGATCCGCGACGACGAGGAGGCGCGACGCGCCTACGCCACCGTCGTCACCCTCTTCGTCGCCGCCTGCGCCTTCGTCGTCACCGGCATGTGGCTGTTCGCTCCCTGGGTCGCCCGCGTCTTCGCCGCTCCCAAATTCTTCGCCTCCTGGGAAGCCGTCGGCCCGATCACCGCCGCGATCACCCTCTACGCGCTCTACCTGGTGATGGTCGTGATCCTCGGCCGCACCGGCCGCACCGAGTTCAACCTGCCGGCGGCGATCGCCGCCCTGCTCGCCAACGTGGCCCTCAACCTGGCGCTGGTGCCGCCGCTGGGGATCGTCGGCGCGGCGATCGCGCTGGTCCTCTCCTACCTCGTCGTCGTCGTCCTCATGTACGTCTTCACCCAGCGCCTCTTCCCGGTCCCCTACCAGTGGAGTCGCCTGCTGCGCGTCGTCCTCACCGCGGGCGTCCTCGTTGCCGCCGGCGAAGTGCTGACGCCGATCTCCGGCCTCGGCAGCTTCCTGCTCCGCACCGTCCTCCTCGCTGCCTACCCGCTCGCGCTCTTCGCCAGCGGCTTCTTCACCCGCGGCGAGCGCGCCTGGCTCGCCCGCCTCCGCCATCCCCGCGCGATCGCCGCCGAGATCCGCGCCATGCGCGAAGCCCCCGCCGTCGAGGGCGCGCGGCTGCCCGAGGTCTACGAGGTCGAGCGCATGGACGAGGACCTGCGCACCTAGACGGCCCGACCCACACGCCCCTTCGCCGCTCGCGACATCGACCACACCAGAGTCGGGTCAATGTCGCAAGCGCGTCGGAGACGGGGGGCCGCTCAGTAGCGGTCCTCCCCGGTCAGTTCCTGCTCGAGCCGGTCGGCGCTGGTGGCGAGGAGCTGCATCGGGCGCTGCAGCTCGTTGGCGTCGAGGTTCTCGAGCGGCACGGCGTGCTTCATCATCACCAGCTCGGGATCCGCGTCCCACAGCGCCAGGCCGCCGCAGACCACCCCGCCGGCCCCGGCCAGCGCCCGGGTCAGGTCGACCTCCGACGTCTTGCCGACCGGCGATTCGAGCGTCACCCAACCCTCGCTGCCGTTGTTGAGGCTGAAGTAGGTGATGAACATCAGCTGGGTGCGACGGTCGTCGCCGACGAACTCCAGCTTCAGTCCCTTACCCACGTCCTGACTCACCACGTAGTTGTCGTGTACGAACTTCTTCAACTGCTCCCAGTTAGCCAATGCAGCCTCCCAATGCTCATGGTTTATCCCTGCGATCAGGGAACCTACCCTGACCTGTCGGCTGCGTAAAGGGTGAAAAAGGGGACGTACAGTGAACCGGCGTGTCAGGGTGACGCGACCCGGTCGTGGATCGATTCGCCGCGCTCGGGGTGGAGCGCCTGGCGGGCGTGGGCGCGGTACACGTTCGCCGGTTGGCCGGGGATCACGGTCGCGACCGCGGCGCGGACGGCGTATGACCACGCGGTCAGCCAGCGCACGGCGCGGGCGGCGCCGGGGCCGTGGTGCACCCGCATGTAGAGGTCGCGGTTGCGGTGGAATTCGACGATCCGCGGCAGGCCGGCAGCGAGGTCGGTCGAGAGCTGGTCGTGGTGGACGGCGAGCGCGTCGGGGACGTAGAGCTCGTGCCAACCGGCGTCGGCGAGCCGCTTGGCGAAGTCGCACTCGTCGTAGTAGACGAAGAAGGCGGGGTCGAGGTAGCCGACCCGCGCCGCTGCCTCGCGGCGCACCATCAGCGCGCTCGACTGCGCCCACTCGACCCGCCGCGTCTGCATCCCGGTGCTCTGCACGGTGAACTGCTTGTGCAGGAAGAGGGCGCCGGCGACGGCGGTGCCGACGCCCGGGAAGCGCCAGGCGCAGGGGGTCGGGTTGCCCTCGGAGTCGAGCAGCTGCGGGGTCGCCGCCGCCGCCCGCTGGTCGGCGTCGAGCGCCCGCATCAGCGCGCTCACCGCCCCCGACTGGATCTCCGAGTCCTCGTTCAGCAGCAGGCAGTAGCGGCCCCGCGCCCGCTTCAGCAGCGTCGTGTCGTTCTCCGCCTTGCCGGCCGGCCGCTCGCGCTCGATCAGCTCGATCTCGCCGCCGAGCGCCCGCACGGCATCGGCCGAGCCGTCGCTGGAGGCGTTGTCGAGGACGAGGATCTCGCGCTCGACCCCTTCCGGGTGCGTCTCCTCGATCGCCCGCAGGCAGGCCAGCAGGTACTCGCGGCCGTTGGTGTTCACGACGCAGTAGGAGAGCGCGGGCGCCAAGGGGGCCACGATAATCGCCCGGCGCGTTCCGCTCAGGCGGAACCGCAGACGGCTCCCGCCCGCCACACCCGTTCCACCGACGCGAGACACCGATGAAAGTCCAGCAAGTCGACCCATCCGCCTTCACGCCGCCCTACGACCGCGCCCTCTGCGCGGCGCTGGCCCGCGCCGGCGCCGAGGTCGAGCTCCTCACCACCCGCTTCCTCTACGGCTCGGTGCCCCCGGCCGAGGGCTACACGGTCAGCGAGCGCTTCTACCGCCGCTCCGCCGCCCGCGGCCTCGACGCCTTCGCCCGCCTCCCCTTCAAGGCGGCCGAGCACCTGCCCGACATGCTGCGCTACCGGCGCCAGGCCAACGCCGACGTGGTCCACTTCCAGTGGCTGACCGCGCCCGCGCTCGACGCCCACCTGCTGCCGCCGCTGCGCCCCCGCCTGCTGACCGCCCACTACATCCTGCCGCCGCGCCCGAGCCGCCGTCAGGTCCACGCCGCCCACCGCGTCTTCGACCGCATGGACGCCGTCGTCGCCCACTCCGAGCACAGCGCCCGTCGCCTGCGCGAGGAGGTCGGCCTGCCCGCCGACCGCGTCCGCGTCATCCCCCACGGCGCCTTCGACTACCTCACCCGGCTGCCCGAGGAGAAGCCGCTGCCGGCCGAGCTGGAGGGGGCCGAGGGCCCGGTCGTCCTCTCCTTCGGCCTGCTCCGCCCCTACAAGGGGCTGGAGAACCTGCTCGAGGCGTTCGGCGAGGTCCCCGGCGCCGAGCTCTGGATCGTCGGCAACCCGCGGATGGCGCTCGAGCCGCTGCACGAGCTCGCCGCCCTCACCGGCGCTCGCGTCCGCTTCATCACCCGCTTCGTCGAGGACGCCGAGATCCCGGCGATCTTCCGCGCCGCCGACGTCGTCGTCCTCCCCTACCTCGACGCCGAGCACTCCGGCGTCCTCTACACCGGCCTCGCCTTCGGCAAGCCGCTGGTGCTCAGCGCCGTCGGCGGCTTCCCCGAGGTGGCCGAGACCGGCGCCGCGCGGCTGGTCGAGCCCGGCGACACCGCCGCCCTCGCCGTCGCCCTGCGCGAGTTGACCGGCGACGCCGCCGCCCGCGAGGAGCTCGCTGCCGCCGCCCGCGCCGCCGCCGCCGGTCCCTTCTCCTGGGACGAGGCCGCCCGCCTCACCCTCGACCTCTACCGCGAGCTGCTGGAGGCCCGCGCGTGACGACCGTCGCCGCGATCCTCTTCTGGCTCAGCGCCGGCCTGATCGTCTACACGCACCTTGGCTACCCGGTGGTGCTGTGGGCGCTGGTGCGGCTGCGGGGAACGCGGACGACGGGCCTCGAACCCGCGACCGCAAGCTTGGGAAGCTTGCGCTCTGAGGACTTCCCCACCGTCTCCCTGATCGTCCCCGCCTACGACGAGGAGGAGGTGATCGCCGCCAAAGTCGCCAACGCGCTCGCCCTCGACTACCCGCGTGAGCGCCTGCAGGTGATCGTCGCCTCCGACGGCTCGACCGACGCCACCGCCGAGCGCGCCCGCACCGCCGGCGCCTCGCTCGTGCTCGAGCTGCCGCCGGGCGGCAAGGTCGTCGCCCTCAACGCCGCCGTCGAGCAGGCCGCCGGCGAAATCCTCGCCTTCTCCGACGCCAACAGCGTCTGGTCGCGCGAGGCGCTGCGCCGCCTGGTCGCCCCCTTCGCCGACCCCGCCGTCGGCTACGTCTGCGGCCAGGTCCGCTTCCTCGACCCGGCCGGCGACAACCTCGAGGGCGCCTACTGGCGCTACGAGATGGCGGTGCGGGAAATGGAGTCGGCGCTGGCCGGCGTCACCGCCGGCAACGGCGCGATCTACGCGGTCCGCCGCGACGCTTACGTGCCGCTGCCGCCCTCCGGCAGCCACGACCTCAGCTTCCCCTTCCTGCTCGCCAAGCGGCGGCTGCGCTCGCGCTACGCGCCCGGTGCCCGCGCCGAGGAGAAGATGGTGCCGACGATCGAGGGCGAGTTCGCCCGCAAACGGCGGATGATGGTCGGCCTCTGGGACATCGTCGTCGGCGAAGGGATGATCGCGCCGCGCCGCTACCCGGCCCTCTTCGCCTTCGAGCTCTTCTCGCACCGGCTGCTGCGCTACCTCAGCCCGCTGCTGCACCTCCTCGCCCTCCTCGCCAACGTCCTCCTGCTCGGCTCCGGCTGGTTCTACGTCCTCACCTTCGTCCTGCAGCTGGCCCTGCTCGCCGCCGCCCTGCTGGCGCCGCGGCTGCCCTGGGCGCCGCTGCGCATCGCCCGCTACTACGTCCTCACCACCGCCTCGATCACCGCCGGCCTCTGGGACCGCCTCCGCGGCGGCGCCGGCGGCCGCTGGGAGAAGGCCGCGGGGACCCGCTGATGCCGCGCGCCATCGACATCCTGATCGCCGCCCTCGCCCTGCTCGTCCTCTCGCCCCTGCTGCTTGCCGCGGCGGTCTGGATCAAGCTCGGCAGCCGCGGCCCGGTGATCTACCGCCAGCGCCGCGTCGGCCGGCGCGGCGAGGAGTTCGAGACGTGGAAGCTGCGGACGATGGAGCTCGGCTCCGACCCGGTCGGCGTCGGCACCGTCGTCTACCGCGACGACCCCCGCGTCACCGCCGCCGGCCGCTTCCTCCGCCGCACCTCGCTCGACGAGATCCCGAACCTGGTCAATGTCCTCCGCGGCGAGATGGCGATCGTCGGCCCGCGCCCCACCATCCCCGCCCAGGTGAAGGACTACAGCGAGCGCCAGCACCGCCGCCACGACGTCCTCCCCGGGATCACCGGCTGGGCCCAGGTCCAGGGCCGCGCCGGCATCCCCTGGGAGGAGCGGATCGAGCTCGACCTCTGGTACGTCGACCACCGCTCTGCCGCCCTCGACGCCCGCATCCTCGCCCGCACCGCCTGGCTCGTCCTCACCGGCCAGGGCCTCGCCCCCGACTGAGCGAGGACGCCGAACCACTGCATAGGCTGATGCAGTGGATTGGGTGAAAGAAATAGGTCCGCGCGGCGGTGAAGGCGGCTGGAGAGACGACTTTCCACTCGATCATGAGCTGCCTGCCGAACTGACGGTCGATTGCAGTCGCCTCGGACTCCCCGTGCACCCAATGCTTGCGGTCCGGCTTCGTGTATTCGTCGATTGGCATCGGCGCGAAGGGCGGGAGGTGAAGGTCGCGCCGCCCTCGGACCCCTTGACCCGTCGAGCCTTCGACGCCATGCGCATCGACCCCGATCGCGTCGCAGCGGTCGAAGACGACGCGATCGTGCCGGTCACGCAGATGCGCGAGTTCAACGAGGTCGAGCTGGTCGCCGAACGAACACAGGAGGTGCTCGAGTACCAGCTGCCGGACGTGTCGTCTCTGGGGCAAGCGACATTCATGGCGGTCTCGGAGCTCTGCAACAACGCGGTCGACCACGGCGAGAACACACTCGGTGCCTATGCCGCCGTCCGCCGTGTTTCAGAGCCGCGGCGGCTGGTGTCGATCGCGATAGGAGACCTCGGGATCGGCATCCCCGAGCACATTCGGCAGCGCTATCCGGAGTGGGGCGACGACGGCCTGGCCATTGCCCACGCCACCCGCGAAGGGGTCTCCGGGACCGGCGATCCCCACCGCGGCATCGGCTTCTCGGCGGTCATGGAAGCCGCTTTGACCCGCTTCCTCCACGCCGCCCGAATGGACATTCTCTCCGCCGCGGGTTTCTGCCGCTTGCAGAACGTGCAGGAAGTTCCGAAGGTGGAGGTTTTTCCAGCCACGCGATTCAGGCGGGGAACTTGGATTACCTACGATCTCGTTTCCGTGTGAGCCTCCGACAGGCCATCTACCATCGCCGAGAAGTGAACAACCGTTCGAGAGGAGGCAGTCAGTGACGTATCACTACGCCCTCGCGGACCATGGGAAGACCCTGGCGACGCGTCCTCTGGGGGAGCAGCTTCGAGCGGATCTGATTCGGCGAGCAGAGGGTCAGCCTGCGGTCGTCTTGGATTTCTCCGAGATCCGCAGCACCAGCCACTCGTTCGCCGACGAGTTCGTTGCGCGCCTTGCCGAAGACGTCCAACGCGGTGAGCTCGACTTCGCCGTCACGGTCTCCGGGGCTTCCGAGGACGTCGAGCGCGTCGTTCGGCGCGCCCTCGAGAGACGCGATGTCGACCTGCCTGTGCTCGTCTGACGACGAGCGGCGGCGAAGCCCCATAGGGTTTCGGCGTGAGCGGTCAGCCCAAGCCCGCCGTCAGCCTGCGCCCGTTCCAGCCCGGGGATGCGGCGGCGGTGCACCGCTGGTTCAACAACCCCGAGGCGACCAGGTCGCTGATGGAGCAGCGCGACGAGTTCACGCTGGAGCAGGCCGAGGCCTGGGTCGGGCGGGCGATGGACGCCGCCGGCGAGGACCGCAAGTTCGCGATCGTCGTCGAGGGCTACGAGGAGCCGGTCGGCTTCACCGCGCTCTACGGGCTCTTCCGGCAGACCGCGCCCGAGCTGGGGGCGCTGATCGGCGACGACGTCCGCGGCAAGGGGGTCGGCCGCCGGGCCGAGGCGCTGACGATCGCCAAGGCCTTCGACGAGTACGGCGCCCACCGCGTCTACGGGCGCATCCCCGGCCGCAACGAGATCGCGAAGAAGACCGTAGCCAGCCTCGGCTGGGTCTACGAGGGGACGATGCGGGGACACCTGCGCGGCCACGACGGCGCCCCGACCGACGACTGCGAGATCTGGGGCGTACTCCCCGACGAGTTCCGCGCCGCCGCCGCGGACCTGTTCGAGTGAGGGCGGCGCCGGCGGGGTGACCCGGTGAAGGCGCGCGCCGAGCTGCTCGAGGACCGCGGCGAGGCCGCGGCCGGCGACGAGTTCTTCCGCTGCCGCCCCTTCCTCGCCGCCGAGGGCGCCACCCACACCCTGCGGATCGAGGTCGAGGCCGCCCCGAGCGCCGAGCGCGCGACGAGCGCCGAGCCCGAGGCCGCAGCGACCGTCGAGGCCGCCCCGAGCGCCGGCCCCGCGCCGGCGGTCCTCGTCGCCCCCCTGATCGTCCGCGAGATCCCCGGCAGCGACCGCCGCGACGCGATCTCCCCCTACGGCTACCCCGGCCTCGTCCCCTCCCCCCCCGATCGTGGCAGTCATTTCTCACTCTATGGAGGGAAAAGCACTGCCACGCGGGGAGGTGGCGGGGGGCTGGAGCCGGGGGAGGTCGATTGGAGCGCGACGGGGCTGGTCAGCGTCTTCCTCCGCCACCGGCTCGGGCCGGCGCCGCTCGCCGGGGCGAGCGAGCGCAACGTCGTCCAGGTCGCCGACCCGGCGCTGGCGCCGAAGAGCCGGCCCAGCGACCGCCGTCAGGTCCGCCGCAACCTCGAAGCCGGCTACCGGCTCGACCTCGTCTCCGGCGCCGAGACGAGCGCCGCGCAGCGCGCCGGCTTCGTCGACGTCTACGAGCAGACGATGCGCCGCGCCGCCGCCGCCGGTCACTACTTCTTCGGTGCCGCCTACTTCGACCGGATCCTCGCCGCGCCCCGCACCTGGCTCGCCCTCGCCACCGCCCCCGACGGCGCGCTCGCCGCCGCCTCGATCGCCGCCGTCAGCGACGGCTACCTCCACTACTACCTCTCCGGCACCGCCGACTCGCGCCTGCGCGAGGCGCCGATGAAGAACGTCGTCACCCGCCTCGTCGAGCACGCCGCCGAGCTCGGCCTCCCCCTCAACCTCGGCGGCGGCCTGCGTCCTGGCGACGCCCTCGAAGAATTCAAGCGCGGCTTCGCCAACCGCACCGAGCCCTGGTTCACCTCCGAGATCATCTGCGACCCCGAGACCTACGCCAAGCTGGCGAGCGGCAAGCCCACCGGCCCTTTCTTCCCCGCGTACCGCGGCTAGTCCGTCCCTGAGAGGGGGTGCGGGTGCTCCTCCCAAAACACTCCAGAGCGAGCGAAGCGAGCGGGTTTTGAGGGGAGTGCCCGCCCCCCCACCCCCCCAC
>CAZHLT010000370.1:0-6142 GCA_964533285.1 uncultured Conexibacteraceae bacterium | reverse complement strand
CGCGCAGGTCGACCATCTCGACCGGCGAGTGCATGTAGCGGAGCGGGATCGAGACCAGGCCGGTGGGAATGCCGGAGCGGGAGATCTGGATGACGTCGGCGTCGGTGCTGGTGCCGCGGCCGCTGGCGGCGAGGTTGTACTCGATGCCCTCGGCCTCGGCGGTCTGCACCAGCAGCACGGTCACCTTCGGCGAGAGGGTCGAGCCGCGGCCGATCACCGGGCCGGAGCCGAGCGGGCTGGAGCCGAGCTCCTTCTCGTCGACGCCGGGGGCGTCGGTGGCGTGGGTGACGTCGACGGCGACGGCGACGTCGGGGCGGATCTCGAAGGCGGCGGTGCGGGCGCCGAAGAGGCCGATCTCCTCCTGCACGGCAGCGACGGCGGCGAAGGAACCGCCGGGGCCGGCGCCCTCGGCGCAGCGGCGCAGGCTCTCCAGCGCGACGTAAGCGCCGAGCCGGTTGTCCATCGCTTTCGAGACCAGGCGCTCGCCGGCGACCTGGAGTGGCTCGGCAGCGATCACGACCGGGTCGCCAACCCGGACCAGCTCCTTCGCCTCCTCGCCGTCGGCGGCGCCGATGTCGATGTGCATCGCCTTCAGCTCGACGACTTTTTTGCGCTGGTCGGGCTCGAGCAGGTGGATCGGCTTGCGGCCGACGACGCCGGGGACGATCCCGTTCGGGCCGCGCACCGCGACCCGCTGGCCGACCAGGACCTGGGGGTCCCAGCCGCCGATCGGGGCGAAGTAGAGGAAGCCCTTCTCGTCGACGTGGGTGACGACGAGGCCGATCTCGTCGATGTGGCCGACGACCGCCAGCAGCGGCGCCTTCTCGCCGACCCGCGCGATCGAGGAGCCGAGCCCGTCGCTGCCGAGCCGGTCGGCGAATGAGGCGGCCTGGCGCCAGACGGCCGCTGCCGGTTCCTCGTAGCCCGAGGGAGCGCCAGGGCGCAGCAGTTCTTCGAGAAGGGGGGGCGTATCGCTCAAGGTTCCGCAGTATGTCGAAGCCGGACGTCTGTCGTACCTTCGTCCAGATCGGAAACCCTACGCGGCCTCGACGTGTCCGACGCCGGTTTCGCGCCGCAGCCGCTCGCGGCCGTCGCCGTAGCCGCGGGTCTCGTAGACGATCATCGCCGCCAGCAGCAGGTCGGCGATCGCCAGGCTGAGCAGCGCCGGGATCGCGGCCGCCACCGGGATCAGCAGCAGCAGGACGACCGCCAGGCCGAGCCGCTGGCGGTTGAGCGTGCGCACGTGGCGATAGCGGAAGGCGATCAGGCCGAGCAGGTAGAGGGCGATGCCGCCGAGCAGGGCGAAGGCCGGCACGGTGTGCAGGTGGTGGCCGCTGTGGGCGATCGTCTCCTCGATCCCGAAGGCGGCGAGGACGATCCCGGCGACCAGCGCCAGGTGGATGTAGGAGTAGGAGTCGCGGGCGAGCTCGTTCTGCGGCCGGCCCGGCTCGGCTTCGGCCAGGCGCCGGGCCGAGACCAGGTAGACGACGTCGAAGTAGGTCCACCAGAGCGCCGCCGCGAGGCCGACGGCGAGCACCGCCGCGGTCCCGATCCCGAGGTCGAGGTGGCCGGCGGCGCCGACGCCGATCGCGACGATCGACTCGCCGAGGGCGATGATCAGGATCAGGCCGTGGCGCTCGGCGAAGTGGCCGGGGACCAGCCGCCAGCCTTCGGAGCCGAACAGGTAGGGGCCGCCCATGTCGAGGAAGAGGGCGAGCGCCCACAGCGCCGCCTGCGGCAGGCCGTCGAAGAACGAGGCGGCAACCAGCAGGCCGACCCCGATCAGGGTCGAGACCGCGAGCCCGATCACCGAGTGGCGGAGGCCGTCCTCGTCGGCGCTGGCGAGCATGAAGAGGGTGATGTGGGCGACGCGGAAGACGCCGAAGGCGAGGGCGAAGGTGAGCGCCAGATCGCCGAAGGCGGCGGGCGCCGAGAGGGCGACGATCAGCAGCGCCGCCATCGCGACGAAGATCGCCAGCCGCACGGCGACCTCCTCGGGGTCGATGACGCTGGTCAGCCAGGCGTAGCCGACCCACCCCCACCAGAGCACGCCGAGCACGAGCAGGCCCTGGCCGAGCCCGGCCCAGGTCGGGTGGTGCGCCATCAGCGCCGTGCACTGGGTGATCGCGAGGACGAAGACGAGGTCGAAGAACAGCTCCAGCGGCGTCACCCGCTCGCCTTCGCGGCGGCCGGTGATCAGGCGCGGGTGCCGGTGCTCGGCCTCGGGGACGGAGGGCACGCCGCCAATCCTTGCAACTCGGCGGCGGGTCGCCCAGCGGCGGCGGGGCTGAGGGCGGCTGGCTGCCCGGCCGTCGCGGCGCCCGGGCCGAAGACCCAGAGCCGCAGCAGCAGGTAGCGCAGCGCCGTGGCCGCCGCGTTGGCGGCGAGGAGGACCGCCAGCTCGAGCGCCCGCGGCGCCTCCGGGGCCAGCGCTTCCAGGGCCAGCAGCGAGCCGCTGGTGAGGCCGAGGCAGAGGCCGAAGACGAGCAGCCCCTGGGCGTGGTGGCGGAGCAGCCGCTCGCCGCCGCGGCGGCCGAAGGTGAAGCGGCGGTTGGCGGCGGTGTTGGCGATCGCGCTGAGCCCCAGCGCCAGGGTGTTGGCGGCGAGCGCCGGCAGCGCCGCCCGCAGGACGAGGAAGAGCAGCAGGTAGAGCAGGGTGCTGGCGACGCCGACCGCGGCGAAGCGCGCCAGCTCGCCGTAGATCTCGCGCGAGAGGCGGGCGATCCCGCGCAGGTCGTCGAGCGCGGTGCGGACGATGTCGACGCTGGAGTCGGGGTCGTCGACCCAGTCGACCGGCACCTCGTGGATTCGCAGCCCCTCGCGCTCGGCCAGCGCCAGCAGCTCGGTGTCGAAGAACCAGGCCTGGTCGGAGACCCGCGGCAGCAGCCGCCGCGCGGTCGCCGCGCGGATCGCCTTGAAGCCGCACTGGGCGTCGCTGAAGCGGGTCCGCAGGGTGAGGTGGAGGAGGCGGTTGTAGGCGCGCGAGATCAGCTCGCGCTTGGGGCCGCGGACGACCCGCGAGCCGGGCGCCAGCCGCGTTCCGATCGCCAGGTCGCTGTGACCGGAGACCAGCGGCGCGACCAGCGGCGCCAGCGCCTCCAGCCCGGTCGAGAGGTCGACGTCCATGTAGGCGACGACCTCGGCGTCGCTGGTCGACCAGACCCGGCGCAGGGCGCGGCCGCGGCCCTTCTCGCGCAGCCGCACGTAGGTGACGGCGGGGATTTCGGCGCTCAGTCGGCGGCAGATCGCCGGGGTCGCGTCGTCGCTGGCGTTGTCGGCGATCACGATCCGCCACGCGGAGGGGACGGCGCCGGCGGTGAGCAGGCCGTGGAGGCGGCGCACGCTCGCCTCCAGCACCCGCTCCTCGTTGTGGACGGGAATCGCGATCTCGACGGTCGGGGCCATGGCCGCCACGATCGGGGGCGGGCGTGGGAGCGGCCTGGGCCGCGGCTCAGAGTTGGCTGAGAGCGGAGGGCGCGGCCGCGCGGCGCGCTTGGGCGCCGGCGCCCAGGGTGCGCCGTCTCTCAGGAAACTCCAAGGATGCGGGCCGATGATGGAGCGATGAACGCGAACGAGAACGGCCGCCGCGGGCGGATCCTCGTCGTCGACGACGAGCCCAACATCGCCGACGTGATCTCGATCGCGCTGCCCAACAACGAGTACGAGGCCCTCACCGCGGCCCCCGGCCGCGCGGCGCTCGCCGCCGTCGCCGACGCCCGCCCCGACCTGATCGTGCTCGACGTGATGCTGCCCGACCTCGACGGCTTCGAGGTCGCCAAGCGGCTGCGTGAGCGCGCCGACGAGACGCCGATCCTCTTCCTCACCGCCAAGGACACGACCGAGGACAAGGTCCGCGGCCTCACCCTCGGCGGCGACGACTACGTGACCAAGCCGTTCTCGGTCGAGGAGCTGCTGGCGCGGATCGCGACCGTGCTGCGCCGCTTCGGCCGCGCCGGCGGCGACGAGGGCAGGCTGCGCTTCGGCGACCTCGAGCTCGACGACGAGACCCGCGAGGTGTTCCGCGCCGGCGCCCCGATCGCGCTGACCGACACCGAATACCGGCTGCTGCGGTTCCTGATGTCGCACCCGCGCCGCGTCCTCACCCGGGCGCAGATCCTCGACCACGTCTGGGAGTACGACTTCGCCGGCGACGCCCGCGTGCTCGAGACCTACGTCAGCTACCTGCGCAAGAAGCTCGAGGCACACGGGCCGCGCCTGATCCAGACCGTGCGGGGAGTGGGCTATGCGCTCCGGCTTCCGCCTGCCTGAGCTCTCGCTGCGGGCGCGGCTGGTCGCCGCCGTCGTCCTCCTGGCGGCGGTCGGTCTGACCGCGCTCAGCTTCGTCTCTTACCGGGCGCTGCACTCCTATCTCTACGACCGCGTCGACCAGCAGCTGGAAGCGGCGGTCGGGCCGGTCGGCTTCGACCTGGTCAAAGAAGCCCAGGCCGGCGGGCGCGGCGAACTGCTGCCCGAAGCGGGAAGCGGGCCGACTCCGGGGCTGAGCGGAGGTGGCGGCGGGCCGGGCGCCCAGTGGCCCTCCGGGACCTTCGGGCAGCTGCGGTACGGCGGCGAAGCGGTGATCGGCAGGACCTTCACCTTCGCCGAAGGCGAAGCCGGAGCGCCGCGGCCCGCGCTGCCGGAAGGGCTCGAGGCGGAAGCCGACGGCGACCCCCGCTTCTTCACGACGGGCGAGCGCGGCAGCGGCTCCGAACAGTTCCGGGTGCTGGCCGCCGCCGGCAGCGGCCCGCTGACCGGCCTGACCACGGTCGTCGCGATCCCGCTCGCCGACACCAACGCCACCCTCGACCGCCTGGCGCTGATCGAGCTGGTGGTCCGCGCGGTTGTCCTCCTCGCCCTGGCGGCACTCGCCTGGTGGCTGGTCGGGGTCGGGCTGCGGCCGCTGCGGCGGATCGGCGAGACCGCGGGCCAGATCGCCGGCGGCGACCTCTCGCGCCGGGTCGAGCCGGCGAACGAGCGGACCGAGATCGGACGCCTCGGCCTCGCCCTCAACGCGATGCTGGCCCAGATCGAGGGCGCCTTCGCCGAGCGCGAGGCGGGGGAGAGGCGCCTGCGGCGCTTCCTCGCCGACGCCTCGCACGAGCTGCGGACGCCGCTGGCGGCGATCCGCGGCTACGCCGAGCTGTACCGGATCGGCGCCCAGCGCGAGCCCGCGCAGGTGGAGCGGGCGATGGGGCGGATCGAATCGGAGTCGGCGCGGATGGGCGGCCTGGTCGACGACCTGCTGACCCTGGCCCGGGTCGACGAGGTGCGCGAGCCGGTGCAGGAGCGCTTCCGGGTCGACGAGGTGCTGGCCGAGGCCTGCGAGGACGCGCGGGCGGCGAACCCGGAGCGGCAGATCGGGCTGCGGGGGACGCGGCCGGTCGAGGTCGTCGGCAACGCCGAGCAGATCCGCCGCGTGCTCGACAACCTGCTGCGCAACGCGGTCGTCCACACGCCGGCGGGGACGCCGATCGAGGCGGCTCTGGCAGCCGAGGGCGAGGAGGCGGTGCTGCGGGTGCGCGACCACGGCCCCGGGATCGCCGCTGAGGACCCGCAGGCGGTGTTCGAGCGTTTCTGGCGCAGCAGCGCCTCGCGCGGGCGCGAGGACGGCGGCGCCGGGCTCGGGCTGGCGATCGTCGCCGCGATCGTCCACGCCCACGGCGGCGAGGTCGCGGCCGCCAACGCGCCCGGTGGCGGCGCCGAGCTCACCGTCCGCCTGCCGCTCGCACAAGGGGTTCGGGAGCGCTTGGCGAAAACGACTTGAACGTCAGTTACACTGCTCGCGTTCGAAACCGGTAAGCCGAATCCGGGGGCCGAAAACCTCGGAGCGGGGGAACCGATTTTGGGGCGAATCCACCCTCCGGGGTGGGAGCGCAGGCTCCTTCAGCGCCAGCCCGTCAGCTAACCCCGCAGGCCGACAAAGGAGACTGGTTTGCGGCTGTCGCAGGTTGGGCGGTTCGGGTCCCGGGCCCGATTTTCACTGGTTGCGTTGGCGCTCGCGCTGATCGCCTTCCCGGCGAGCGCGCTGGCGGCGGGCGGCGGCCTGACCCCGACGACGAGCGAAAACGGCGAACCGGCGACGGCCTCGACGCCGACCCCGGAATCGACCGAATGCACGGTCCCGGCCGGCGGCGTCAGCGGC
>CAZHLT010000369.1:0-5826 GCA_964533285.1 uncultured Conexibacteraceae bacterium | reverse complement strand
GACGGTACCCCGCGAGCAGCCATGCTCGGCGGCGATCTCCATGACCCGCGCTCCTTCTCGCAGCCGTGCCTCGATCGCCCGGCGCTCCGGCGCTCGCAGCACCCGCCACCCCGATCGGGTCCCCCGTCCTCTCCGCATCCTGGTCTCCTTTCGTCATCGCAACTGGACGGTGCGTTGCGATGATCGTTGGAGACCGCCCCCACCTGAGTGTGGTCAATGTCGCGAGCGCGGCCGAGAGCGCTGGCCGCGCGGGGCCCCGCCGCGGGTCGATCGCTAGACGGTCCAGGTGTCGCCGCTGCGCAGCAGGTCGTCGACGTCGGCGAGAGTGGCGCCGGCGTGGGCGGCCTCGAGCTCGCTCTGGCGCTCGGAGCCGTAGACGGCGCGCTTGACGTCGCGGAAGACGCCGATCGGGGTCGGCCCGGTCGGGCTCTCGGTGAGGCGGGCGAGGGCGGTGGCGTGGCTGGGGTCCTCGACGTGGGCGTCGTGGACGACGAGGCCGCGCTCGCCGGCCGCGGCCACCTCGACGACTTCGAGGCCGCCGTCGCCGGAGCGGACGACGCCTTTCTCGAGGTCTTCGCCGAAGCGGATCGGCTGGCCGTGCTGGAGCCGGATCTGGTTGTGGGCGCCGGCCTTGCCGCGGACGGCGTCGAAGGCGCCGTCGTTGAAGACGTTGCAGTTCTGGTAGATCTCGACGATCGCGGCGCCGGGGTGCTCGGCGGCGGCGCGCAGCGTGTCGCGCACGTGCTGCTTCTCGACGTCGATCGTGCGGGCGACGAAGGAGGCGTCGGCGCCGAGCGCCAGCGCCAGCGGGTTGAACGGGTGGTCCTCGGAGCCGAACGGCGTCGACTTGGTGATCTTGCCGGTCTCGCTGGTCGGCGAGTACTGGCCCTTGGTCAGGCCGTAGATCTGGTTGTTGAAGAGCAGGATCTTGATCGGGACGTTGCGGCGCAGGGCGTGGATCAGGTGGTTGCCGCCGATCGAGAGCGAGTCGCCGTCGCCGGAGACGACCCAGACCGAGAGGTCCTCGCGCGCGGTCGCGATCCCGGTCGCCAGCGCCGGCGCCCGGCCGTGGATGCCGTGCATCCCGTAGGTGTCCATGTAGTAGACGAAGCGGCCGGCGCAGCCGATCCCGGAGATGAAGACCGTCTTCTCTGGCGGCACGCCGAGCTCCGGCAGCAGCGTCTGGACCGAGTTGAGGATCGCGTAGTCGCCGCAGCCCGGGCACCAGCGCGTTTCCTGGCCCGACTGGAAGTCGGCCTTGGTCAGCGTCGCGGTGGCACCGTTGCCGTCGTGCCCGTTCTCACTCATCTTCGCCCAGCACCTCCAGGATCGCCTGCTCCAGCTCCTCGGCGAGGATCGGCAGGCCCTCGACTTTGTTGTAGCCGACCGCGTCGACCAGGAACTTGTCGCGGACCAGGCTCAGCAGCTGGCCCGTGTTGACCTCCGGCACCAGCACCTTGGCGAAGGAGCGGACGACCTCGCCGGTGTTGGCCGGCATCGGTTCGAGCTGGCGCAGGTGCGCGGTCGCGACCGGGATCCCGCGTCCGCGCACGCGGCGCGCGGCGGCGCCGATCACGCCCGAGGTCGAGCCCCAACCGAGCAGCAGCAGGCGGGCGCCGGGGTCGGCCTCTACCTCGAGTGGCGGCAGCTCCGCCGACAGTTTCTCCAGCTTCTCGGCGCGCAGGCGGGTCATCAGCGCGTGGTTGGCGGGGGAGTAGGAGACCTTGCCGGAGCCGTGCTCCTTCTCCAGCCCGCCGAGCCGGTGCTGCAGGCCCGGCGTCCCCGGGATCGCCCAAGGGCGGGCGCCGCGCTCGTCGCGCAGGTAAGGGAGGAATTCGTCGCCGGCGTTCGGCTTGGTCGCGAAGCCGGGGTCGATCTCCGGCAGCTCGGCGACGTCGGGCAGCCGCCACGGCTCCGAGGAGTTCATCAGGAAGGTGTCGGCGAGGAGGATCACCGGGGTCCGGTAGCGGACCGCGATCCGCACCGCCTCGATCGCCGACTCGAAGCAGCCGGCCGGGGTGGCGGGGGCGATCACTGGCAGCGGCGACTCGCCGTGGCGGCCGTGGATCGCCATCAGCAGGTCCGACTGTTCGGTTTTGGTCGGCAGCCCGGTCGAGGGGCCGGCGCGCTGGACGTCGATCACGACCAGCGGCAGCTCGACCATCTGCGCCAGCGCGATCGTCTCCGACTTCAGGTCCATCCCTGGGCCGCTGGTCGCGGTCACTCCGAGCCGGCCGCCGAAGGAGGCGCCGAGCGCCATGTTGGCGGCGGCGATCTCGTCCTCGGCCTGCACGGTGCGGACGCCGAAGCGGTTGTGGCGGGCGAGGTGGTGGAGCAGTTCGGAGGCCGGCGTGATCGGGTAGCTGGCGAAGAACAGCTGCAGGCCGCTGCGGACGCTGGCCGCGATCAGGCCCATCGCCAGCGCGTTGGCGCCGTTGACGTTGCGGTACTCGCCGGGCTCCAGCGGCGCCGGCGCGACCTCGATCGGGGTGACCGCGATCTCGGTCGTGTCGCCGAAGTTGTAGCCGGCTTTGAAGGCGGCGATGTTGCCGGCGAGGATCGCCGGGCGCTTGGCGAATTTGGTCTCCAGCCAGGCGATCGTCTCCTTGCGCGGCCGCCCGTACATCCACGAGATCAGGCCCAGCGCGAAGAGGTTCTTGGTCCGCTGCGCCTCGGCCGGCTTGAGGCCGTCGATGCCCTCGGTGGCGCGCGTGGTCAGCGTCGTCATCGGCACCTTGAAGACCTGGTAGTCGTCGACCGTGCCGTCCTCGAGCGGGTTGCTCTGGTAGCCGGCCTTGCGCAGGTTGGCGTCGGTGAAGGCGTCCTCGTTGACGATCAGCGTGCCGCCCGCCTGCAGCGCGCCGAGGTGGGCCTTGACCGCCGCCGGGTTCATCGCCACCAGCGTGTTCGGGTGGTCGCCAGGGGTGAGGATGTCGCGTGAGGCGAAGTGGATCTGGAAGGCGGAGACGCCGCCGGGGGTGCCGGCCGGGGCGCGGATCTCAGCCGGGAAGTCGGGCAGCGTCGAGAGGTCGTTGCCGACGTGCGCGGTGGCGGCGGTGAAGCGGTCGCCGACCAGCTGCATGCCGTCGCCGGAGTCCCCCGCGAAGCGGATGATGACGGTCTCTGGCTTCTTCGACGTTGCGGTCACGATTCGGCTTGGCCCCTCCCGCCCAGCCGGTTGTATACAAGGTACCGATTTGCGCCGACGCGCGGCTTCTCGCGATCTCCCGGCTTTGGGGATATCACCAGTGCTGGGGTGACTGTGGATCCCGGCTCGTCCGCTGTGGAGCCGGGCTCGGAGGACGCCGCGCCGGCGTCAGGCGAGCTCGATGACGCTGCGGATCCCATCCTGTGCCTCCATCAGCTCGAAGCCGCGGTTGACTTCGTCGAGCGTGAGGCGGTGCGAGATGAACGGGGCGACGTCGATCTCCCCGGCGAGGTAGCGGTCGACCAGCTGCGGCACCTGGTCGCGGCCCTTGACGCCGCCGAAGGAGGAGCCGGCGACGCGGCGGCCGGTGATCAGCAGGCGGGGGACGATGTCCAGCGTCTCGCCCTTGCCGGCGACGCCGGCGATCGTGCACAGGCCCCAGGCCATCCGCGCCGCCTCGACCGCCTGTTTCATCACCCCGACCAGGCCGGTCGCCTCGAAGGTGTAGTCGGCGCCGAAGCCGTCGGTCATCTCGAGGATCTGGTCGACGGTGTCGGGGCCGCCGATCATCGTCTGGGTCGCGCCCTGGCCCCGGGCCAGCTCGAGCCGGTCCTCGGAGAGGTCGACGCAGACGATCCGCTCGGCCCCCTGCAGGCGGCAGCCGGCGACGGCGCCGAGCCCGACCATGCCGGCGCCGAAGACGACGCAGGTGGTGCCGGGTTCGACCTTGGCGGTGTTCATCGCCGCCCCAAGCCCGGTCGAGAGGCCGCAGGCGAAGAGCGCGAGGTGCTCGAACGGCGCCTCGGGGTTGACCTTGGCCAGCGCGATCTCCGGCATCACCGTCGCCTCGGCGAAGGTCGAGCAGCCCATGAAGTGGCGGATCTCCTCGCCGCCGCGCGAGAGCCGGGTCGTGCCGTCGGGCAGGTGGCCGAGGTTCTGCTCGGCGCGGATCGCCATGCAGAGGTTGGTGCGCGGGTCGACGCAGTGGACGCACTCGCGGCACTGCGGCGAGAAGAGAGTGACGACGTGATCGCCGGGGGCGACCGAGGTGACGCCCTCGCCGACCGCCTCGACGACGCCGGCGCCCTCGTGCCCGAGCACCGCCGGCGCGTAGCCGGAGGGGTCGGCCCCGGAGGCCGTGTACATGTCGGTGTGGCAGACGCCGCAGGCGTGCAGCCGGACCAGCACCTCGCCCGCCTTGGGGTCGGCCAGCTCGACCTCCTGGACGACGAGAGGCTCCCCAAACTCCTCCAGCACCGCGGCCCTGATCCTCACGAAACCACCGTACACCGTGGCGCAACCACCTCGCCACGTTGCCGCCACGTTGCAGCGGTAAGTTTGTGCGGACGGTCCAATCACGACCGAAGGGAGACTCCATGACGATCACCGGGACCGACTTCGTCGGCATCCCCTCGACCGACGCCGAGCGCTCGCGCGCCTTCTACGTCGAGACGCTGGGGCTGCGGCCCGACGAGCACAGCCGCTTCGAGTTTTGGGCGGGGAGCACCTGCTTCGGGATCTGGGAGCCGGCGAAGATGGGGTTCGAGTTCGCGCCGCAGAAGAACGCGCACCCGGCGCTGCACGTCGAGGACGTCGCCGCGGCGCGGGCCGAGCTCGAAGCCAAGGGGGTCGAGTTCCGCGGCGAGACCTTCGATACCGGCGTCTGCCACATGGCGCTGTTCACCGACCCCGACGGCAACGACCTGATGCTGCACCATCGCTACAAGCCGTACGAGGACTGAGGTGGAGATGAACGACCTCCCGGTCCGGTCCTTCACCCCGTTCCACCACGCCGGCAGCGGCCCGCCGCTGGTCTGCCTGCACGGCTTCACCGACACCTGGCGCACCTGGGAGCTGGTGCTGCCGATGCTCGAGGCCGGGCACGAGGTGCTGGCGCCGACCCTGCTCGCCCACGCCGGCGGCCCGCTGCTGGAGGGCGAGATGACCGACGCCCGGATCGCCGACGCGGTCGAGGCGGCGATGGACGAGGTCGGGATCGAGACCGCCCACGTCGTCGGCAACTCGCTCGGCGGCTACATCGCCCTGCAGCTGGCGGAGCGGGGGAGGGCGGAGTCGGTCGTCGCCCTCGCTCCGGCCGGCGGCTGGCCGCTTCACGACGAGTCGCTCGAGCAGGTCACCGATGGCTTCGTCCAGATCTACGAGCAGCTGAAGACCGTCGTCGGCCAGGTCGACGCGATCGTCAGCACGCCGGAGGGCCGGCGGATGGCGACGGCGCTGATCACCACCAACTACGAGCACATCCCGGCCGAGCTGATCGCTCACCAGATCGTCGGCGTCACCCGCTGCGAGGTCATACCGCTGATCGAATACGCCTCGCGCGAGGGCTTCGACCTCGACCCCGAGCGCATCCAGTGCCCGGTCCGCATCGCCTGGGGCACCGCCGACGCGATCCTCCCCTGGCCCAGATTCGCCACCCGCTACCGCGAGGAGTGGCTGCCCACCGCCGACTACGTCGAGCTCGAGGGCATCGGCCACTGCCCCCAGCTCGACGTCCCCGCCGAGGCCGCCTCCCTCATCCTCGACTTCGTCGGGTAGGGGGCTTGGCCAGGGACGGGGTCTGCCCGGAGGGGTGGGGGGGGGCGGGGGACGGTGTTGGGCGCTGGGCCGCCCCGCCGCTCGGGCCCACCCGCGCGGGCCCCCCCCCGCACCCCCGGGCA
>CAZHLT010000368.1:0-1258 GCA_964533285.1 uncultured Conexibacteraceae bacterium | reverse complement strand
CATCCTGCAGCTGCTGACCGTGGTCGTGCCCTCGCTCGAGCGCCTTTCAAAAGAAGGCGAGGTCGGGCAGCAGAAGATCACCCAGTACACGCGCTACCTGACCGTCGGCCTCGCCTTCGGCCAGTCGCTCGGCTACGTCTTCCTCTTCCGCTCCTTCGGCAACGAAGTCGGCAGCAACGTCGTCGGCACCCTCACCTTCGGCAAGACCTTCCTGATCGTCATCTGCCTCACCGCCGGCTGCACCCTGCTGATGTGGCTGGGCGAGCTGATCACCCAGCGCGGGATCGGCAACGGCATCTCGCTGATGATCTTCGCCTCGATTGCCTCCTCGATCCCGACCGGGATCAGCAAGTGGTGGAGCAACCCCGATCAGGTCTTCGTCGTGATGATGCCGTTCATCGCCCTGGCCGTGATCGTCGCGATCGTCTTCGTCCAGGAGGGGCAGCGGCGGATCCCGGTCCAGTACGCGAAACGTGTCGTCGGCCGCAAAATGACCTCGGGCGGCTCGACCTACCTGCCGCTGCGGGTCAACATGGCCGGCGTCATCCCGGTCATCTTCGCCGCCTCGATCATGGCCTTCCCGCCGACGATCGGCCAGCTGCTCAACACCCCGGCCGCGGTCGACTTCGCCGAATTCTTCAGTCCCAACAGCTGGCCCTACGTGCTCGGCGAGATCTTCTTCATCATCGTCTTCACGTACTTCTACACGGCGGTCACCTTCAACCCGGTGGACCAGGCCGACAACCTCAAAAAATACGGCGGCTTCATCCCCGGCGTGCGTCCCGGGCGGCCGACCGCCGAGTACCTCGATCGCATCCTCTCGCGCCTGACCTTCCCCGGCGCCCTCTACCTCGGCGCGGTGGCGGCGCTGCCGACGATCCTGATCAGCCAGACCTCGGCCAACTTCTACTTCGGCGGCACCTCGATCCTGATCATCATCGGCGTCGCGCTCGACACCGTGAAGCAGCTCGAGGCACAGCTGATGATGAGGAACTACGAGGGCTTCCTCAAATAGAGGACGCTGCAAACCCGTGCGCCTCGGGGTGCTCGCGCCTCCGGATTTGGAAATAGACTCAAGAAAATGGCTGAGCTCAATCTCGTCCTCCTAGGTCCACCGGGGTCCGGCAAGGGAACCCAGGGGGAGCGGCTGCAGGAAGACCTGCGCCTGCCCTATTACGCCACCGGCGACATCCTCCGCGCCGCCGTGCGCGAGGAAACCGAGCTGGGGAAGACGGCGAAGCAGTACATGGACGCCGGC
>CAZHLT010000367.1:0-2155 GCA_964533285.1 uncultured Conexibacteraceae bacterium | reverse complement strand
GCTGGTCGCCTCGCAGTTCGTCGACTACCGCGCCGTCGAGATCGGCCGCGCCGCCTACGCCGACCTGCCCGGGGCGGCGGCGGTGCCGACCGTCGACGCCCGCACCGCCGGCGCCGCCCACGCCTACGTCCTCGTCCCGGTCGGGCTGGTGGCCGCGGCGCTCGGCGTCCTCGCCGCGGCGGGGCGGCGGGGACGGCCGCGGCTGGGGCTCGCGGTGGCGGCGCTGGGGCTCGCCTCGCTGCTCCTGATCCTCCTCGTCGACCGCCCCGACGGGCTCGCCGTCGGCGCCCAGGCGAGCCGCTTCGCGGGGGCCTCGGCGGTGCTCGAGGACGGCTTCTACGCCGAGCTCGCGGCGGCGGCGGGGCTGCTTTGTTGCGGACTGCTCTACTATGCGCGGCCGTGCCTAATACGAATCAGCTCGTCAGGAAGGGCCGCAAGCGCCCGAAGAAGAAGACCACGACGCCCGGCCTCAAGTCCGGCCAGGGTCGCAAGAAGCGCGTAGCCGCCCCGCAGCGGCGCGGCGTCTGCACCCGCGTCGCAACGGTGACGCCGAAGAAGCCGAACTCGGCCCTGCGCAAGATCGCGCGTGTGCGGCTGACCAACGGCATGGAGGTCACCACCTACATCCCCGGCGAGGGGCACAACCTGCAGGAGCACTCGGTCGTCCTCATCAGGGGTGGTCGCGTCAAGGACCTGCCGGGCGTCCGCTACAAGGTCGTCCGCGGCACCCTCGACGCCGCCGGCGTCGCCGACCGCAAGCAGGCCCGTTCCCGCTACGGGGTCAAAGCTTCCTGATGCCGCGCCGTTCCGCAGCCCAGATCCGCCCGGTCGAGCCGGACGCGAGGCATCGCAACCGCCTCGTCCAGCAGCTGATCAACAAGGTCATGGTCGACGGCAAGAAGAGCCTCGCCGAGCGGATCGTCTACGACAGCCTGGCGATCGTCGGCGAGCGCACCGGCGAGGACCCGGTCGAGACGCTGGAAGCGGCGATCAAACAGCTGACCCCGGTGCTCGAGGTCCGCTCCCGCCGCGTCGGCGGCGCCACCTACCAGGTCCCGGTCGAGGTCCCGGCCCGCCGCGCCCGCACCCTCGCGGTCCGCTGGCTGGTCCAGTTCGCCCGCGCCCGGCGCGAGTACTCGATGGCCGAGCGCCTCGCCAGCGAGATCCTCGACGCCAACCAGCAGCAGGGCAGCGCCTGGAAGCGGAAGGACGATATTTACCGCATGGCGCAGGCCAACAAGGCGTTCGCGCATTACCGTTGGTAGCGAGGGCGGTTGGGTGCCTCTCGCCGGACAAACGGCGGCCTAATTAGGCCGCCGTTTTGAGTATCCGCCCGTCGAGAGGGGTCCAACGCGCCCCCGGCCACCGGCAAGATGTCGGACATCGGGCTTCGGAGCGCCAATCGGCGGATGTCTTGGCAAGCTTGACGGGTGCTGAGGGTGGATCTTTGAAAGGTTCTGCTTCATGAGCAAGCCGATTCTTGCGATCGACATCGACGGGGTGATCTCCCTCTTTGGGTTCGACGAGGTGCCGGATCGGTCGCGGGCGCGGTTCGAGCTGGTCGACGGGGTCATGCATTGCATCTCGCTGCGGGCCGGGGAGCGGCTGCGGCGGCTGGCGGAGCACTACGAGCTGATCTGGGCCAGCGGCTGGGAGGACAAAGCCAACTACTACCTGCCGACGACGCTGGGGCTGCCCGAGCTGCCCCACCTCTCCTTCGACGGCGCCGCCCGCTTCGGCAGCGCCCACTGGAAGCTGTCGCCGCTCGACGCCTACTGCAGGGGCCGGGCGCTGGCCTGGCTCGACGACAACCTCGACGAGAGCTGCTACGAATGGGCGCGAGCGCGGGCGGAGCCGACGCTGCTGGTCCCGACCGAGCCGCAGATCGGCCTCGAGGAGACCGAAACCGAAGCGCTGATCGCCTGGGCGCGGGGGCTCGACACCTAGGCCGGCCCGCCAGGGCGAGTCTTTAGACTGAGGCGCCGATGACGGGGTTCTGGCCGATCTTCTTCCTGCTCGTGGTGCTCAAGATCCCGGTCCTGGGATCGATCTGGCTCGTCTGGTGGGCGAGCCGGGCGCCCGAGGCCGAGACCAGCGAGGACAGCGACGGCGGCGCCAAGCGGCGGCAGCTGCCGCCGCGGCTGCCGCGCGGGCC
>CAZHLT010000366.1:0-2220 GCA_964533285.1 uncultured Conexibacteraceae bacterium | reverse complement strand
GTCACCAGCTGCGAGGCGATGCCGGCCGAGAGGATGATCGTCACCGCCAGCGGCAGGTAGGAGAGGCCGGCCTTGATCGGGCTGTAGCCGAGCACCTGCTGCATGTAGAGCGAGATGAAGAAGAACATCGAGAAGAGCGAGGCGCCGACCAGGATGCCGACGACGTTGGCGCCGGTGATCGTCCGCACGCGGAAGATCGAGAACGGCACCAGCGGCGCCCGCGAGCGGCGCTCGACGGCGACGAAGACGGCGAGCAGGACCAGCGAGCCGGCGAGGGTGAGGATCGTCTGCGCCGAGCCCCAGCCGGCGCTTTCGGCGTCGAGCAGGCCGAAGACCAGCGCCGAGAGGCTGAGCGTGATCGTGACCGCGCCGGCGACGTCGAAGTGGCGGACCTCGTCCTCGGCGCGGGTTTCGGCGATCAGGCTGGGGGCGATCGCGGCGGCGGCGATCCCGATCGGGACGTTGACCCAGAGCACCCACTCCCAGCCCAGCGTTTCGGTGAGGACGCCGCCGAGGAGGACGCCGGCGGCGCCGCCCGAGCCGGCGACCGCGCCCCAGATGCCGAGCGCTTTGTTGCGCTCGGCGCCGTCGCGGAAGGTGGTGGCGACGATCGAGAGCGCGGCGGGGGAGAGGATCGCGGCGCCGAGTCCCTGCACGGCGCGGGCGGCGATCAGCTGCCCGGAGTTGGTCGCCAGGCCGCCGGCCAGCGAGGCAAGGGCGAAGAGGATGAGCCCGGCCATGAACACGCGCCGGCGTCCGAGCAGGTCGGCGAGGCGGCCGCCGAGCAGGAGGAAGCCGCCGAAGGTCAGCACGTAGGCGTTGACGACCCAGGGCAGGTTCGCCTCGGAGAAGTCGAGCGCTTCGCCGATCGTCGGCAGCGCGACGTTGACGATCGAGGCGTCGAGGACGACGACGAACTGGGCGACGCAGAGCAGCCCGAGGGCAATCCAGCGCTTGTCGCGGGCGGTGGCGGCGTCGGTCATCGGGCAAGTTCCTTCATCGCTGGCGAGGATTGCAAAGTCGCATCTCCTTCTCTTCTCGGATCGTGCTGTCTTCGCCAGGCTAGGGCGTATTCAGGTCAGGTTCTGTCCGCTTCATCTAGCAGCTGCGGTCGGACCGGCGATCGGCCGGGGACCCGACGGGGGGGCGGCGCCTAAGATCGGCGCATGTGCCGAAACATCCGCACCCTCCACAATTTCGACCCACCCGCCAGCGAGGATGAGATCGAGGCCGCGGCGCTGCAGTACGTGCGCAAGGTCAGCGGCTCGACCAAGCCCTCGCAGGCCAACGCCGAGGCCTGCGAGGAAGCGGTCGCCGCGGTCGCCGACGCGACCCGGACGCTGCTCGACCGGCTCGTCACCTCGGCGCCGCCGAAAAACCGCGAGGTCGAGGCCGCCAAGGCCCGCGCCCGCGCCGAAAAGCGCTTCGCCGCCTGACCCCACCCCTGACCTCATGACCTTTGTAACCCAGAGGGTTACAAAGGTCATGAGGTCAGCTTCGCGGCGCGGGTCAGTCGTGGGCGGCGCGGGGCTTGAGCCGGCGAAGGTAATTCGCTAGACTAATTACCAGAGCTAATCAATGCACGCGCAAGCCAAGGACACCTCCCTCACCGACGTCGCCGCCAAGCTGCGGATGGCGATCGTGCGCAGCGGGCGTCGGCTGCGGCAGGAGGCCGCGAGCGAGAGCGCCGGTCTGACGCCGACCGCGACTGCGGCGCTGGCGACGATCGAGCGCCACGGGCCGCTGACCCCGAGCGAGGTGGCCGAGATCGAGCGCGTGAAGCGGCCGACGGTGACGCGGACGCTGGGCTGCCTGGAACGGGAGGGGCTGATCGAGCGCACCCCCGACCCCGCCGACGGCCGCAGCTCGCTGGTCGCCGTCAACGCCGCCGGTCGCGAGCGGCTGCGCCGCCTGCGCGGCCGCAAGAACGCCTACCTGGCGCGCCGCATGCGCGACCTCAGCCCGGCGGAGGTCGCGACGCTGGAGCGCGCTGCCGAGATCCTCGACCGGATGCGCGAAGGCGATCCGCGGGAGGGCGAGCGCGGGTGAGGTACCACCTGCGCCGCTCCTTCAACTCGCTCGAGGTCCCCAACTACCGCCGCTTCTTCGTCGGCCAGGTGATCTCCCTCTCGGGGACCTGGATGCAGACCGTCGCTGCCCTCTGGCTGATCCTCAGCCTGACCGGCAGCGGCGTCGCCGTTGGCCTGACCACGGCGCTGC
>CAZHLT010000365.1:0-3664 GCA_964533285.1 uncultured Conexibacteraceae bacterium | reverse complement strand
TGCAGGGGATGGGCGCCGAATACGAGCAGGAGCTCGAGGAGCTGAAGGCGAGCGCGATCGAGTGAGGCGCGGAGGCTGACATGGACGACCTCGTTCCGCGCTGCGACCACACCACCGGTTGCATCACCTGCGGGGACGAGGCAATCCCGATGCGGGTGGTCGAGGTCGACACCGAGCGCGGCCTGGCGCTCTGCGAGGACGGCGCCGCCCAGCGCAGCGCGGTGGAGACGGCGCTGGTCGCGCCGGTCGCCGCCGGCGAGCGGCTGCTGGTCCACGCCGGCACCGCGATCGCGAGGGCGGCGTGAGCGCCGGCGCCGGTCCGGGCGCCGGGGACGCCGGCGCCGGCGGCCTGCGCTTCGTCGAGGAGTTCCGCGACGGCGAGCTGGGGCGGGTCCTCGCCGGCGAGATCGCCGCCGCGGTCGAGCCCGGCCGCCGCTGCAAGCTGATGGAGGTCTGCGGCGGCCACACCCACACGATCTACCGCTACGGGATCGACGAGCTGCTGCCCGACGGCGTCGAGCTGGTCCACGGCCCCGGCTGCCCGGTCTGCGTGATCCCGATGGGCCGGGTCGACGACGGCATCGCGATCGCCCGCCACGAGGAGGTGATCTTCACCTGCTTCGGCGACATGCTGCGGGTGCCGGGCTCCGAGCGCTCACTGCTGGAGGCGAAGGCCGACGGCGCCGACGTGCGGATGGTCTACTCGCCGCTCGACGCCCTGCGCCTGGCCCGGGACAACCACGAGCGCGAGGTCGACTTCTTCGCGATCGGGTTCGAGACGACCGCGCCCTCGACGGCGCTGACGCTGATGCGGGCCAGGGCCGAGGGCCTCGCCAACTTCTCCGTCGTCTGCAACCACGTGACGATCGAGCCGCCGCTGCGGGCGCTGCTCGATTCGCCCGACCTGCGGCTCGACGGCTTCATCGGGCCCGGCCACGTCGCCACCGTGATCGGCGCCCGGTCCTTCGAGTTCGTCCCCGCCGAGTACGGCAAGCCGTTCGTCGTCTCCGGCTTCGAGCCGCTCGACGTCCTGCAGTCGGTGCTGATGCTGGTGCGCCAGATCGGCGCCGGCCGCCGCGAGGTCGAGAACCAGTACACCCGCGTCGTCCCCGCGGAGGGCAACCCGGCCGCGCTGCGGGTGATGGCCGAGGTGTTCGCGCCGCGGCCGCAGTTCGAGTGGCGGGGGATGGGGACGATCCCGCACAGCGCCCTGCGGCTGGCCGACGCCTACGCCGAGCTCGACGCCGAGCGCCGCTTCGCGGTGCCGGGTGCACGGGTCGCCGACCCCGAGGCCTGCCAGTGCGGCGAGGTGCTGCGCGGCGCGATCAAGCCCTGGGAGTGCCGAGTCTTCGGCACCGCCTGCACGCCCGAGCACGCGATCGGGACCTGCATGGTCTCGCCCGAGGGCGCCTGCGCCGCCTACTACAACTACGGCCGCTTCGCCCGCGAGCGGGTGGTCGCGTGAGGCGGGTGGGCTGATGGCGGAGACGACCGCGCCCCGCGACCGCGAGCGGCGGATCCTCGAGATCGTCGCGACGACGCGGGCCAAGCGGCCGCGCTTCAAGGACGAGCGGGTGACGATGTCCCACGGCGCCGGCGGCAAGGCGACGCAGACCCTGATTGAGGGCCTCTTCGCGCCCGCCTTCGGCTCGGCGGCGCTGGCCGAGCTGGCCGACGCCGGCGCGGTCGAGGTCGACGGCACGCGGCTGGCGCTGACCACCGACAGCTTCGTCGTCAGGCCGCTGCGCTTCCCCGGCGGCTCGATCGGCGAGCTGGCCGTCAACGGCACCGTCAACGACCTCGCGGTGAGCGGCGCCCGGCCGCTGGCGCTGAGCCTCTCGCAGCTCCTCGAGGAGGGGCTGGCGTCCGACGTGCAGCGGGCCGAGGTCGCGGCGATCGCCGCCGCCGCCGACGCGGCGGCGTTCGAGATCGTCGCCGGCGACACCAAGGTCGTCGAGCGCGGCCACGCCGACGGGATGTACGTCTGCACGACCGGGATCGGGCGGGTCGACGAGCGGGCGGCGCTCTCGCCGCTCGGCGTGCGGCCCGGCGACCGCGTCCTCGTCTCCGGCCCGATCGGCGCCCACGGCACGGCGATCATGCTGGCCCGCGGCGAGTTCGAGCTCGACGCCGAGATCGAGTCCGACACGCGCTCGCTGTGGCCGGCGGCCGACGCCCTGCTGGAGGCGGCCGGGGAGGAGCTGCGCTGCATGCGCGACGCGACCCGCGGCGGCGTCGCCACGGTGCTGAACGAGATCGCCCGCGCCTCGGCGGTGGCGACGGTCGTGCGCGAGGCGGCGGTGCCGGTGGCGCCGGCGGTGGCCGGGGCGGCGGAGATGCTGGGGATCGACCCGATGTACGTGGCGAACGAGGGCCAGCTGGTCGCCTTCGTTGCGCCCGGGCGGGCGGCGGCGGCGCTGGAGGCGCTGCGGGCGGTGCCGGGCTGCGAGGCGGCCGCCGAGATCGGCGAGGTGATGAGCGAGCCGCCGGGGATGGTGCTGGCGGAGACGGTGTTCGGGGGGCGGCGGGTGATGGACATGCTGGCCGGCGACCCGCTGCCGCGGATCTGCTGAGGCGATGCACGAGCTCTCGCTATCGCAGGCGATCCTGGAGACGGCGCTGCGCCACGCCGAGGGGCGGCCGCTGCGCTCGGTGCAGATGCGGATCGGGGCGCTGCGCCAGGTCGTGCCCGGGTCGCTCGAGTTCTACTTCGGGGTCCTCACTCGCGAGGCGGGCGCCGCCGGCGCCGCCCTGGAGGTCGAGTTCGTGCCGGCGCGGCTGCGCTGCCGCGAGTGCGGCCGGGAGTGGGAGCCGGAGCTGCCGCTGTTCCGCTGCCCGGCCTGCGCGGCGGCGGCGGTCGAGGAGCTGAGCGGGAACGAGTTCGAGATCGATTCGATCGTCGTCGAGGAAGAAGAGGAGGCACGATGCACCGCACCGCAGTGAGGGTCGCCGAGGGGGCGCTGGACGCCAACGAGACGATCGCCCGCGCCAACCGTCATGACTTCGACCACGCCGGGGTGCGGGTCGTCAACCTGATGAGCGCGCCGGGCTCGGGCAAGACGACGCTGCTGGAGCGGGTGCTGCCGGAGCTGGGGCCGCGCGCCGGGGTGCTGGAGGGGGACGTCCAGGGCTCGCTCGACGCCGACCGGCTGGCCGCGCTCCACGTCCCCGTCGTCCAGCTCAACACCGGCGCCGGCTTCGGCGGCGAGTGCCACCTCGACGCCAACATGGTGCGCTCGGCGCTGCCCGAGCTGGCGCTGGAGGAGCTCGACCTGCTGGTGATCGAGAACGTCGGCAACCTCGTCTGCCCGGCCGAGTTCCGGGTCGGCGAGGACGCGCGGGCGATGGTCTGCTCGGTCACCGAGGGCGAGGACAAGCCGCTCAAGTACCCGCTGATGTTCCGCGCCTGCGAGCTGGTCGTGATCAACAAGGTCGACCTGCTGGAGGCGCTCGACTTCGACCTCGAGCGGCTCCAGTACAACGTCGACGCGGTCAACCCCGAGGCGCGGCAGCTGGTCCTCAGCGCCCGCACCGGCGAGGGCTGCGAGGCCTTTGCCGAGTGGCTGACGGCGGTCGCGCAGCGCGAGCCCGCGGCGGCCTAGGCCGCCGTGGACGCCCGGGCCCGCGGCGCCTCCCCGGGACGTGTCGAGTTTGTCGGGGACGG
>CAZHLT010000364.1:0-2502 GCA_964533285.1 uncultured Conexibacteraceae bacterium | reverse complement strand
GCGGCTCGCGCTGGCGGCCGCGGCGGCCGCCCCGCCCGCGCCGCTGGCCGCGCCCCCTCAAGCTCCGACCTGGCCGGCGAGCACTTCGAGCGCCCGCTGCTTGGCCTCGTCGGCTTTGGTTTCGGGGTCGTCGGCGACCTTGACGTCGGGGTGGATGCCTTTGGTGCGGGCCAGGTTTTCCCCGCTCGGGGTGAAGTATTCGCCGACCGTCAGCTTCAGGGCGCCGCCGTTGGCCAGGTCCTGCTCCTCCTGGAAGACGCCCTTGCCGAAGGAGCGGGTGCCGACCACGGGAGCGTCGCCGTCGTCGGCCAGCGCCGCGGTCAGGATCTCCGCCGCCGAGGCGGTGTTGCGGTCGATCAGGACGACCAGCGGCAGCTCGCTGACCCGGCCGCCGCCGGTCTTGTGGGTGCTGTCGCCCTGGGCCCGCGATTTCGTCGTCACCACCACTTCGCCCTCGGGGAGGAAGACGGCGGCGCTCTGCACCGCCTCGTCGAGCAGGCCGCCGGGGTTGCCGCGGAGGTCGAGCACGATCCCTTCCGCCCCTTCGCGTTCCACCTTCTCGACCGCCTTGGCCAGCTGCGCGTGGGCGTCTTCGCTGAAGCTCAGCATCCGCACGTAGCCGAGCTTGCGGCCGCCGACCTCCTTGACCTGGCTGCTGACGTTGGGCAGCACCACCTGCGCCCGGGTCAGCGTCTCTTCCCGGGTCTTGCCGGTCTTCGCGTCGACGACGCCGACCGTCACCTGGGTGCCTTCGGGGCCTTTGATCTTCGCCACCGCGGTTTCGCTGTCGACCCCGGCCAGCGACTTGCCCTCGACCGAGACGATCGTGTCGCCGGGGTCGATCCCGGCCTTAGCGGCAGGCGAGCCGGGGAAGACGGTCGCCACGTGCAGCCCCGCCTTCGCCGGCACGATCGAGAGACCGATGCCGGAGAAGTGGCCTTCGATCTGCTCGTTGAAGGCGGCCAGGCTCTCCGGCGAGAAGTAGTCGGAGAAGCGGTCGCCGTGGCGGCGGCGCAGCTCGCGGACCATCCCCTGCAGCGAGGAGTTCTCCAGCTCGGTGTCGCCGACCGCGCGGAAGTAGTTGTCCTGGATCAGTTCCGCCGCTTCCGCGGTCAGCCCCGACGGCTGGGCGACGAAGCGGTCGCGCAGGAAGCCGGGCAGCTTGCTCGGGTGCCCGCCGTACCAGAGCCCGACGCCGAGGGCGACGATCAGGGCCACGGCAAAAGCCACGGCGCCGCGCGCTCTCACGCGCGCCTCAGACCTTGAGGAAGCGCCGCAGCGTCAGGCCGGAGCCGAGCGTGGAGACGACCACGGCGGCGGCGAAGAGGATGACGATCAGCTCCGGGAAGTTGACCGCACTGCTGTTCTGAGCTTCGAGGAAGTGGAAGGTCTTGCTCAGCGGGTCGACGATGGTGATCTTTCCGAGCCACAGGATCAGTATGGCTACCACGCCGCCGACGGCGCCGACCACGACGCCCTCGAGCATGAACGGCCAGCGGATGAACCAGCGGGTGGCGCCGACCAGCCGCATCACCTCGACCTCGCGGCGGCGGGTGTAGATCGAGAGCCGGATCGTGTTGCCGATCAGCATCAGCGAGGCGGCGATCAGCAGCGCCGTGATCACCGTGAGGACGATCTTCAACGCGCTCGTCACCTGCTCGATCTTCTGCGATTCCTGCTGGCCGCTGAAGCCGTTGCTGAGGATCGAGTAGCTGGTGGAGGCCTGGTCGATCCCGTCGGGGAAGACGGCGAGCTTGATCGAGTTGAGATTGGCGGCGTCGTCGGGGACGATGCGGAAGCTGGTCGGCAACGGGTTGCTGTGCAGCTGCGAGAGCAGTTCTTCGCTCTTCTCTTTGCCGAAGGATTTCTTCAGTTCGGCCAGCGCCTCGGCTTTGCTGATGAACTCGACCTGCTTGACGTGCGGCAGCGCCGCCAGATCGGCGTGCGTCTCCTGCACTTCGGCCTTGGTCGCGTCGGGGTAGATCGCGGCCTGGAAGTTGAGCTCGCCGCGGACTTCGTCGCTCTTGGCCTGGGCGGTCTGGAAGATCGGGATGAGGACGCCGAGCAGGATCACGGTCACCGCGGTGGTGACGATCGCCGCCAGGCTCGGGGCGGCGTTGCGGCGCATCGCGCGCGCGGCCTCCTGGATGAAGAAGATCAGCCGGCCCATGCTCGACTAGACAAGCCGCTCGTGGTCGTGGCCGTTGGTGCGGGTCTCGCCCTCGGCGCCGACTCCCATCTCGGCCCGCATCCGCAGGCCGAACTCGGAGGTCGACTCCTCGGTGTAGCCGCCGGAGACCTCGTCGCGGACGACGCGGCCCTCGTAGAGCTCGACGACGCGGCGGCGCATGTTGTCGACCATCTCGCGATCGTGGGTGACGACGAGGACGGTCGTGCCGGTCTTGTTGATCCGGTAGAGCAGCTGCATGATCCCGATCGAGGTGACCGGGTCGAGGTTGCCGCTCGGCTCGTCGGCGAGCAGCAGCGGCGGGTGGTTGACGA
>CAZHLT010000363.1:0-4378 GCA_964533285.1 uncultured Conexibacteraceae bacterium | reverse complement strand
GTGAGGACCAGCTCCGGGCGCTGCGGGTCGCGCTCGACCTTCTGGCGCAGGTTGGAGATGTGGACGTCGCAGGCGCGCTCGTCGCCGTCGAACTCGGTCTGCCACAGCTCCTCCATGATCTGGCCGCGGCTGAAGACCTCGCCGGGGCGGCCGACCAGCAGGCGCAGCAGCTGGAACTCCGAGCGGGTCAGGTTGACCGGCCGGCCGCGCACGGTGGCGACGTGGCGGACGAGGTCGATCGAGACCGGCCCGGACTCGATCTTCACCGCCTGCGCCAGCGGCGAGCGGTCGAGCTCGCGGCGCCGCAGCTGCGCCCGCACCCGGCCCAGCAGCTCGCGCACCGAGAACGGCTTGGTCATGTAGTCGTCGGCGCCGACCTCGAGCCCGACGACCTTGTCGACCTCGGCGTCCTTGGCGGTGAGGACGATGATCGGCACGGCGCTGCGCGAGCGCACGTCGCGGCAGATGTCGAGCCCGCTCGGTCCCGGCATCATGATGTCGAGGATCAGCAGGTCGAAGGGGATGCCGTTGCCGAGCAGCTCGGCGGCCTCGTCGCCGTCGGCGGCGGCGGTCACCTCGAAGCCCTCCTGGGCCAGCGCGTAGCCGACCGAATCGCGGACCGACGGCTCGTCGTCGGCGATCAAGATACGTCCGCTGCTCATATGTCCTTCCAGCTCCTGTTCATCGTCATGCTCATGCCACCGGGGTCGGGCTCGGCTGCGCGACCGGCAGACGGACCCAGAAGGTAGAGCCCTCGCCCTCGACCGAGTCGGCGCCGATCTGGCCGCCCATCACGTCGACCATCCGCCGCGCGATCGCCAGCCCGAGGCCGAAGCCCTCCTGCTTGCGCGACTCGCTGCGCCGGTAGAAACGCTCGAAGACGCGCTCGATCTCGGCGGCGGGGATCCCCGTGCCCGTGTCGATCACCTCGAGGATCGCCTCCGCCTGGCCGTCATGCCTGGCGCGAACCGTAACGGTGCCGGGCGGTGGCGTGTTCTTGAAGGCGTTGGTCAGCAGGCCGATCATCACCTGGCGCAGCAGGGTCGGGTCGCCGGTCACGGCCAGATCGGCCTCGACCTCGACCTCGAGCGCGACGTGGCGCGGCGGCTCGACCGCGGCGACGACGTCGCGGACCGCGACGCGGACGTCGACCACCTCGCTCTCGGCGGCGCCGCGCGACTCGACCCGGGCCAGGGTCAGCAGCGACTGGGTCAGCCGGTTCATCCGCTCGGCGTCTTCGGCGAGGCGGTTGAGGAAGTGGTCGCGGTCGCGCGGCTCGTTCTTGGCGCCGCTCTGCAGGACCTCGATCGCGCCCGAGATCCCGGCCAGCGGGTTGCGCAGCTCGTGGGCGGCGTTGGAGACGAAGTCGGCTTCGGCGAGCTCGCGGCGCAGCTCGTCGGTGCGGTCGCGGAGCACGGCGAGGACGGCGCGCTCGTCGGGCAGCGAGCGGGCGGTCATCGCGTAGGCGCGGTCGCCGATCCGCAGCGCCGGGTGAGCGGAGAAGCCGACCTCCGAGGCGCGGTGCAGCTGCGGCAGGATCGACCCCGGCGGCATCCCGTTGTCGTCGAGCAGCCGGGTCGCGGCGCGGTTGGAGAAGCGGACCGGGCCTTCGTAGTCGACGACCATCACGACGTCCGTCAGCCCGTCGAAGATCGCCGCCAGCTTGTTGCGGTCGGCGGTCAGCACGCCGAAGCTCTCTTTCAGCGAGGCGCGCATCGAGTCGAGGGCGCGGGCGAGGTCGCCGATCTCGTCCGGGCCGGAGACGTTGAGCGGCGCGTCGAAGGAGCCGCCCGCCATTTCGCCGGCGGCGCGGGCGAGGCCGGCGACCCGGTGGGAGATCGCGACCGCGATCAGGAAGCCGGTGAGGACGCCGACCAGCACCGCGCCGAGCAGCGCCTGCTGGTTGTCGCCGAAGAAGTAGACCGCGGCGGCGGTGATCAGGCTGACCGCGGCAAAGGCGCCGGTCAGCCAGAGGCGCATGCCGATCCGCGGTCCGCTCGCGCGTCGCTTCATCGGCAGCTCTCTTTTGCTTGCCATGAAGGTTTACTAACACAATCCTTTCGTCTTCGTGAGCGCAGACGCAGTTCTTGCGCGTCCTCATGGGAGAATCGCCCTGTGCGAACACTCGTCTTCATACCCGCCTGGAACGAGCAGGAGTCGGTCGCGGCGGTGATCGCCGACGTCCGCGAGGCGATCCCGCAGGCCGACGTGCTCGTCGTCGACGACGGCTCCAGCGACGCCACCGCGGCGCGGGCGCGGGCGGCCGGGGCCGTGGTCGCCACCCTCCCCTTCAACCAGGGGCTGGGCGCGGCGCTGCAGACCGGCTACCTCTACGCGCTGCGCGAGGGGTACGGGGCCTGCGCCCACCTCGACGCCGACGGCCAGCACCCGGCGCGCGAGGTCGCCCGCCTGCTCGAGGAGGTGACCGAGGACCACGCCGACCTGGTGATCGGCTCGCGCTATCACGCCTCCGCCGCCGAGGCCCAGAGCGACGACTACCGGCCGACGATCTCGCGCCGGATCGGGATCAGCCTCTTCCGCTTCTTCCTCACCCTGGCCACGCGCCAGCGCTTCACCGACACGACCAGCGGCATGCGCGCCGCCAACCGCCGCGTGATGGCCCTGTTCAGCGAGAACTACTCCCCCGACTTCGCCGAGATCGAGTCGCTGCAGCTGGCGGTGCGCCAGGGGCTGCGGGTCGAGGAGCTGCCGGTGCGGATTCTGGAGCGCGCCGGCGGCAGCTCCTTCCTGACGCCGCTGCGCTCGGCCTTCTTCATCTTCAAGGGCGTCGTCGTCCTCCTCGTCGGCCAGTTCCGCCCGCGCCAGGTGGAAGCCGAGCGATGAGCGGCCTGGTCCTGGCGGCGCAGGCCGACAGCGTGCGGCTGACCCCGCAGACGCGGATCATCGCCGCCGTCCTCGCGCTCGCCTTCATGCTGATGGTGCTGGAGCTGATCCGGCGCAACAAGCTGCAGGAGCGCTACAGCGTGATCTGGTTCGTCGCCGGGCTCGGGATGCTGGCCGGCGCCGCCTTCCCGGGGCTGCTGCAGATCGCCGCCGACGCGCTCGGGGTCCGCGACACCAACGTCGCCCTCTTCTCGATCGTCCTCTTCTTCCTGATCGGGCTGGCGCTCAACACCAGCGTGATCATGTCGCGCCAGGCCGCCCAGATCACGCGGCTGGCGCAGGAACGGGCGCTGGAGGGAGCGCGCCGCCAGGGCCGCGAGGAAGGGCGCCGAGACGAGGCTCAGGCGTCGCTGGGCAAGGACGCCGGGAGTCCGAACAGCAGTGCTGTTCGGACGACCGAGGACACCGCATAGCGGCGTCTTCTGCGGCCGTCCGCTCATCAGACGGAGCTCTCGAGGCGGAAGAAGAGCGCTTCCAGGGCCAGCTCCTCGGAGACGTTGAGGTCGAGGCTGCGGCGGGTCTGGGCGACCAGCTCGGCGCCGCGGCGGGCGGCGGCGGGGTCGAGCCCCTGCGCCTGCTCGCGCAGCAGCTCGAGGCGGTCGCGGTTGAAGACCACCTCCTCGGCGCCACCGGCGACGGCGGCGAGGTCGCGCAGCCAGGCGCCGCAGAGCTCGAGGCCGAGGTCGAGGATCTCGGTGCGGCGCCGGCGCCCGGCGCGTTTGGCCTCGTCGGCGAGGTCCTTGGCGGAGCGCTTGATCCCGGCCTCCGCCTCCGCCTCGAGCGCCTCGCGGGCGGCCGCTTCCGCCTCTTCGCCGGCCTTCTCGGCCCGGCTCAGCAGCGCCTTCCAGGGGGCGCCGGCGACGTCGCCGTCGAGCGCCGCGCTCAGCGCCGTCTCGACCTCGCCCCGCAGGGCGCGGCCCGGCTCGGAGAGCAGCAGCCGGCCGCGCTCGAGGTCGCCGGCGGCAAGCCGCGCCGCGGCGGCCACCTGCTCGGGCCGATGGACCGATTCCGGGCGCTCTGCGCCCCCTCTCGTCCCCTCGGCGGCGAGCTCTGCTTCGAGCACGGCGGCGGGAAGCGGCGCGAACTCGACCGTCTGACAGCGCGAGGCGACCGTCTCCAGCAGCGCCTCCGGCTCGGAGCTGAGCAGGATCAGGTGGACGAACTCGGGCGGCTCCTCCAGCGTCTTCAGCAGCGCGTTCTGGCTCTCGTCGCGCATCGCCTCCGCCGCCTCGATGACGAAGACGCGCTTGCCGCCCTCGAACGGCCGGTAGGAGGCGGCGCGGATCACCCGCTCGCGCACCTCCTCGACCAGGTGCTGGGCGCCGCGCGGGGCGATCCAGACCAGGTCCGGGTGCGGCGAGGGGTCGAGCAGGGCGCGCCGCCGCGCGTCCTCGGCGTCGGCCGCGGCGGCGGCGGCGAGGATCTCCGCCGCCAGAGCCCGCGCCGCCGCCCGCTTGCCGGCACCGCGCGGGCC
>CAZHLT010000362.1:0-4402 GCA_964533285.1 uncultured Conexibacteraceae bacterium | reverse complement strand
TCGCCGCGGCGGCGGCGGCGGTCGAGATCGCCAGCGGTCACGGCGGCACGGTCTACGTCGCCGCCCGCCGCCGCGGCTAACCGCGGCGGAAGCAGAGCGCGAACGGGGCTGCGGCGCTCAGCGCCGCCTGCCAGGGCACGTCGGAGCGGTCGCTCGGGATCTGCCGCCAGCGGCTCGAGCGGGCCGGGAAGGTGATCGGGTAGGTGCTGTAGACGTCGCCGTAGCGGCGCATCTGGGCGCTGACGTCGGCGCCGCCGGCGCGGACGCCGAAGCCGGGGCCGGGCAGCGGCCCCGATTCGATCGTCCAGGTCGAGCCTTCCCGGCGCGCCCGCCGGCAATCGCGCAGCGGCGCCTCGGGCGCCAGCTCGATCAGCCGCAGGCCGTTGAAGAAGAGGCGGTCGGCGGTTTCCCGTTGCCATTCGTCGGCCTGCGCCAGATCCGCCAGGCTCATCGCCGGCGAGCCGTAGCGGTCCCGCGCTTCGAAGTATTCGCCGACGGTGATCACGTAGATGTCGGCGAAGAAGGGGTCTTCGGGATAGGCCAGCCGCTGCAGCCCCCATTGCGGCGAGACCGTGCCGCGAATCGCCTCCAGCGCCGCCAGCTTGGCTTCGTTCAGCTTCGTGTTGGAGAGGGTGAGGAAGCGCTGGCGGTCGAGTTCTTCGATGTTGGAGACGATCGCGAGGCCGAAGGCGACGGCGGCGGCGGCGAGGGCGAGGCGCGGGATCCGCAGCCCGTCGAGCAGCTCGATCACCAGCAGGAAGAAGAGGATCGCGGCCGGGAACTGGTAACGGGAGGCGATCGGGTCCTTGCCGAGGATCCCGAGCGAGAGCCAGAGGGTGAGCAGCGCGGCGCCGTAGGCCAGCGCCCGCCGGTTGACCGGCGGGCCCTTCCAGACGCGCCAGGCGATCAGCGCCAGCACCGCCACGGCGAGGAGCAGCGCCGGCAGCGGCTCGATCTGCAGGCGGGTGTAGCCGGCGAGGCTCTCGAGCAGGCCGCGCCAGGAGTCGAGCAGGGCGGTCGGCATGTGCAGCGCGTGGTCGACGCTCGGCTTGGCGCCGTCGAGGGTCGGGTAGTCGCGGTAATGCCAGCGGTAGATCAGGTAGAGGACGGCCGGCACCGCCACCACGAGCAGGCGCCGCGGCCGGCAGCGGATGTCGTCGCAGAGGATGACGACGCCGACCGCGACCAGCAGCGGCACCGCGGTCGTGAACGAGGCGAGGCCGGCGCAGATGAGGACGGCGGTGAGGACGTCGCCGCGGGTGGTGTCGCGCTGGACGCTGAGCATCGCCCCGAGGCCGAAGGCCATGCCGACCAGGGCGGTGATCCCGAGCGGGGTCGCAACCGAGTCCCAGGAGCTGCCGTAGACGAGCAGCAGCAGCGCCGGCGGCAGCGCCAGCCAGCTGCGCAGCCGGTCGCCGTTGGCGGCGAGGACGAAGAAGAGCCCGGCGTTGAGCAGCACGACCAGGGCCTCGATCACGCGCAGCGGCACGTAGCTGACCCCGGCGACGGCGAAGACCGCCTTGTAGATCAAGATCGGGATCGCGATCAGGTTGCCGTTGCCCGGCGCCAGCAGGTTGTGCGGGCTGAGCGGGTGGTAGCCGGCCCAGAAGTACCACTCGTCGTCGAGGTAGCCGAAGCCGCGCGTCTGCCAGATGAGGTAGACCGCGGCGGCGACCATGCCGACCCCGAGCAGGGCGACGGCGATCCTGTCGGTGCGGCCCTCGGCAGACCTCATCGGCGCCCGCCCACTAACCTGCCACGCCGATGCGCGAGGCCGCCTACCGCGAGCATTTCGAAGTCGAGGACCGCCACTGGTGGTTCCGCGGCCGCTGGGCCGTGATCGAGGCGCTGCTGGCGCGCACCGCCCTGCCCGCCTCGCCGCGGATCCTCGATGCCGGCTGCGGCACCGGCCTCAACCTGCGCCGCTACGGCGCCTACGGCCGCGCCGAGGGCTTCGACCCCTCGCCCGAGGCGGTCCGCTTCTGCGCCGAGCGGGGGCTGGACGGGGTGACGCAGGCGGCGATGGAGGACCTCCCCTACAAGGACGGCAGCTTCGACCTGATCGCCGCCACCGACGTCGTCGAGCACGTCGCCGACGACGTCCTGGCGCTGCGCGAGCTGCACCGCGTCGCGGCGCCGGGAGCGGCGCTGCTGCTGACCGTGCCGGCCTACAGCTGGCTCTGGAGCGAGGAGGACGAGCGGCTGCACCACTACCGTCGCTACACCCGCCCCCAGCTGCGCCGGGCGATCGAGACCGCCGGTTGGAAGACCGAGATCGCCACCTATTTCAACTCCCTACTGCTGCCGCCGATCGCGATCGCCCGGCAGCTGCCCAAGCGCGGCGGCGAGGTCGCCGAGGTCGAGCGCACGCCGGCCTGGCTGGACGCGCCCCTGTCGTGGCCGATGCGGCTCGAGGCGCGCCTGATCCGGGCCGGGGTCAGCTTCCCGGCCGGCGTCTCAGTCGGCATCGTCGGCCGCCGTCGGGACTAGCTCCCGCCGCGCCCGCCGCGCACCGGGGCGGGGGCGGATCCGGCGCGAGAGGACGATCACGTCGCGCAGCATCCGCGCCGTCGAGCTGGCGACGCGGACCCGCGAGCGGGAGTCGTGGACGTAGAGGACGGGAACCTCGAGGACCCGCACCCCGGCCGCTTCGGCGCGCAGCAGCAGCTCGACGTCGTAGGCGAAGCCGGGGCAGATCTGCTCGGCGACGAGCTCGCGGGCGAGCCCGGTCTCGATCAGCTTGAAGCCGCACTGGGTGTCGCGGACGCGCAGCCCGGTGAGCGCCCGCACGGTGGCGTTGAAGCCGCGGCCGAGCAGCTTGCGGTGGGCCGGGCCGCGCTCGACGATCGAGTCGTCGAGCGCCCGCGAGCCGACCACCAGCGGCGCCTCGCCGCGCGCCGCCGCCAGCTTGGCCAGCTCGCCCAGCGGAGTCGAGAGGTCGACGTCGACGATCAGCACGAAGTCGCCCTCGGCGTGTCGGATCCCGGTGGCGACGGCGGCGCCCTTGCCGCGGTTGTCCTCGTAGTCGAGCACCGCCCGCACCCGCGGGTGGCGGCCCTCGGCCTGGCGCAGGATCTCGCGGCTGCGGTCGCTGCTGCCGTCGTCGACGATCAGCACCTCGCGCAGCTCGAACCCGGCCGCAGCGGTGGCGGTGGCGGCGGCGCGGTCGAGCTCGGCGAGCAGCGCCGGCAGCCGCGCTTCCTCGTTGAACGACGGCACGACGATCGAAATGGTTGCCATCTCTGCGGTCATTATTCCCCCTGCCGGCGATCCCTATCCGGAGACGGGCGGCACGGGTGCGGCGGCGGAGACTATGGCCTGGCCCGGCCGCCGGTGATCTGGACGAAGGCGCGCCAGGCCGGCTTCGACTTGAACTTGCGACCGGCCCGGAAGAAGCCGACCGAGTCGCAGAAGTTGCAGGAGCCGGCGACGTCCTTCCAGGAGAACCAGTAGACGCCGCGCAGGTTGAGCCGCGCCCGGTTGGCGAGCAGGTAGCCGTAGGCGCCGCGCACCTCGCGGACCTGGCCGCGGATCCCCTGCTCGAAGGCGACCTGCTTGAAGTTGTTCTGCGAGCCCCAGCCCATCTCGGTGACGTAGAAGGCGGGCCGGTCGTGGGCGGCGACGGTCGCTTCGTGGACGCCTTCGACCATTTCTTCGAGCGATTCGGTGTCGACCGCGTAGGGGTGCAGGGCGATGCCGTCGAAGAGGCTCTTGCTCCCCGGCACGCGGTAGAGCTGTTCGAGGAAGGTGGCGGCCGGCATCCCGCGGGCGCCGCGCGCGGTCGGTTTGCCGAAGAGGCCGCTGAGGATGATCTGGGCGCCGGGGTCGACGCTCCTGATCGCCGGGGTCGAGAGCTTCAGCAGGCGGGCGTAGCGCCGCGGCGAGGCGGGAAAGGCGAAGTAGAAGAAGTTGGCCTCGTTCCAGATCTGCCAGTTGCGGATCGGCAGCGCCGGGCGGATCGGCGGTTCGTAGTTGATGCCTTCCGTGCGGTGCAGCTGCCAGAACTCGCCGCCGGGGCCGTAGCGGGCGACGGCGGCCTCGAGGAAGGCGACCCAGGCGGAACGGGCGCGGGCGCTGTCGATCGGCAGCTTGGTCGGCCGGCCGAGCCAGCTCGGCGTGCCGTAGACGAAGGGGAGGACGCGGAGGCCCGCCCGAGCGGCGATTTCGACGCTTTCGTCGAGCGCGCTCCAGTCGTAGCCGCCCTTGCGGGTCGGCTGCACGGCGCCCCAGTAGACCGGGACGCGGATGCTTTCGATCCCGCCGGCGACCATGTAGCGGGTGTCTTCTTCGCCCAGCGCCGTCTGCGGGGCGATGCCGAAGAAGCCGCGCGGGACCGCGACCGGGGCCGCCGCGCCGCTGCCGACGTTGAGGCCGACGACCGCCAGCGCCGCCAGGGCGCAGG
>CAZHLT010000361.1:0-3130 GCA_964533285.1 uncultured Conexibacteraceae bacterium | reverse complement strand
CGGCGGCGCGGCGCGCCGCCGAGCTGATCGCCGCCGCCGGCGCCGAGGCGGCGGCCGCCCGCGGCGCCTTCGCCTTCGCGATGAGCGGCGGCCGCTCGCCCTGGGCGATGCTGGCGATCCTCGGCGAGCTGGAGGACATGCCCTGGGGTCAGACCGAGCTCTTCCAGGTCGACGAGCGGGTCGCGGCGCCCGGCAGCGAGGACCGCAACCTGACCCACATGGTGCTCGGCCTCTCGATGGAGCACCAGACGGCGCTGCGGCCGATGCCGGTCACCCAGCGCGACCTCGAGGGCGCCGCCCGCGAGTACGAATCGACCCTGCCGGAGCGCTTCGACCTGATCCACCTCGGCCTCGGCCCCGACGGCCACACCGCCTCGCTGGTCCCCGGCGACCCGGTGCTCGAGGTCGGCGACCGCCGCGTCGCGATGACCGGCGGCGAGTACCAGGGCCACCCGCGGATGACCCTCACCTACCCGGCGATCGACGCCGCCCGCCAGATCCTCTGGCTGGTCACCGGCGCCGAGAAGCGCGAGCCGCTGCAGAAGCTCCTCGCCGGCGAGGAGTCGATCCCCGCCGGCCGGGTCAAGAACGACTCGATGATCGTCGTCGCCGACGAAGCGGCCGCCGCGGGCTGAGGCCGCACTTCTCTCCGGCCCCGACGCTGAGACCGCACTTCTCTCCGTTATGCGGAGATAAGTGCGTCCTCGGCGGGCGTTGCGTCCTCAGCGGGCGCTGCGTCTTCAGCGGCGCGTGCGTCCTCAGCGGGTGCGCGGGGGCTGGAGCCAGCGTTCGATCTCGGCCAAGTCGAGCGGCGTGCGGGCGGCGATCGCCTCGACGTCGCGGCGGTCCTTGTCGCGGCCGAGCAGGAGCTTGCGGACAACGAGGTGCTCGGGGGAGACCAGGGGGAGCGTCGCCGTGCGGGCGCTGGCGCGTTCGCCGTCGCCTGCGCTGCCCCCGCTGTCGTCCTCGACCTCGACTCGGACCTCGCGGACGGCCGCCGGCATCGCCTCGTGCAGGGCGTCGTGGGAGAAGAAGAAGTGGAGCGGGCCGCCACCCGCGAGCCGCGGTGGCGCCAGCGCCGCGAGCACGCGGCGCCACTCGCCGCCGGGGATGAAGACGTTGACGTCGAGGTCCGTCGTGGGGCGCGGCTCGGCGTAGAAGCCGAGGGCGAAGGCGCCACCGAGGGCGTGCGGGATCGCCGCCGCGGCCAGCGCCCGGTGGACGGCGACGGCGCGTCGGATCGTCTCCTCGTCCCCCATATCGGCAGGTTTCCAAACGGCGGCGGCGCCGGAGCCCTAATCTCTTCCCCCGGATGGGAAACACGGGTATCGCCACCGCCCTCGCCGCGCCCCGCGCCGGCACCGTCGAGGTGCTCGTCGGGCTGCTGGCGGAACTCGACGAGGCAACCGAATCGGGGGTCTTCTACGACCGCGTCTGCCGCGCCGTCTGCACCCTGACGACGATGCGGCGGGCGGCGCTGCTGCTGCACGACGACGCCTACGGGGCGGTGATCCCGATGGGCTCGCACGGGGTCGACCCGGAGATCGTGAAGCTGATCGAGGGGACGCTGGACGAGACGCCGATCGCCCGCCTGGCGCTGGAAGAGGACCGGGTGGTCGAGGTCGGCGGCAGCCTCGTCGGCCACCTCCCCGACCGCTACGCCGGCCTCGCCGACACGCCGCGGATCACCTGCACGCCGATCTCGGCCGCCCGCCGCTGGCTCGGGGTGATCTTCGCCGACCACGGCGGCGAGGACTTCGAGCTGGCGCCCGGCGAGCGCGAGACGATGCTGACCCTGGGCCGGCTGGCGGCGCTGGTCGCCAGCGTCGAGCACTCGACCGAGCGGCGCGAAAGCGAGCGCCGCCTCTCCGAACGGGTCGAGCTGACCCGCGAGCTGCACGAGAACGCGATCCAGCGCCTCTTCGGGGTGACGATGGCGCTCGGCTCCGAGCGCGGCCTCTCCGATGACGAGCGGCTGCGCTGCCAGGAGGAGCTGCGCTCGGTCGTCGGCGACCTGCGCCACGCCCTGACCCGGCCGGTGGCCTCGCCGCCGAGCGCCGGACAGACCAGCCTGGTGAAGATGCTGGGCCGGATCCAGGCGCGGCGGCCGGAGCTGCGGCTGGACTGGGGCGAGGGGGTCGAGGTGCCGCCCTACCTGGAGCCGGTCGCCCAGTCGGTGCTGGCCGAGGCGCTGCGCAACGCCGACCGCCATTCGCTGCCGACCCGGATCGACGTCCGCCTCGCCGCCGACGGCGAGACCTTCAGCCTCACAGTGGAGAACGACGGCACCGGCGGTGGCAGCAAGGCCAAGGGCGGCGGCCTCGGCCTGCGCCTGGCGGCGCTGGAAGCGCTGCGCTATGAGGGCCTGGTCGAGTTCGGCGCGGTCGCCGAGGACCGCTGGCGGGTCCGCCTCGTCGTGCCGATGGAGGCGGTGGCCTGATGGCGGGCGAGGAGGGCAAGCTGCGCGTCCTCGTCGTCGACGACCACGACGTCGTCCAGTGGGGCTTCCGCCTGCTGCTCGAGCGCCAGAGCTGGGTCGAACGCTGCCTCGCCGCCTCCAGCGGCGCCGAAGCGGTCGAGACCTGCCGCAAGGTCCGCCCCGAGGTGGCGCTGGTCGACATGCTGCTCGGCAGCGAGTCGGGCGCCGAGGTCTGCGAGGAGATCCGCAAGGTCAGCCCCAACACCCGGGTGCTGCTGATCTCCGGCGCCGGCGTGATCTCGCCCTTCGTCGCCCGCTCGGCCGGCGCCTCCGGCTTCATCTCCAAGGACTGGTCGGCGGTCGACGTGGTCAAGGCGGTGCGGATGGTCTCGCTCGGGACCGAGGTCTTCGCCGACCACGCGGCGCTCGACTCGCCGCTCTCCGAGCGCGAGCAGGAGGTCCTCTCGCTGATCGCGACCGGCTCGACCAACAAAGAGATCGCCAGCCACCTGCACCTCTCGCCGCACACGGTGAAGGAGCACACCAGCGCGATCTACCGCAAGCTCGGCGTCCGCAACCGCGCCGAGGCCACCCGCCAAGCCCAGCGCCTCAAGATCCTCGTCTGACCCGCCGCCAAGTCGTGGTTCCTTTGTCCGCCTATGGCGGACAAAGGAACCACGGGATCCGCGCCGCCCATCGTGCGGTTCCTTT
>CAZHLT010000360.1:0-3092 GCA_964533285.1 uncultured Conexibacteraceae bacterium | reverse complement strand
CCACGACTCCCCGAGGCAGGCCCCGCTCCCATCCCGCGGTTCCTTTGTCCTACCCCTACGGACAAAGGAACCACGCGATCGTCCCCGTCCCTCGCAAGCTCAGCGAGAGCAGGCATGGCCCCGTCCCTGGGGAGCTCTCAGCGAGAGACGGCGGGGTCCCGTCCCTTGGGAGCTACGCGCCCATAGCTGGCCGGGGCTCGACTCGGCGGTGCCTTGGAGGGCCAGGAAGTACGGGGCCGTTCCGTTGGAGGGGTGGGGTTTCCCTCTGAACGTTTTGCGCCGCTGGCCCGAAGCTCAATCTCGGAAGGCCGGCGGCGATCCAGCCAGTCAGGCGAGTGAAGAGGGACACCCCACCCCTCCCACGGCCAGCCCCTGTCCCTCGGCTGTCCCCTCACTACCCTCGACCGTCCCCGGCGACGCTTAACGCAGCCCTTGCCTCCCTCGGTACAGCTCCCGCGCTCGCCCCCTAGTCCAGCGCCGGGGTCAGGTCGGTCCGCCGAAAGTCGTCGCCGACGAAGAGCAGCGGCTCGCCGGACAAGCGGGCGGTGGCGTAGGTCATGCAGTCGCCGAAGTTGAGGCGGGCCGGGTGACGGCCCTTGCCGTAGCGGAGGAACGCCTCGGCGGCGAGCTCCCAGTGGCGGCCGTCGAAGGGCGTGACGAGGACTTCGTTCTCTTCGAGGAAGTCGAGGACGAGGGTGCGAGCGCGCGGGCCGTACCTCCGGGTGATGACGAGCTCGGTCTCGAACAGGGTCGGGGCTCCGATCAGGACTTCGGGCGCCAGCCGCACCGCTTCCCCGATCTCCCCGAACCCATCCTCCTCGAGGATGACGGCGACGACCGCGGAGCTGTCGAGGATCAAAACCCCTCCGGGCCGTAGCCGAGCAGCTCTTCCTTCTCCTCTTTGGTCATCGGCGGCTGCCCCAGCAGCTCGTCCGGGATCTGCGACCAGATCCGGGTCTCCATGAAGTGGAGGAACTCCTCTCGGGTCTTGATTCGCCGCTTCCGGCGAGGCCGCGCCGCCAGCCGCTCGCGGCGCTCGCGCAGCGCCCGCCGCACCGCTTCCTCCTCGCTCTCGCCCGTGCGCTTCGCGATGTCCGTCGCCAACTTCCGCATCTCCTCGTCGATCTCGAAACCCATGGTGCGGACCATCGTAGGACCGCTCCCAGCCGCTTTCCAGCCTGCAGACAAAATATCACAGTCGAGGGTTATTAGCTGTCAGACAAGCGGTTTCGCTCATCACGCTGCCGGATGCTAATTTTGCGGTGACAGCGCTTCGGCGGGGTGGCCCACGGCGGAGCGGCTTCGGTGCAGAAGCTGCGACTACCAGCAGGGGGAAGAATGGCCGCCGTGGACATCGCTGCCCGTTTCGGGGACAACCTCGCCCGCTGCCGCCGGGCGGCAGACATCTCGCAGGAGGAGCTCAGCATCCGCGCCTCGCTGCACCGGACCGAGATCAGCCAGCTCGAGCGCGGCCTGCGGCTAGCCCGCATCGACACGCTGATCAAGCTCGCCGGCTCGCTGGAAGTCTCGGCCGACGAGCTGCTGGCCGGGATCGTCTGGTCGCCGGGCGGCACCCGCCACGGCAACTTCAGCGAGGAGCCGCCCGCGGGTCAGGCGGGGTCGAGCGCGGCGCCGGCGAGCTCCTCGTAGACCGCCGCCGTCTGCTCGGCGACGTCGGCCCAGTCGAAGCGGCGGACGTGCTCGTAGGCTTCGGCGACGAGGCGGCGGCCGAGCTCGTCGTCGCAGAGGACGCGGACCGCGACCTCGGCCAGCGCGTCGGGATCGTGGGCGCGGAAGCGCAGGCCGGCCTCCTCGTGGGGGACGACCTCGCGCAGGCCGCCGGTGTCGGCGACGATGCAGGGGCAGCCGGAGGCCATCGCCTCGAGCGCCACCAGACCGAACGGCTCGTAGATCGAGGGGACCACGGTGAGGTCGGCGATCCGGTAGAGCGAGTGGAGGACGTCGTCGCCGATCCAGCCGAGGAAGGTGCCGTGCTCCATCAGCCCCAGCTCCTCGGCCTGGCGGTGCAGCTCGGCCTCGTGGGTGCCGGAGCCGGCGACCAGGAAGCGGGTCCCCGGCGCCTCCTCGATCACCCGCGGCATCGCCTCCAACGCCAGCTGGAAGCCCTTCTCGTAGACGAGGCGGCCGATCAGGAGGACGAGGCGCTGGCCGGGTTCGGCGAACTCCGCGCGCAGGCGGGCGAGGTCGTCGGGGTCCTGCGGCGGCAGGTCGTCGGGGTCGATCCCGTTGGGGATGACGGTGACGCGGGTCTCGTCGACGCCGAAGATGTCGACGACCTGCTCGCGCATGTAGTGCGAACAGGCGATCACCCGCTGCGAGCGGTTGGTGATCCAGCGCTCGACACCGTGGATGTAGGACTGCGGGTGCTTGTCGACCCAGCCCTGGTGGCGGCCGTGCTCGGTGGCGTGGATCGTCGTCACCAGCGGCGCCTCGAAGCGCCGCGCCAGGTGGTCGCAGGCGTTGGCGACGAGCCAGTCGTGGCCGTGGACGAGGTCGAAGCTGTAGCGGTCGCCGAGCTCGACGCCGGCGGCCAGCATGTCGGAGTTCATCCGCTCGACCCAGGTGACGAACTCGCCGAGGTCGGTCGGCCGCTTCGGCTCGACGATGCGGTGGACGTGGACGCCGGCGCAGCGCTCTTCGGCGGCCGAGTCCTCGCCGCCGCGGGTCAGCACGTGGACCTCGACGCCGAGCGCGACCAGCGCCTCGGAGAGCTTGCGCACGTGGCGGGCGAGACCGCCCTCGATCAGCGGCGGGTACTCCCAGGAGAGGATCAGGACTCGGGTCATCGGCTGGTGGCGGGTCGCGGGCGGATGGCTATGGCTCGAGCAGCGGCGCGATGCTGAGGTCGGGCGCCAGCGAACGCATGCGCGGATCGGTGTCGTATTCGGAGTCTATGGCTTCCAGCATCGCCTCGGCGTGGTCGGTGGCGCGGCGGAAGGCGTAGTCCCCGGCCTGGCGGCGGCCGTCGAGGAAGGCCCAGTCGCTGGCCTGGGCGGCGAGCAGCTCGCGGGCGGCGCGGGCGGCGCGGGCGCCGTGCAGGCCGCCGCCGAGCGCCCGCAGCAGGCGCAGCT
>CAZHLT010000359.1:0-19284 GCA_964533285.1 uncultured Conexibacteraceae bacterium | reverse complement strand
GATCGAATACGAATTGATCGACACGGCAAACCCTGCGCGAGGCAGGCGGCGTCGAGTCAAGGTGGAGACGCCACGTCGCACCTGGGTTGAGCCAGAGCAGCTTCTGGCGCTCCTCGACTCCGCACCGAAGGGCCATCGAGTCGTGCTGGCGACCCTGGCCGGGGCAGGTCTTCGCGTTGGCGAGGCTTGCGCTCTCGACTGGCGTGACCTCGATCTCTCCACCGGGACGCTCACCGTGCAGGCGTCGAAGACGAGCGCCGGGAGAAGGGAGGTTGACCTTCCCGCAGCATTGGTCGCCGAACTCTGGACCCTGGCCGCGCGCAGCTCGAAGACCGAGCCCGGCGATCCAGTCTTCGTCGGGACTCAGAACACGCGACAGACTCCGGCCAACGTCGCCCGCCGCCTCAAGACCGCGATCCGGCGTGCAAACCTGAAGTTGGCGGAGCTTGGTATCGGCCCGATCAGCGAGCGCGTGACCCCGCACTCCTTGCGTCGCGCCTACGCAAGTCTCCGGTACGCCTGCGGCGACGATCCCGTGTACGTCGCCGAGCAGGGGGGCTGGGTGGACCCGGCCTTCCCCATTCGGGTCTACGCTAATGCGGTGAGAAGGCGACAGAAGCTCTCCGGGAGCCACCTCGAAGCCTTCGATGCGGCCATCGAATGGGCAGCATTGGGCAGCGAGGTCGCATCGGAGTCGCATTTGGCTGATGCCCTTGGCTCTACTGAGGGCAAGGAAACGGCAGCCTAGAGCCGAAAATCTGGGCACCCGCCCCCGTAGCTCAGTGGACAGAGCACCGGACTTCTAATCCGACGGTCGCTGGTTCGAATCCAGCCGGGGGCGTAACAAAACCCATTACGGATCCAATCGAAAGAGCCATTTGATCGAGAGGCGGGGGGAGTGCCGGGCCTTGCCATTGCGCCCGGCGCCTGAAACGCTCCGCTGGTCCATCGTCGCTCGTCACTCCGAGGAAGGAACGCCCATGAAGCGCTTGCGCGGCAAGCTGACCTACTCCAACATCGTCTCGACCATCTGCCTCTTCCTCCTCCTCGGCGGCGGGGTCGCCTGGGCGGCAAACAACCTGCCGAAGAACAGCGTCGGGGCCAAGCAGCTAAAGAAAGGCGCGGTGACGCCGGCCAAACTGAGCAAGGCGGCGAAATCCACGATCGCCGGTCCGATAGGCGCGACGGGACCCCAGGGTCCGGCCGGACCGCAGGGGCAATTCGTTGACACTGTTCCCAGCGGAAAGACCCTTGTCGGTACCTACGCAGAGCGCTACCAAGCCGCCGGCTCCGGCGAGGCGCACCTCACTACGATCAGCTTCGGCTTTCGCTTTTCCTCCCCGCCAAAACCTCACTTTGTCCCGCTCAGTACCACTCCCCCGGCTGAGTGTCCCGGCAATGGGCTCAACCCGCAGGCAACGCCAGGCAATCTCTGCATCTACGAGACCGGCGGGACGAACAGGAGCTCTCCGCTCGTCTCCGACGTGAACTTCAACTTCGGGGTCTCCTCTTCGTTCGGCGCGAATGTCTTGATGGACTCAACCAGCGCTGGGCAGGGCGGTAGCTCAGGCAGCTGGGCGGCCACCGCGCCATAATGGCCACCAACGGGGGTGCGATGCTGGGCGGTCTTCCTTGCCGGTTTCACGGGGCGGGGGGGACCGCGCGGTCGTCTGCGTCCATCGGCCCTGATTTCGAGGACTCCTCTGACCGGGAAGCGCACGTGCTGGGCGGGCAGAACTTGGTCCCGAAATTGGTCCCCGACTCCAGCGAACTCAGCTGAACTCACTGGACAGGACCGCGCTCCTTGGCCTAGATCCGTCCCCTTGGACGCCTTCCGGCTGAACTTCTGATCCGACGGTCGCTGGTTCGAATCCAGCCGGGGGCGTCGCGGTCGGATCGAGGCCGTGGCTTCAGCCTCCGGCCCGCTCGTGCGAGAGCGAGTCGCGGAGACTCCGCCGGCGTTGCGACTTGGCGTTCGCCGTAAGCTTGTGCGGCTTGCAGAGGAGGCAGCCGTTTCGACGATGCTTCGGCCGTTTGCGCTTGTGGTGCGGCATGGTTCCCGGCTAGCGGCGATGAACGGCGCGTGCCCTTGCGTGTACCCTTGGGGCCATGGCTGCTGAGAGGAGTCGCCGGATCAACGTCACCCTCGAGCCCGACTATGCACGCAAGTTGGCCAGCCTGGCCGAGCGGACGCACGTTCAGGAGGGCACGCTGGCTCGCTCGCTTCTCTCCAGCGCCTTGGACGAAGCTGATCCCGACGCGTCGCGCATCACCGAAGTCCTCAACGGGATTCCCGGGGCGTGGGAGCGCGCGCAGGAGTCGATTGAGCAGGCTCGGCGCGGCGAGACCGTGCCGCTCTCCGAGCTCTAAGCCGATGCCGGCTGTCGAGGTCACGCGCCAGGCGCGTGATGAGCTTCGAGCGCTGATCGAGAGCAGGCAGCTCCCGGCGGACACGAGAGAGCGTGTCTCGCGGTCGCTGCTCGCTCTCGAGGAGTTCCCGCGGGCCGGCAAGCAGCTCTCCGGAGTCTGGCGAGATTGCCGAGCGCTGATCGGGCCATGGGGTTGGCTGATCGTCGTCTACATGTACATCGAGTCCGAGGGTCGGGTCGTCGTCATCGCCTTCCACGACGCCCGGACGTCGGACGCCGCGATTGCCCGCACATGACACCCGCTCTCTGACAGCTCCGAACTTGGTCCCGAATCTGTCCCAACTCCACGCTACTCGCCGGACTCCTCGAGCGCAGTTGGACAGGAAAGGACTTGATCGGGCTTCTCAGACGGCTTCCAGCCGATCTTCTGATCCGATTTCGCTGGTCCGAATCCAGCCGGGGGCGTCGCTGATACGCTTTACGTATGCCGGGAAAGGTAAAGAATCAGACGCGGGTCTCCAGCAAGCACCAAGTGACGATCCCGGCGGGTGCTTTCCGCAGTGCGGGGCTCGAGGCCGGTGACACGTTGAAGGTCGAGGCTGACGGTGCCGGTCGTGTGGTGCTGACGCGGGTCGACGAGCTGGTCGATCGTTACTCCGGCCGCCTCGAAACCGGTGGTGATTTGCGGGAGCGCGTCGAGGGGCTTCGCGGAGAGTGGCGGTAGTCCTCGACTCCGACGCGGTCGTCGGCTTTCTCGACCGCGACGACGCGTTGCACGAGGCGGCTGACGCGGCGATCCGCGATCTCGTGCGCGAACAGCGTCTCCTGGTCTCGGTGATCACCTATGCCGAGGTTCTGACCGGCGCGAAGCTGGGCCATCACGACGAGGACCACGTCAGGGGTTTCTTCGGCCAACTGATCTCCGAGGTTCTTCCCGTGGACAGGACCGTGGCCGACGCCGCGGCCGGTCTGCGTTCTCGTTCCAAGTCTCTACGAATGCCGGATGCGCTGATCGTCGCCACCGCTGAGACCGACCCCGACGCCGACCTGATCGTGACCGGGGATCGGCAGGTGACGCGGCTGTCGGGGCTCAGGTGCGAGGTGCGCCTCTTGGGCTGAGCATCCGTCGTGTCCTCCATGTGGTTCGCCGGGCTCCCCAGGCAGCTTCCAGCCGATCTCCTGATCCGACGGTCGCTGGTTCGAATCCAGCCGGGCGCTCGTGTCTGACGGTGTAGCGTGGTCGGTATGCGGCTGGGCATTGCTCATCACTTCGGGTGGGCAGTTGCTGTCACGGCATCGGACGACCACCGGGTGGTCGACCGCCGGCGGATCGAGCTGATCGAATCCGGTCTGCCCACCGCACCGATCCACCACCGTGCCGGCGGGCTCCTGGACGATTCGGCCCTCGCGGTGCTCGTCGGGAAGGTGCGGGCGTCCGCGACTCGCGCGACGTCGGCCTCGCTGGACCAGCTCTCCGCGGCGCTGCCCGATCCGATCGCCTCGATGTCGTTGCGAGCCTGGCCACCTGACTTTCCCGCGGATATCGCCGTCCTGCGCCGGGCACCCTTCGAGAGCCAGGCCGACTCCGTCATGTACCGCGAAGTGTTGGCCGAGCTCGCGCAGGCACGGGGCTGGGAGGTCTGCCTCTACGACGCAAGGGAGGTGGAGGGCCAGGCCGCCAGCCTCCTCGGCGAGCGGGCCGACCAAGTGCTCCACGGCCCACGCGCAGTGCTGGGTCCTCCCTGGACCAAAGACCATCGAATGGCTCTTGCGGCCACGGTCATGGCCGGCTGAGCATCCAGGCCGCTCGTTCTGGGACCGGTCACTCCGGGGCGACCGCGGTCCCGGGCGCCCACTCGTTCCGGTCGACAGGCGTCCGCGCCAAGTCTTGCGGATTCAGCCCATCCATCCGCCGCACGCTGCTTCAAATCGCCGTATCTGCCTTGGTGCAGTAAAATATCGCAGCATATGAATGCAGAAATTGAATGCAATTAGGGGAGACGGAGACGGATGGCTATCAAGGCCTTGACGATCAGGAATCTGCCGCCGACCCTGGCGGAGGCACTGGAACGCGAGAAGCGCCGTCGGGGCAAGTCGCTGAACCAGACGGTCATCGACCTTCTCGGGCAGGGACTCGGCGCGCAGGGTGTTCGTTCCAACGGGTTGGGCCGCCTTGCCGGAGGCTGGAGCGAGGACGAGTACCGCGATTTCGAGCGGGCGACGGCGCAGTTCGAGGCGGTTGACGAGGAGCTCTGGCGTTGAGCTCCTATTGCCTCGACACCTCTGCCTACAGCAACTTCCGGCGGGGGAACGAGGAGGTTGCGGCGCTCTTGGACCGGGCTGAGCTGGTGGGTGTGCCGACCGTGGCGCTCGGCGAGCTGCGCACCGGCTTCCTGCTGGGGGGCAGGCGGGAGAGGAACGAAACCGAGCTCGAGGCTTTCCTCGACAACCCCGCTGTCGAGGTGTTTCAGGTCGACTCCGAGACGAGCCGCCACTACGCGGAGATCGTCGCCGAGCTGCGCGAGGCGGGAACGCCGGTTCCGACCAACGACATCTGGATAGCCGCCGTCGCGGCGCGCAACGGCGCCACGGTCCTCACTTTCGACGATCACTTCAAACGCATCGCGCGCGTCGGCTCGGTTGTCGTCGGCGGTTGATTGCCGGTTGGATCAGTGGCGGCGGATCGCGCCGCTTCGGCGGCTAGCTCGCCAGGCTGGGACGGTGCCCTCGGGCGGGCGGTCGAGCGGCGGGGGAGGGCAGCAGCAGGGCCGAGAGGCAAACCATCGCGAAGGCGGCGATCTGGACGGCGATGCCGAGGGGGCTGGGGGAGAGCGGGTCGCCGAAGACGAGGATGCCGCCGACGATCTGCGTCGCGTTGGCAACGAGGCCCATCAGCCCGATCGTCTCGATCGCTCCACCCCCCTGCAGGGCGGCGACGGCCGCGTACTGGGCGAGGGCGCCGCAGGCGATCGTCAGGACGACGAGAGACGCGGCCATCGCCGCGCTTCCTGCCCCACCGGTAACGGCCTTGATCGCGATGCCCGCCAGGGCGAAGAGCAGGCCGGCGAGGATCGCCCGCAAGACCGCCCGGCGCTCGGCGAGGCGCTCGGCGCGGTGGCCGAGCGCGATCCCGGCCGCGAGCAGGACGAGCCCGCCCTCGAAGCTGACGATCGCCGCCAGGGAGAACTCGGAGCCGGACCCCCGGAAGTGGGGGAGCGTCGCGACGAGGATCACGAGACCGGCGGCGCCGACGCCCAGCGCCAGCCACTGCCGCCGTCCGATGGTGTCGCCGAACAGTCGCTGCGAGAGCACCGCGAGCGTGACCGCGCCGCCGGCCAGCACCGCCTGGACCAGGGAGATCGGGGCCAGGGAGAGCGCCGCGACGTGCGCCAGCCAGGCGAGTGCCGCGAGCGCCCAGCCGGCGACGAACCAGGGCGAGCGCGCCAGGCCCCGCAGGCTGGTGAGGGGGCGGCCGAGGTGGACGGGCTGGGCCTGCTGGCATCCGCGGTGCTTCAGCAGCGCGGCCAGGTTCGTCATCAGCGCCACCACCGCCGCCAGTCCGATCCCGATCTCCAGGCCCATTCTCCTAGTTGTCCCGCTTGTCGTCGAGGCCGATCGAGACCTCGCACCGGGCGCAGCTCCATCTGACCGCGCCGGCCCTCATCGGGTCAGGCCGCGGTCTTCGCTCGCCGCCCGCGGTTGCGGCGCCGCCGTCGTTTGGTTGGGTCCCCGGCCTGGCGGCGGGACGTTCCGAGCCCGGGCTCGAGGCCGAGGCTGGCGCCGATGCGGCGCATCTCCTCGGCCTGGTCGGAGAGGACGAAGCTGATGCCGGTGCCGGTGCGGCCGGCCCGGCCGGTGCGGCCGATCCGGTGCACGTAGGACTCGCGGTCCTCCGGGGCGTCGTAGTTGATCACCCTGGCGACGTCGGGGACGTCGATGCCGCGGGCGGCGACGTCGGTGGCGACGAGGGTCATCACGTCGCCGCGCTCGAAGCGGGCCAGCGCCTGCTCGCGCTGGCGCTGGCTCTTGTTGCCGTGCATCGCGACGGCCTCGACGTTCTGGCTGCGGAGCCGCTTGACCAGGCGATCGGCGCCGCGCTTGGTGCGGACGAAGACGAGCGAGCGGCCGGCGCCCTCCTCGCTCAGGTGCTCGACCAGGTGCTCGAGCTTGGCGCCCTGGGACTCGACCGCGACGAACCGGTGCTCGACCTTGGCCTCGCTGCGAGGCGGCTCGGCGTGGGTGTGCGAGCGGGCGTCGGCGGTGTAGGCGGCGGCGACCTGGCCGGTGGCGCCCTCCAGGGTCGCCGAGAAGAAGAGCGTCTGGCGGTCGGATGGCGTCCGCGAGACGAGCCGGTCGACGGCGGGGCGGAAGCCCATGTCGAGCATGCGGTCGGCCTCGTCGAGGACGAGCACCCGGACCCGCCCGAGCGAGACCGCGCCGCGGCCGATCAGGTCCTCGAGGCGCCCGGGGGTCGCGACGAGGATGTCGGCGCGCCCGGCCGCCTTGATCTGCGGGCCGAAGCCGACGCCGCCGAAGACGGCGGCGATCCGCAGCCGGCGGGCTTCCGCCAGCGGCTCGAGCTCGTCGACGATCTGGCCGGCGAGCTCGCGGGTCGGCGCCAGGACCAGGGCCTGCGGCCCCTTCTCGCGCGGGGAGATCAGGTCGACCAGGGGGATGCCGAAGGCAAGGGTCTTGCCCGAGCCGGTCGGCGACTGGACGAGGAGGTCGTGGCCGGCGAGCGCGTCGCGGATGACCATCTCTTGAATCGGAAAGGGGCGATCGATCGAGCGCGCTTCGAGGGCGTCGACGACCGCGGGGGAGGTGCCGAGATCGGCAAAGGAAGTAATGGTTTTCTCCTGCTGTGTTGAAACGTCTTGGGAGATCCTGCGACCCCAAGGCGCCACTGGCACGCGGAGGAAACGGAACCTCTCGGGCGGCGAAACGGCCGAACCCGACCCAGTCACGGTAGCAGTCGACGGCGGCGGGACCCGGTGACGACCGCCGTCTGCAACCGTTGGGCCCTGATGGAGGCCGGGTCGATCGAGGAGCGGGCGCTGGCGGCGGCGTGCGCGGTCGCGCGGGACCGGGGGGTGCCGTGCGAGGAGGCGGCGGTGGTCCATTCGGCCAGCAACGTGCTCGTCCACCTGCGGCCCTCGCCGGTGGTGGCGCGGGTGATGAGTGGGACGGTGGTGCTGCACGACGACCCCGAGCGGTGGCTCTCGCGCGAGGTCTCGGTGCTGGGCTTCCTCGCGCCCTCCGGTCTGTCGGTCCCGCCGAGCCCGTTGGTCGCCCCGGGGCCGTACGAGCGGGACGGGCTGTGGATGACCTTCACCGCGTGGGTGGAGCACCGGGGCTCGCCCGAACCGCGCGAAGCCGAGCTGCTCGGCCGCGCCCTGCGCGAGCTTCACGAGGCGCTCTCGGGGTTCACGGGCGAGCTGTCGGGGTTCGCCGATCTCCAGCACGACATCGAGCGCCTGCGCGGGCACCTGCGGCCGACTGCGGCGCTGAGCCGGGAGCGGATCGACTCCCTGGGCGAGCGGCTGCGGGCGCTCGGCGAGACGGTGTTTGCCGCGCCGCTGCCGGCGCAGCCGCTGCACGGCGACGCCTCGCTGAGCAACCTGCTGTCCACCGCCGAGGGCCTGATCTGGAACGACTTCGAGGACACCTTCCGGGGTCCCGTCGAGTGGGACGTGGCCGGCTACCTGATCAGCCTCGAAGGCTGCGGCGCCGATGCGGCCTTCGCCGAGCGGGCGCTCGCGGCCTACGGCGGGATCGAGGCGCGGGAGCTGGCGCCGTTCGCCGCGGCGCACGCCGTCTACGACGAGATCTGGCAGCTCTACGACGCCCAGCGACGCGCCTGAGCTACTGCTGCTGTTGCCCGCGTTCGCGCTGGCGCTCCTGCTTCCACGGCAGCAGCGGGAGGCCGCGGCGGGCGCAGCCGAGGCCTTCGGCGTGGGGGAGGAGGCGGTGGCGGCGGCCGGCCCATTCCCAGTACCCGCTCGGCATCGCCGCGGACAGTTCCCAGACCACGTCGGGATAGGCGCCGTCCTTTGCCATCTCGCGCAGGATCGGCCAGCGCTTGGAGGTTGCCATTGCCCGCTCGGCTTCGGCCGCCTTGGCGCGGTCGCCGGCGCGGCGCGCTTCTCCCCACTGCAGGAACCAGAGGCAGGAGACGGTGCCGGTGACGGCGGCGCCCACCTGGTAGCGGTCGGTGGTGAGGCCTTCGTCCGCGATCATCGCCGGCTTGAAGCCGGCGGGCGTCGGGATCCCCCGCAGCATCTCCCGCACCGCGGCGTCGTGGTCGGCGGCTTTCACCACCTTGGCCGGCATCGCGTCGAGCCAGGCCTCCGAGTCGACCCGGGTCAGCCAGCCGAGCCGTTCTTCGAAGGCGGCCAGGTCGGGCACCGCGGCGCGCATTTCGAGCAGGTACCCGTCTTCGGACCAGAAGGCGCTCATCTGGCGGTTGCCGGGGCCGCCCTGGTTGACGTAGAACTCGGCCCGGGTGTCGACCTGGGCGGTCGATTCCAGGACCGGCAGCTTGACCCAGCGCCGGCCGTGCGGGTGCGGCAGCTTGCGCGCCCACGAAACCGTGTCGGCGAGGCTGCGCCGGCTCCAGGCGAGTTCGACCCGGCGCTGGCGCACCGACGGCGGGAGCATGCCGGCCTCGCGCCAGCCGGACTCTTCGTCTCCGCTGATCTGGACCGATTCGTAGGGGATCGGCTTGCCGGTGACGAATTCGATCGTCCCTTCGTCCTCGCTGATCTCGTTGGCGTTCTGGACCCGCCAGCCGGGGCCTTCGAGCAGTATCAGCGGCGTCGATTCGGCGAAGCGGACGAGCTCGGCGCCGTAGGCGCGGGACGGCTGCTCCGACGCCCCCCCGGCGAGGACGAAGCCGAGCGCCGCGACGGCGGCGAGGGCGGCGAGGGCGAGGCTGAGCGCGAGCCGCCGCGGGCGGCGGTGGGGCGCCGCGGCCGCGGGCGGCGAGGAGGCCGGCTGCTCGCCGTCGATGTCGGCGAGCAGCTCGGCTTCCATCGCCTCGATGTCGAGCCACTCCAGCCGCTCGTCGCCGATCGGGTCGGCGGCGGTCAGCACCAGCTCGAGCTCGCGCGTGTTCATCTTGCTTCCTCCGTGTCGAGTGCCGGGTTCGGTGCCCCCGCTGGTTGCCGGTCGTCGTTCATCAGCGCCCGCAGCCGGCGGCGGGCGCGGTGCAGGCGGCTGCGCGCCGCCAGCGAGGAGATCCGCAGGACCCTTGCCGCCTCGCTCGGCGAGAGGCCGTCCCAGGAGACGAGCAGCAGCAGCTCGCGGTCCTCGTCGCCGAGCCCGGCCATCGCCCGCAGCGCCGCGGCCGCCTCGCCGCGCGGCGCGGCCTGGGTCGCGAGCTCGGTCCGCAGCGACTCGGCGAGGCGCTGGCCGAGGCGGGTGCGGCGGCGCTCGGTGCGATGCAGGTTGGCGATCACGCGTCGCGCGACGGCGTAGAGCCAGAGCCGCGCGCCGGTGTCCTTCGGCACCTCGCCGAGGCGGCGCCAGGCGATCAGGAAGGTCTCGGCGACGACGTCGGCGGCGTCCTCGCGGTCCTCGACCCGGCGCAGCGCGTAGGTCAGGAGCGCCCGCCCCTGCTCGCGGTAGAGCCGGCTGAACTCGGCCTGGGCCAGCTCGCGGCCGAGCGCGCCCGTCTCGATCTGACCCTGCGCCATCACCTCTATATGTCCGCTGGGGGCGATCCGTTGCGCGCCGGTCGGCGAATCGCCGGATAGGATCGCCTGATGGGTCAGCGCGTCGTCGTCCTCGGAGCCGGGTTCGGTGGGCTGGAGATCGCGACGCTGCTGGCGGAGGGGAGCGGCGGCGAGGTCGAGGTGACGCTGATCGACAAGGGGGAGGGGTTCTCCTTCGGTTTCTCGAAGCTCGAGCTGATGTTCGGGCGGGCGCGGATGGAGGAGGTCGTGACGCCCTACGCGTCGATCGACAAGCCGGGCGTGCGGGTGCTGCGCGAGACCGTGACCGCGATCGAGCCCGAGGCGCTGCGGGCGAGGACCGACGCCGGCGTCCACGAGGGCGACGCGCTGGTGATCGCGCTCGGCGCCGACTACGACATCGACGCCACGCCCGGGCTGGCCGCGGGCGGCCACGAGTTCTACTCGTTCGCCGGGGCCGAGCGGCTGGCGCCGATCCTGACGACCTTCGCCTCCGGCCACGCGGTGATTGGCGTCTGCGGGGCGCCGTTCAAGTGCCCGCCGGCGCCGAGCGAGTGCGCGCTGCTGCTCGACGACGAGCTGCGGGCGCGCGGTGTCCGCGAGGATTGCCGGATCTCGTTCGTGATCCCCTTCGGCCGGCCGGTGCCGCCCTCGCCGGAGACCTAGGCGGCGCTTGAAGCGGAGTTCGAGAAGCGGGGGATCGAGCTGGTCCCCGGCCGCCGCGTGGCGGCGCTCGACCCGGCGCGCGGCGTCGCCGTCCTCGACGACGAGAGCGAGCTCGCCTTCGACCTCTTCCTCGGCGTGCCCAAGCACCGGGCGCCCGACGTGGTGATCGAGTCCGGCCTCACCGAGGACGGCTACGTGCCGGTCGACTTCGCCACCCTGCGGACCCGCTGGCCCGGCGTCTACGCGGTCGGCGACGTCGCCACCGCCGGGGGGCCGATGGCCGGCGTCTTCGCCGCGGGCGCGGGCCGGGTCGTCGCCCAGGCGCTGCTGGCCCGGTTCGCCGGCGGCGAGCCGCCGGGGCGCCACCTCGGCCAGGGCACCTGCTACATCGAGTTCGGCGAGGGCCGCGTCGGCGGCGTCGAGATCGACTTCCTCTCCGGCCCCGAGCGGACCGGCGTCTTCCGCGCCCCGTCAACCGAGCTGGTCGCCGAGAAGGAAGCGTTCGGCTCGACTCGCCGCGCCCGCTGGTTCGGCTGAGCGCGACGGGGCGGCTGCCGGGGCCACTCTGCGGCCGGCCGGCGGTCCGTCAGAAAACAGTTAAGTTTGTTTGGCCTATTGGACGGAGATTGTGTATAAGCATCGCGTTCGATGCGCGGCGCACGGCGGGACATCGGGTGGGGGCTGGTTGCCAGGGCGGTGCCACTGGCGCTGTTGGCGATCGTGCTGCTGGCGGTCTTCGGGTCGACGTCCAGCGCCAGCGCGGCCTGTCCGCCCTACGAAGTGATCGGCGCCCGCGGCTCCGGGCAGAACGACTCGAAGATGCTGAAGCAGACCGAGGAAATGGGTCCCGAGGTGCACGACTTCTATGTCTCGCTGCGGGTGCTGCTGGGCAGCGGCGTGGTCGGCGGCTACGGCGTCCAGTACCCGGCGATCAACGTCAAGTCGCGCTCCGGCGTCGCCGCGTTCCTCCACCTGCCGGGCGGATACACCGACTCGGTCAGGGCGGGCGTCGCCGACGTCCTGGCGCGGATCGAGGCGCGCCGGGCCCGCTGCAAGGACAAGACGCGGTTCGTCCTCGCCGGCTACTCCCAGGGGGCGCAGGTGATGGGGGACGTGCTTGGGCACGCCGACGTGCGCGGCAGCGTCGCGGCGGTCGCTCTGTTCGGCGACCCCTACTTCAACGCCGACTCCTGGTCGGCCCGGGGCTCGTTCGACTCGAGCTACTACGGCGTCTTCGGCCCCCGCGACGAGTGGCCGTCGTCGCTCTACGGCCGCGTCTTCTCCTACTGCCACTACCACGACATCATCTGCAACATGAGCGTGCGCAAGCACGTTTGGGGCACCGACACTGACCTCTACGTCCGCACCAACAAGGGCCAGATCGACGCCCACGGCACGCCTGCCTACCGGCTCGAAGCCCACGGGGGGCAGGGTGACGCCGGTTTCGCCGCGCGCGACGTCGCCCGCGCGCTCGGTTTCATTCCAACGCCGCTGCCGTACTCGGGGCCGCTCGACGTCGCCTTCGTGATCGACTCCACCGGCTCGATGTGGGACGAGATCGACGAAGTGAAGGAAAACGTGACCGCGCTGGCCGAGCAGATCGGCGCGATCGACCCCGACTACCGCCTGGCCCTGGTCGACTACAAGGACACTCCAGACCAGGAAAGCGACTACCAGTCCCGCCTCGATCTCGACTTCAGCACCGACATCGCGAGCTTCGACCGCCAGATCGAAGGGCTCGAAGCCGAAGGTGGCGGCGACGAAGCGGAGAGCGTGTACTCGGGCCTGATGACCGCGCTCGGGCTCGGCTGGCGGGCGGGCGCGAAGAAGATCGTCATCCAGATCGGCGACGCCCCAGCCAAGGATCCCGAGCCGGTGACCGGGTACACCCTCCGCGCTGTTCAGGCGAAGGCCCTGGCGGTGGACCCGGCGACGATCGACACGATCCAGTCCGGCGAAGGGGACGAAGCGGCGTCCTCGTTCAGCGCGATCGCGGCGGCCACCGGCGGCCAGTACCTGCAGCTCCCGTACTCGGACCTGTCGGGCTTGGTGCCGGCGATCGTGGACGAGATCCGCCGCAACACGACCGCTCCGGCGGCGGCGGTGACGGCGCCGTCGCGGATCGTCGCCGGGCAACCCGTGACGTTGAGCGCGGCGGCTAGCCGCGATCGCGGCGAAGCGATCGCCGGCTACGACTGGGACTTCGACGGCGACGGCGTCTTCGACGCCCAGACGACCGCCCCGGTCGTCAGTCACACGTACCCGGCTCCGTTCGCCACCACCCTGACCGTGCGCGTTCGCTCCGCCGGCGGGCTCGCCAGCCTGGCGACCGCACCGATCGTCGTCGTCGCGCCGGTCACCGTCCGGCCGGGCCGGCCGATCCACCTGCACCGCAAGCTGCGGGGGAGGAAGGTCGAGCTGACCTGGGCGGCGGCCAAGCGCGGCGCGGCGCCGCAGTGGTTCACGATCTTTGGGCCGAAGTGGACCGTGACCCGGATCGAGGTGACCGGCAACCCGCGGCGCGCCGGCGGCAAGCGGCGGCAGTTCTCGCTGACGATCCCGGGCCTGCGGCGGCACGTGCGCTACCGCTTCGCAGTCGCCGCCGGCAACGAAGCCGGCGAAAGCCGGCGGGCGGGGCCGGTGAGCGCGGTGATCGGGCGGCCGCGGAAGACGCGCTAGTCGCTGGGCGCCGCTTCGATTCGCTTGCGCAGTTCCTGGCCGCGGCCGGCGGCGACGGCGCGGGCGGCGCGGGCCGAGGTCAGCTCGAATTCCTGGTCGTGGGCGAGGTCGAGCAGGTCCTGCTTTTCGATGTCCTCCTTTGCCCAGCGGAGGAAGATCCAGCCGAACAGGACCAGGGCCATGACCATGCACTCGATCATCAGGATCGCGCCGGCGGTCGACTGGTCGGCGATCGGCTCGAGCCCGTGGGAGAGGGCGGTCTGGGTGTAGTCGGGGTAGAAGACGGTGTCCGACCACATCAGGGTGTTGGCGAGGACCATCGCCGGCAGCCAGATCCCGATCGTGTAGACGACGTGGGCGGCCTTGCCGAACCACTGCGGCTTCGGCAGCGGCCCGAACAGCGGCATCCAGAGCAGGACGCCGGTGCCGATGAAGAGCATGTGCTCGAGCGCGTGCAGGGTCTCGTTGTGGAGGACCGCTTGGTAGAGCGGCGGCGAGTGCCAGAGGTAGAGGTTGACGGTGAAGATCGAGATCGCCGCGACCGGGTGGGCGAGGTGGCGCAGCGGCCGCGTCCAGCGGTTCTGCAGCAGCGGCTGCATCACCGGGCCGGTGAGGCCGAGGACGATCAGCAGCGAGACGACGTCGGCGAGCAGCAGGTGCTGCAGCATGTGGGCGGTGACCAGTTCGGCCGCCAGATCCTCGACCGGGCCGGAGACGGCGACCGCGATCAGCAGGATCCCGGTCGTGAAGCAGAGCTGGCGCCAGACCGGCACCGGCCGTCCCTGGCCGGAGAGCGTGTGGGCGCGCTTGAGGTAGGCGGCGGCGAAGGCCAGCGGCACGACGACGCTGGTCACCGTCCAGAAGAAGTCGATTGCTGCTTCCACGGCGGCCTTCGATGCTAGATGAACCCGCTGACCGGCTCCCTAGAGCCCCGGCGGGTGGCGGACGACGAAGCCGGAGGCGTCGGCGGTGGCCAAGTGCCAGCGCGGCCCGGTCCCGCGCTCGTCGCCGACCGTGTCCCAGCGCAGGCCGGCGATCTCGGCGAAGGTGTGGCCGGGGTTGGCGTAGACGGTGATCCACTTGCCGGGGCCGGGCTCGCCCCAGCCCTCGAGCTCGCCGGAAGTGAGCGGGCGCGGGATCAGGCCGCCGCCGAAGAGGGCGAAGCTGACCGAGCCCGAGCAGTCGTAGCCGTGCGAGTACCAGGAGCCGTGGCCGCCGCCCCAGACGTAGGGCTGGCCGACGATCGCGTTGGCGTTGTTGATCACGTCCTTGACCACCTGCGGCGCGTCGGGTGGGGCGAGGGCGATGCCGGCAAGCAGGATCGCGGTCGATTCGCCGTCGCCGCGCGAGTGGGCGAAGATCTCGTCGCGGCTCATCGCCGCGGTGTGGGGGACGTGGGTGCCGTTGGAGCCGGCCGAGGCGGGCGGCAGCTTCGAGGGGTCGATTTCGCCGTTCACTTCCCAGGGGCGGCTCGAGCTGTCCGGAGCGGCGCCGGCCTCGGTCTCGGCTTCGGCTGCGAGCCGGTAGCGAGTGCCGAGCAGGGCGAGGCCGTTGCCGAGCGTGTTGACGGCGTCGCCGGCGCCGCTGCCGTCGAGCGCGGCGATCACGGTGCGCCCGAGCGCTTCCAGGCCGCTGCCGTCGGCCTGCTCGGCGGGCGCGGCGGCGGCGCGGGCGCAGAGCGGCGCCAGCAATAGGGCGAGGACGACGACGGCCAGGGTCGCCGCCCGACTACCCTGGTGGCGGTGCTGCGCGCTTGTGCAAGTGAGCCTCATGGCTGCGCCTCGTCCCCCGGTTGAGACACCTTAGTTACCGATTGTTGACTTCATCTTTGCGTTAGAACTGTGCGGCAGGTTTCGGACACGTGAAAATCCTCCTCGTCCCGCTGGCGATCCTCGCCTTCATCGTCTTCCTCATCGTCCTCGGGGCGATCGGCCTCGGCATCGCCTTCCTGATCCTCGCCACGCTGGGCAAGATCTGGAAGGTGCTGACCCGGGCCGAACGGCGGCGCGAACGGCGCGAAGCGCGAATGCTCGACGTCTGAGCGCCGGCCGGCGCCGGCGCGGCTCAGCAGCGGTGGATGCGGGCGGCGCTCTCGACGACCTCGAAGGCGCTGCCGGGGATCCGCTTCAGCTGGTCGAGGTCGGCGTCGTCCCAGCGGCGGTCGCTGGTGCCGGAGACGTACCAGTCGGAGCCGTTGTCGGCGACGATCAGGCCGTAGCGCTTCAACGCCACCGCGATCGTCTTCGCGGCGCCGTGGAAGCCGCCGAGCCGGTAGCCGGCCTTCAGCCGCAGCCGCAGTCCCATCGGCGGCGCCGCGGCGCTGTCGCTGTCGCCGGCGCAGTGCGAGGCGGGGTGGATCCAGGCGTCGCGGGTGCTGGAGAAGGTGACGCGGAGCGCGTGGTCGATGCGGCCGGCGGCGACCTCGTCGTAGCGGACGAGGCCGGGGAAGATCGGCAGCCCGGCGGCGTCGGCCGAGGTCCAGCCGTCGGGGCGGCGGGCGGCGGAGCGCAGGTCCCAGCTGGTGCCCGAGTCGGCGTTCCAGCGCGGTCGCGGGCCGCCCTCGTAGAAGGCGCGGTAGAGCTCGTAGAGGCGGCAGGAGCCGGTGTCGACGACCAGCACGTGGCGGTCGCCGTCGGCGCCGCGGCCGCCCTCGACCGGGGCGGAGGCCGGGACCGGGAACGGCCCGGGGTCGCTCTCCTCGCCGTAGGCGGTGTAGTGGACGGGGAGCTTGCGCTGGCCGGGGCCGACGACCGCGTAGGGGAAGCCGTAGGCGCGCGGGGAGCCGAAGTCGGGGTGCAGGAAACCGCCGCCGTGGGACTCGATGTAGCGGATGTAGGCGGTCGAGCGCGGGTCCCGCGGCGCCTTCGAGACGTCCTGGTTCCAGGCCGCCTCGGTTGGCAGCGAGGCGGCGCGGGGCGAGAGCGAGGCCGGCGGGTCGGGGAAGACCTGGCAGGAGCCGAGGCTGGGGTAGGGGCCGACGGCGCCGGCACTCACTGCGGCCCAGCTCACCAGCGCGATTGCGCCCGCGACGGTGGCGGCGAGCGGGGCCGCCAGGCGGCGTTGTCGAGTTTGTGGCCCCCCTGGGGGCCTCAATGTCGACAACGGCGATCGGTGGGGCGCGCTAATCGGCGCTCCCGGGCCCGGTCCGCGGGAGCCCGGCCTGCGGCGGGGCGCCGTCGCGGATCGTCAGCCGGCCGATCTCCAGCTCCTCGATCGCGAGGTGGCGGATCGCGAGGCGGCCGATCGCGGCGCGGCCGATCGCCAGCCGCCCGACCGAGAGGCGGCCGATCGCGAAGCCGCCGATCGCGGCGGCGCCGATCGCCAGGGCGCCGACCGCGGCGGACCCGCGCAGCTGGGTGCCGATCGCCTGGGCGCCGGTCGCGGTCGCCGGGCGCGCCTCGGGGCGGAGAAAGGCGACTGAGGGCAGCTTCGCCACGCAGCAACCGTAGCGCGGCTAGCCTCCGTCCTCGATGAGCGCGGACGGGCGTCCAACCATGCTGGCGATCCAGCACGTGCCCTGGGAGGGGCCGCACCGGATCCTCGACGCCTGCCGCGAGCTGCACGTGCGCATGGTCAAGCCGCTGGCCGGGCAGGAGCTGCCGCCGCACGAGGAGGTCGCCGGCGCGGTGATCATGGGTGGGCCGATGAACGTCGACGAGGTCGAGCGCTTCCCGGCGCTGGCGGCCGAGCGCAAGTGGCTCGCCGAGGCGCTGGCGCGCGATCTGCCGCTGCTCGGCATCTGCCTCGGCGCGCAGCTGCTGGCGCGGGCGCTGGGGGCAGAGGTGCGGCGGGGGCCGGCGCCAGAGATCGGCTTCGCCCCGGTCGACGTGCTCGACCCCGGCGACCCGGTGCTGGGCGGGCTGGCGCCGGGCGCCGAGGTGCTCCACTGGCACGGCGACGTCTTCGACCTGCCGGCGGGCGCGACCCGGCTCGCCGCTTCGGCCCGGACCGAGACCCAGGCCTTCCGCCGCGGCAGCGCCTGGGGCGTCCTCTTCCATCCCGAGGCCGACTACGCGCTGGTCGAGGCCTGGCTCGGGGTCGAGGAGATGGTCGACGAGGCGCTGGCGGCGATCGGCGAGGACGGGGTCGCCGCCCTCCCCGGCCGCGCCGAAGCGCTCGAGCCGGACCTGGTCCGCCGCACCCAGCCCGGCCTCGAGGCCTTCGCCGCCCTCGCCGCCGCCCGCGCGGTTCCTTAGTTGCGCGCCGCGCGACAAAGGAGCCGCGGGCGGGCTGCCGGGGGTGCTGAAGCATCGCGTGGTTCCTTTGTCCGGTATCCACGGACAAAGGAACCGCAAGTCCGGGGGCGTATGGTGGGTGACCGCGCGGGGGCGCACGCTCGCCGCGCGCTGTGGTCATGCCTCCGGCGATCTCGGTCAAATCCCTGCGCAAGTCCTTCGGCGAGTTCGAAGCGGTGCGGGGCGTCGACTTCGAGGTCGCGACCGGCGAGGTCTTCGGCTTCCTCGGGCCCAATGGGGCCGGCAAGACGACGACGATCAACATGCTCTGCACGCTGACCCGGCCGAGCGGCGGCAGCGCCGCCGTCGCCGGCCACGACGTGGTCGCCGAGCGCGACGAGGTGCGCCGCCACATCGGCCTCGTCTTCCAGGACCAGACCCTCGACGGCTACCTCAGCGCCGCCCAGAACCTGCGCCTGCACGCCGAGCTGTACGGGGTCGAGAGGACGGCGGTGGAGCCGCGGATGCGGCAGGTGCTGGAGATGGTCGGGCTCTGGGAGCGGCGCGACTCGCAGGTGCTCACCTTCTCCGGCGGCATGCGGCGGCGGCTGGAGATCGCCCGCGGGCTGATGCACTCGCCGCGGGTGCTGTTCCTCGACGAGCCGACGATCGGGCTCGACCCGCAGACGCGGAGCTCGATCTGGGGCTACATCCGCCAGCTGCAGGAGAGCGAGGAGATCACGATCTTCATGACCACCCACTACATGGACGAGGCCGAGTTCTGCGGCCGCCTCGCGATCATGGACAACGGCGAGATCGTCGCCCTCGACACGCCGGAGGCGCTGAAGGAGGGGGTCGGCGCCGACCGGATCCGGATCGAGACCGAGGACGACGGCGCCGCGATCGAGGCGCTTGCCGCGCACTTCGGGCTGGAGGCGACGATCTCCGAGGGCGCGGTCAGCTTCGCCGTCCCCGAGGGCGAGCAGTTCGTGCCGCGGCTGTTCGCCGAGCTCGGCGTGCCGATCCGCTCGGTCAGCCTCTCGCGGCCGACCCTCGACGACGTCTTCATGGCCCACACCGGGACGACGATCCGCGACGCCGAGGAGCTCGGCAAGGCCGACCGCAATGTCGCGGCGCAGATGATGGCGGGGGTGAAACGGTGAGCGCGCCGGAGCCCGCGCTCGGCACCGCCGGCGACGGCGGCGCCCCTGCCGCGCCGGTCGTCCGCGTCCACGTGCCGGCGCGCAGCTGGCGCGGCGAGCTGCGGGCGGTGAAGATCGTCTGGTACCGGGAGCTGCTCCGCTTCAAGGCCGACCGGGTGCGGATCGTCACCTCGCTGGTGCAGCCGCTGCTCTTCCTCTTCGTCCTCGGCGCCGGCCTGCAGCAGCTCTCCTCGGCCAGCACCCACGGGGTCGACCTGAAGACCTTCATCTACCCCGGCGTGCTCTGCATGTCGGTGATGTTCACGGCGATGTTCTCCGCCGCCTCGATCGTCTGGGACCGCGAGTACGGGTTCCTGCGCGAGATGATGGTGGCGCCGGTGCGGCGCAGCTCGATCGTCGTCGGCAAGTGCTTCGGCGGCGCCACCGTCGCCGGCTTCCAGGGCGTGATCATGATCGCGCTGGCGCCCGCGGTCGGCGTCCCCTACAGCGTCACCCTCGTCCTCGGGGTCTTCGCCCTGCAGCTGCTGCTCGCCTTCAGCAT
>CAZHLT010000358.1:0-7298 GCA_964533285.1 uncultured Conexibacteraceae bacterium | reverse complement strand
TCGCCGGTCGCCCGGCGCATGGCCTCCCGCCACGGCGTCGACCTCGCCGCCGTCCCGGGCAGCGGCCGCAACGGCCGCATCCGCAAGAGCGATGTCGAAGCCGCGATCGCGGCCGGCGGCGCCGTCCCTGTCGAGTTGCTCTCGGATAGCGAGAGGAAGTCGACAGGGCCAGCGGACCTTCCCCCCGGCTACGCCGAGATCCCCCACCAGGTCGTACCCGCCTCGCGCGTGCGGCAGCTGATCGCCGCGCACATGACGCGCTCGCGACAGACCGCGGCGCACATGACGACCGAGGTCGACGTCGACCTCGGCGCCACCGTCGCCGCCCGGGCCGAGCTCAACGCCGCCCGCGCCGCGGCCGGCGAGCCGAAGCTCTCCTACCTGCCGTTCATCGCCCGCGCCGCCTGCGCCGCCCTCGGCGAGCACCCGCAGCTGAACGCGAGCTTCCTCGGCGACCGCATCGTCCACTGGCAGGCGGTCAACCTCGGCGTCGCCGTCGACACCGTCGAGGGCCTGCTGGTCCCGGTGGTCCGCGACTGCGACCGCCTCGACGTCGCCGCGATCGGCGCCGCCGTCGCCGACCTCGCCGAGCGCGCCCGCGGCCGCCGCCTCGCCGCCGACGACCTCGCCGGCGGCACCTTCACCCTCTCCAACCCCGGCTCGGTCGGCGCCGTCTCCGCCCCGGCGATCATCAACCAGCCCCAGGTCGCGATCCTCGGCGTCCCCGCGATCCAGCGCCGCCCCTGGGTCATCACCGACGCCGCCGGCGACGAGGCGATCGCGATCCGGCCGATCCTCCGCCTCGCCGTCACCTTCGACCACCGCGCCCTCGACGGCGCCGACGCCACCCGCTTCGCCGTCACCCTCAAGGCCCACCTCGAGTCCTGGGGGCCCGAGGCCTACGCGCGGGGCAAGTCCCAGCCGAAGTAGACCTCGACCTCGGCGACGCGGTCGCCGTCGAAGCGGAGGACCTCGGTGTTGCGGAAGCGGCTGCCGTCCGGGCGGGTCCCGACGTAGGTGACGACGAGCTCCTCATCGGCCTCGACGTCCCGCACGAGCTCGAACTCGACGCCGTTGCCGGAGTGCGGCCAGCAGCGCTCGAAATAACCGGCGCGATCGAGGTCGGGGTCGGGCGGGCTGTGGAAGCGAAAGCCCGGCGCCAGCAGCGCCTCGACCGCCTCCCGGTCGCCGGCGGAGAACGCGCGGTACAGGGACCGGGCGCGCTCGACGCGGTCGTTGACAGACATCTCTCCTCCTCTCGGTTCTCGGTCTCTTCTCCCTACCCGCTGGAACCCGCCCCGACTCCGCCTCTCCGCGCCAAGTCTGCCGCCCGGTGGGCTGCAAGCTTCGCGTCGCGCGAGAATGCGGGCGTGTTCGGCCGCCGCAAGACCCCGATCGCGCTCGTCGGCGCGGCGCTGGCGCTGGCGGCCGGGGGCGCCGCGGCGGACGCCGCCCAGGCCTCGCCGGCGCAGCGCTCGGTGATCGGGCGCTCGGTCCACGGGCGGCCGATCGTCGCGCTGCACCACAGCGCCCCCGACCCGGCGCTGCGGGTGCTGGTCGTCGGCTGCATCCACGGCAACGAGACGGCCGGGATCCCGATCGCGCGGCGGCTGGCGCGGCAGGCGGCGCCGGCCCGCACCGACCTCCGGGTGGTGCCGTCGATCAACCCCGACGGGGTCGCCGCCGACACCCGCGGCAACGCCCACGGCGTCGACCTCAACCGCAACTTCCCTTTCCGCTGGGCCCACCTCGGCGGGCTCGAATACTCCGGCACCGGACCGCTCTCGGAGCCCGAGTCGAGCGCCGCGGCGCGCCTGATCCGCCGCGTCCGCCCCGACCTCACCATCTGGTTCCACCAGCCACTCGACCTCGTCGACCGCTCCGGCGGCGACCCCTTGGTCGAGCGCCGCTTCGCCGACCTCGCCGGCCTCCCCCTCGTCCAACTCGCCCGCTACCCCGGCAGCGCCTCGAGCTGGCAGAACCACACCCTGCGCACCAGCACCGCCTTCGTCGTCGAGCTCCCCCACGCCCCCGGCGCCGCCCTCACCGCCCGCGCGACCCGCGCCGTCCGCGCCCTCGCCGCCGAGCTCGCCAGCCCGGCGGTTGGCCAGGGCACGAGGCTCCACCGGAGACAAGCCAGCATCAGGAGCGGGCTTCCGCGTAAGCAAGAATCGCTTCGGCGCGCCGCCGGATCACCCCCGACCTAGTGGATCCGAAGACGCGGTCGGCGACCGACGGGCTCGGGAGGAACCCCGGGTACTGCAGCAGATCCGACCGCTCCGGCCACCAGCCTCTCCAGCGGTAGAAGGTGCGGCAGATCCGAGCAGCCTCGGTCGGTGTCCAGCTCCGCTTCCGTCTGCCGAGGTCCTGGGGGACCATTCCCGCTTCCAAGACCGCAGCGTTGAGCGTGCCGAACAACCGGCTGATGGTCTTCATGCTCGGCAGGCCATTCCTGCGTCCGCACTCTCGTGCCTTCGGCGGCCGGCCATGGTCGTCGCGGAACCTCTGGAACGCGCCCATCGCCTGGACCGCGCTCCATTCCTTTCCCGGCGCCGGCTGCGGAACATATCTGCTGTCCTCCGCTGCGCTTGACGAGAGCGAGGTACAGAGTTCGGCCCGGGACAGCGTCGCATCGTCTTCGACCTCGACCAAGAAGTCGAGAGAGCCACACGATTGCGCCCTGCGACCGTCCTCGATCAGTCGGTAGTAGGCGCACTTGCACAACAGGGCCTCCCAGTTCGTCGGGTCTTCACGGAAAAGCTCGCGGCGGGACTGGAACAGATCGAGGAGCGCCGCGGCAACCGCTTCCTCGGCGTCGACCCACCGATCTGCACGACCGGCGCACACCCTCCGCACGACCCGCTTCAGGTAGCGGCCTTCCACTGTGGCAAAAGCACGGGAGATCTCAGGCTCGACCGGCGCCTGCCGTCGCGGCGGAACCGCCAGGCCGACCACATACTCGAAGCGCCTGCCCTCTGCTCGCGCGACCGCTTCCAGCGCCGCCGCCATCGTCCGCGCCATCAGGGATTCCGGACGACGTAGCCATCCCGCCCCTGCATGCGCCGCATCTCGATCTCACCCTCGGCGACCAGGGCTGCGCATACTGCCTCCACTTCTTCCGGGGTGGCGCCAGTCGCCTGCACAATTTCCTCCTCCGACGCCCAGCTCCGATCCTCGAGCAGGATCAGGATGCGTCCTTGAAGGGTCCCCTCCGACGCGGGATCGGGCTGCGGCGGCACGGCCGGAGGGGGGAGGTGGTCTGCCTTGGCCGCGTACCGGGTCGCCCCTCCGGTCCCGATCAGCTCAACCCTTCCTTCGTCTCGAAGGCGTTTGACAGCATGTTTGACCAACGTGGGAGCGATCCCCAGGGCGCGAGCGATTTCGACGCGAGACACTGGGCGTCGCTCGCGGGCCAAGGAGCGGAAGATCCGCTCGCATCGCTGCTTGAACTCGATCTAGGCCGGCCGCGGGGAGCGCTTCTGGCGCGGCCGCTTCGGCGCCGGCGCGGGCCTGTCAGCTGCCCCGCCGAATGCAGCGCGCAGAAGTTGGAGCCTGCCCCGCTCATCGGCGCACTCGGTGACAACGAACTCTTTGATCCTGCGGTGGCGATCTTCTTCCTCTGCCCGCAGGCGATCCTCGATCGCCCTGCGAATTTCCGCATCGCTCATCAAGCCCCCAGCGCTTGACGGTCCCCCGCTCGAGGGCGCTGCCGCAATTGCAGATTCCATCCCTGCCTCCTCGGATCAAGGGCCGTCCCCCATCCCACGATCCCGGCTTCGAGTCCCAGGCGACTGCAGCGCAACCGTGTACGGCCCAGTTAGTTAATCGGTACGCAGCTATACCGGAACACTTGCCAGAAGCGGTGCGGACAGGCTTTGAGCAGGCGGATAAATCCACCAACGTCCGGGTTCAAAGCGCGACGAGCTCCCGCGCCGCGGCCTCGATCTCGGCGGCGCTGGGGATGACGAGCTGCTCGAGGTCGGGGCTCTGGGGGATCGAGGTGTCGAGGGCGCCGAGGCGCCAGACCGGAGCGTCGAGGGAGAAGAAGGCGGCTTCCTGGATGCGGGCGGCGATCTCGGCGCCGGCGCCGGCGGTGCGGACCGCCTCGTGGACGACGAGGGCGCGGCCGGTCTTCTCGACCGAGGCGACGATCGTCTCCATGTCGAGCGGGACCAGGGTGCGGGGGTCGATCACCTCGAGCTCGACGCCCGCGGCGGCGAGGCGCTCGGCGGCCTCCAGCGCCCGCGGCACCATCAGGCCGGTGGCGACGACGGTCAGGTGGGTGCCGGGCCGGCGCACCACGGCGCGGCCGAAGGGCACCAGGAACTCCGGGTCCTCGGGCACCGGCCCCTTCACCCGGTACATCCCCTTGTGCTCGAAGAAGAGGACCGGGTCGGGGTCGCGGATCGCCGTCTTCAGCAGGCCCTTGGCGTCGGCCGGGGTCGCCGGCAGCGCCACCTTGAGGCCGGGGAAGTGCATCCCCAGCACCTCCAGCGACTGCGAGTGTTCGGCGCCGACGCCACCGAGGACGCCGGTCGGCAGCCGCAGCACCATCGGCACCGAGAGCCTGGCGCCGTGCATGTAGCGCCACTTCGCCATCTTGTGGAAGACCTCGTCGCCGGCGATCATCATGAAGTCGGCGAACTGCAGCTCGGCGACCGGGATCGTCCCGGTCAGCGCCGCGCCGACGGCGGCGCCGACGATGAAGGTCTCGTTCAGCGTCGTGTCGCGGACCCGGACCGGGCCGAACTCGTCGTGGAGGCCGCGGGTGACGCCGAAGACGCCGCCCATCCGCCCGACGTCCTGGCCCAGCATCCAGACCCGCTCCTCGCGCCGCATCTCCTCGGCCAGCGCCTGGTTGATCGCCCGCGCGTAGCCGAGCGTCGGAGCCTCGGCACTCACCGGTCAACCACCCCGCGTGGCAGTGTTTTCCCCTCTATAGGAAGCGAAATGACTGCCACGTTCATGCCCAGACCCCGGCGGTGACGACGTCGGGGTCGGGCGCGGGCATCGCCAGCGCCGCGGCCAGCGCCGCCTCGGCCTCCTCGCGCGCCGCCGCGTCGAGCCGGTCGGCCTCGGCCGCCGGCACCGCGCCGCTCTCGCGCAGCAGCGCCAGCGGATCGCGCGGCACCTCGAGCCCGTCGCCGAGGTCCTCGCGGTAGCCCTGCTTGTCGCCCTCGAAGTGGCCGCGGACCCGCAGCGTCTTCGCCTCGATCAGCGTCGGCCCCTCGCCGGCCCGCGCCCGCGCCACCGCCGCCGCGGTCGCTTCCCGCACCGCGACCGCGTCCTGGCCGTCGACCACCACGCCCGGCACGCCGTAGGCGGCGGCGCGGTCGGCGATGTCCTCGGTCGGGCTCTGCTCGACGATCGGCACCGAGATCGCCCAGCCGTTGTTCTCGCAGATCCAGACCAGCGGCAGCTTCCAGACCGAGGCCGTCAGCGCCGCCTCGTGGAAGGTGCCGCGCGCCGCGGCGCCGTCGCCGAAGAAGATCGCGACGACCCGGTCCTGCCCCAGCATCTGGGCCGAGATCCCGGCGCCGGCGCCGAGCACGAAGCTGGAGCCGACGGTGCCGCCCTGGCCGAGCACGCCGAGCTCGGGGTCGACGACGTGGACGGTGCCGCCGCCCTTGCCGCCGACGCTGCCCCCGGCCCGGCCGAAGAGGTCGGCGAGCAGCGTCACCGGCGACATCCCCTTGGCCAGCGCGTAGCCGAGGCCGCGGTGCGCGTAGAAGAGGTAGTCGTCGCGGCGCAGGGCGGCGACGGCCCCGGCCTGCAGCCCCTCCTGGCCCAGCCCCGGGTGCCAGAAGCCGCCGAAACCGTGCTCGGTGATGTGGCGGTGCAGGAGCAGCTCCAGCGCCCGGATGCGGGTGACTTCGCGGTAGAGATCGAGCTCGTCCATCAATCCTCCACGGCGGCCCAGGGCGAGAACTCGCGACTGACCGTCCGTACGGTTAGTCTACCGTCATGGAGGGAACCGCGGCCATCGCAGCCGGCGACGCCAAGGCGACACCCCCCGGCCGCACGGCGCTCGTCACCGGCGCCTCGAGCGGGATCGGGTTCGCGATCGCGGCGATGCTCGCCGGCGAGGGCTACGACCTGACCCTGGTCTCGCGCACGCCGGCGAAGCTCGAGCGCGCCGCCGCCGAGCTGGCCGCGACCGGCGCCTCCGTCCACCCCGTCGCCGCCGACGTCCGCGACGCCGAGCAGATCGCCGCCGCCGTCGCCGCCCACCGCGCCCGCCGCGGCCGCCTCGACCTGCTCGTCAACAACGCCGGCATGGGGATCCACGCCGAGCTCGACGAGTACGAGGTGAGCAAGGTCGACCTGCAGCTGGCGCTCAACCTGCGGGCGGCGATCCTCTTCTACCGCGAGGCGGTCGACCTGCTGCGCGTCGCCGCCGCCGCGCACCGCAACGCCCTCGTCGTCAACATGGCCTCGATCGTCGGCAAGCGCGGCGCCGCCGGCCTCGGCGTCTACTCGGCCGCCAAGCACGGCCTCGTCGGCTTCACCGAGGCGATGAACGAGGAGCTCTCCGGCGAGGGGATCAAGTCCTGCGTCCTCTGCCCCGGCTTCGTCGACACCGAGCTCGCCGACTACCCCGAGAACCCGGTGCCGCCGGCGCAGATGATCCGCACCGCCGACCTCGCCGAGACGGTCCGCGCCCTGCTCCGCCTCTCCCCCACCTGCGTCATCCCCGAGGTCCTCCTCACCCGTCCCGGCCGCGCCGCGGTGGTGAGCGGCTGATGGGCGCGCCGCGCACCGCCGGCGGCCTGGTCGAGCTGCGCCGCGAGGGGCGGCTGGCGACGATCGCGCTCGCCAACCCCGAGCGCCGCAACGTGCTCGACGCGGCGACGGCGACGGCGCTGCGCGAGGCCGCCGAGGAGCTCGCCGCCGACCGCGAGGTCCGCTGCGCGATCCTCACCGGCAGCGGCGACGTCTTCGCCGCCGGCGCCGACATCAACGAGATCGAGGCGGCAAGCGACGCGGAGAACCTCGCCTACAACCGCACCCTGCGCGCCGCCGTCAACGCCGTCGCGGCGCTGCCGGTGCCCTCGATCGCCGCCCTCAACGGCCACGCGATCGGCGGCGGCCTCGAGCTGGCGCTGGCCTGCACCCTGCGCGTCGCCGCCGCCGAGGCGAAGCTGGGGATGCCCGAGGTGCGGCTGGGGATCGTCCCCGCGACCGGCGGCCTCGCCCGCCTGCCGCGGCTGATCGGCGACGCCCGCGCCGCCCGCCTGCTGCTGACCGGCGAGCTCCTCGACGGCGCCGCCGCCGAGCGGCTGGGGATCGTCGACGCC
>CAZHLT010000357.1:0-5221 GCA_964533285.1 uncultured Conexibacteraceae bacterium | reverse complement strand
CGCCGGCTGGAGCTGGGCGGCGCCGGCGCCGGCGAGGGCCGCGGTCAGGGTGCCGGAGGGGCCGATCAGGCGCAGCGTCGCGTGCTTGGCACCGGCGCTGTCGGGGGCGAAGCGGACGCGGACCGCGCACTGCTCGCCGGGGGCGAGGGCGGCGCCGCTGCACTCGTCGCCGCTGAGCGCGAATTGGTCGACGTCGGCGCCGGCGATCGCGACGCGGTCGACCGCGAACGGGGCGGCGCCGTCGTTGCGCAGGGTGAACTCGTGGGCGGGGCTGCGCGAGCCGGGGGCGAGGGCGCCGAAGTCGAAGCTCGGGGGCAGCAGCGTCGCCGCCGGGGCGATGCCTTCGCCTTCGACCTGGACCAGCATGCCGCCTTCGCCGTCGCCGAAGAAGGCGAGGCGGGCCGCCTTCGGGCCGGCGCTGTCGGGCGTGAAGCGGACGTGGGCGCTGCAGCTGTCGCCGGGGGCGAGCTCGACCAGGGTGCAGCTCTCGTCGAGCAGCTTGAAGCTGGCCGCGTCGCCGCCGGCGATGACGCCGATGAAGAAGAATTCCGGCAGGTCGCCGCTGTTGTGCAGGGTGACCGTCTTCACCGGGCCGGAGCCGCCGACGGTGGCGCCGCCGAAGTCGACCGGGTTCTCAAGCGCTTCGACCACCGGCGCGCCGCCTCTGCCTTCGACCGTCGCCGCGAACGGGGTGCCGTTGACCCAGGCGCGAACTTCGGCCTGGTAGTCGACCCGCGCGTGCGGGTTGAACCAGACCTGCAGCCAGCAGGACTGGCCCGGTTCCAGCCAGGTCCAGCAGGCGCCGTTGTCGACCCAGAAGGCTTCGCTGTCGCCCTGGACGTCGAAGCCGTTGGGCTGCAGCCCGGCTTCACCGGTGTTGGTCAGCTGGATGCTGGTCGAGGACGATTCGCGGTTGATCCGGTGCAGGCCGAAGTCGTAGCTGGAGGGCGAGAGGCCGAGGCTCGGCGCGGCGCCGCGGCCGCCGATCGCGAAGCTGTCGTCGGGCCGGGCGCCGCTGTAGTCGACCACCAGAGTCGCCTGCTTGTCGCCGGCGCTGGTCGGCTTCAGCGCGATCCAGGCCTGGCAGCTGGCGCCGTTGCCGAGCGGCGAGGTGCAGTTGGAGCCGTTGTACATGAACTCGCCGCTTTCGGCGCCTTCGATCGTCAGCTTTTCGATCCAGACTTCGCCTTCGCCTTCGTAGCCCAGCGAGACCGTCTGGTTGCTCGACTGGTAGCCGACCGTGGTGGTCGGCAGCGTCAGCGGGTCGGGCGAGGCCTCGAGCAGGCCGCTGCCTTCTTCCGGCGCCGCGGCGGCGGTCGCCGGGAGGGCGGCGCCGACCAGCAGCGCAGCGAGGACGAGGGCGAGGGAGCCGATCTGCTTCGGCGCGGCAAAGGAGTTCATGGCCGCCGCATCGACCCGCCGCCCGAGCCCTCGCGGTTTGGATGGGCATTCCCACCCAAACCGCATCAGAACAAGGAATGAGCCACATATGAATCTCGCATGATCCAAAGCCCAGCCCCGATACGAGCCACGCCACGCCTTGACCTCATGACCTTTGTCACCCAGAGGGTGACAAAGGTCATGAGGTCAGCTCTCGTGCTCGAGCAGGTCGCGCTGGGTGAGGACGTAGAGGAGGCCGAGGGCCGGCAGGACGAGGACGGCGGCGATCGCGAAGACGACGAAGACGACCTCGAGCGTCGAGTCGGGGGCGGCGGCTTCGGCGATCGTCAGGTCGGTCGGCAGCAGGTAGGGGAACTGGGCGATAAACCAGCCCCAGATCACGGTCACCACCGCCCCCGCCGCCAGCGGCCGCAGCGGGCGCCGCCAGCCGCGCAGCAGGGCGGCGAGCAGGCCGAGGCCGCAGAGCGCCGAGACGATCACCAGCGGCAGCCCCTGGTCGACGAGGCGGTCAAAGACGTGGCGGGCTTCGGCGTGCAGCTCGACCAGGCCGAGGGCGGCGGCGACGCCGGCGACCGCGGCGGCGGCCAGCGCCCGGCGGACGAAGTAGCGCTCCATCTCGGCTTCGCCGGCGCGGCGGGCGTCGCCGACGAGGAAGACCGCCGCCAGATAGGCGCTGGTGGCGACGAACATCGCCCCGGTCAGCAGCGGCAGCGGCTGCAGCCAGCTGGAGAAGGCGTCGCCGTTGCCGTCGGCGGGGACGTTGCCGGCGGCGACGGCGCCGACCACGGTGCCCATGAAGAACGGAGTGAGGACCGAGGAGAGGGCAAAGGTAGCCCCCGCCGCGCGCCGCGCCGCCAGCCCTTCGACCGACTTGCGGAAGGCGAAGCCGGCGCCGCGCAGGACGATCCCCAGCGCCGCCAGCGCCAGCGGCACGTAGAGCGTCGTCATCAGCGCGAAGAAAGCCGGCGGGAAGGCGGTCCAGAGGACGACCAGGCAGAAGATCAGCCAAACGTGGTTGGCCTCCCAGACCGGGGTCAGCGAGCGCTGGATCAGCGCCCGCGGCCGCTCGCCGCGCTCGGGGCCGCCGGCGAGGAGGTCCCAGAAGCCGCCGCCGAAGTCGGCCCCGCCGAACAGCGCGTAGAAGGTCACCCCGACCCAGAGGATCGCCGCCGCCGCCTCGGCCTTGCTCATCGCGCGGTTCCTTTGTCCGCAGGAGAAGGACTTTCGAACCACGAGACGGGCACGCGTCCGCGCTCACTCATCGTGCGGTTCCTTTGTCCGCAGGGGAAGGACTTTCGAACCACGAGACGGGCATGCGTCCGCGCTCACCCATCGTGCGGTTCCTTTGTCCTGGCTGACCGGACTTTCGAACCACGCGATGGTCATGCGGTGCGCTCCGTGGTCGGCGGGGCGTAGGGGGCGCCGGCCTCGGTGTCGGCGCCGCCGCCCTCGCGCCAGCGCCGCGACATCCGCCGCAGGACGAGGATCGCGACCGTCCCCAGCGCCGCGTAGACGAGGATGACGACGGCGAAGGCGAACCAGATGCCGCCGGCGTCGGTGACCGCTTCCTCGGTCCGCATGTAGCCCTGCACGATCCACGGCTGGCGCCCGACCTCGGTCACGATCCAGCCGCACCAGAGGGCGAGGATCGAGGCGGCGCCGGAGACCGTGACCGCGCGCAGGAACCACGGCGTCGCCGGGATGTCGCGCTTCCGCCACCAGGAGAAGGCGAGCCAGATGCCGAGCGCCAGCAGCGCCGTGCCGATCCCGACCATCGTGTCGAAGGCCAGGTGCAGCAGCGTGTTGGCCGGCGGCCGTTCGTCCTCGGGGATGTCCTTCAGCCCGATCACTTCGGTGTCGGCGCTGAAGCCGACGAGGAAGGAGTCGAGGTCGGGGATCGGGATCGCGAGCTTGACCCCGTCGGCGGTGCAGATGCCGCCGACGTACTCGGTCTGGTGGGTGCCGGTTTCCTGGATGCACTCCATGCCGGCGAACTTGGCCGGCTGGTGGTCGGCGACTTCGCGCGCCGCGGTGTCGCCGACCAGGAGCTGGATCGGGGTCGCGATCAGGCCGATCGTCAGCGGGATCAGCAGCCCCAGCCGGTGCAGCCGGTCGCGCCGCCCCTTCAGCATCCCGGCGGCGTAGATCGAGGCGACGAGGAAGCCGACCACCATGTAGGCGGCGAGGATCATGTGCGGCACCTCGTAGCCGGTGGCGGGGTTGAAGAGCACCTGCCAGGCGTCGGTGTCGACGACTTCGCCGGCGGCGTCGAGGACGAACCCCTGCGGCTGGTTCATCCACGAGTTGGCGGCGACGACCGAAAAGGCGCCGCCGATCCCGGTGATCACCATCGGCACCCCGGACCAGAAGTGGGCCCAGCCGGAGAGCCGCTTCCAGCCGTAGATGTAGATCGCGAGGAAGATCGCCTCGAGGAAGAAGAAGATCCCCTCGATCGCGAAGGCGATGCCGAAGGCGGCGCCGAAGCGGTCCATGAAGCGCGGCCAGAGCAGGCCGAACTCGAAGGTGAGGACGGTGCCGGTGACGGCGCCGACGGCGAAGGTCACCGCCATCGCCTTCGACCAGCGCTTGGCCAGCTCGATCGCGTCGGCGTCGCCCCGCTTCAGGCCGATGTAGTTGGCGACCAGGATCGTCGCCGGCAGCGCCACCCCGAGGCAGGAGAGGACGATGTGGAAGCCGAGCGTGAACGCCATCTGCTCGCGGGCCGCGAGCAGATTCGAGGCCGACGCGGCCAGGGGGAGCGCGTCGAGCGAGGGCATCGCGGCGGGACTCTATTGCCCGCGGCGGGCGTTTCTGTAGCGGCGGATCAGCGCGTTAGTCGAGCTGTCGTGGCGCAGCTTCGGCTCCCGGCCGGCCTCGAGCTCGGGGATGATCGCCTGCGCCAGCACCTTGCCCAGCTCGACCCCCCACTGGTCGAAGGAGTCGATCCCCCAGATCGCCCCCTGGGTGAAGACGCTGTGCTCGTAGAGGGCGACCAGGGCGCCGAGCGTCTCCGGGTCGAGGCGCTCGGCGAGGATCGTGTTCGAGGGCCGGTTGCCCTCCATCACCCGGTGCGGGACGATCGCCTCCGGCGTCCCCTCCTCGCGCACCTGCTCGGGCGTTTTGCCGAAGGCCAGCGCCTCGCCCTGGGCGAAGACGTTCGACATCAGCAGGTCGTGGTGGTTGCCGAGCGGGTTGTTGGAGTGGAAGAAGCCGATGAAGTCGCAGGGGATCAGCCGCGTCCCCTGGTGGATCAGCTGGTAGAAGCTGTGCTGGCCGTTGGTCCCCGGCTCGCCCCAGAAGATCGCCCCGGTGTCGTAGTCGACATGGGCGCCGTCGAGGGTCACGTGCTTGCCGTTGGACTCCATCGTCAGCTGCTGCAGGTAGGCCGGGAAGCGCTTCATGTACTGGTCGTAGGGCAGCACCGCGCAGGTCTGGGCGCCGAAGAAGTCGCCGTACCAGACCGAGAGCAAGCCCATCAGCAGCGGCAGGTTGGCACCGGTCGGGGCGGTGCGGAAGTGCTCGTCCATCGCGTGGAAGCCGGCCAGCAGCTCGGCGAAGCGGGCCGGGCCGATCGCCAGCATCGTCGAGAGCCCGATCGCCGAGTCCATCGAGTAGCGGCCGCCGACCCAGTCCCAGAAGCCGAACATGTTGTCGGTGTCGATGCCGAACTCCGCGACGCCCTCGGCGTTGGTCGAGACGGCGACGAAGTGCTTGGCGACCGCCGCCTCCTCGCCGCCGAGGCCGGCCAGGCTCCACTCGCGGGCGGTGCGGGCGTTGGTCATCGTCTCCAGCGTGGTGAAGGTCTTCGAGGAGATGACGA
>CAZHLT010000356.1:0-8221 GCA_964533285.1 uncultured Conexibacteraceae bacterium | reverse complement strand
GCCGGCTTTGACGTATTTAACCTTCCCAGATGGGAGAGCTGCGCTCAGCGGGATCGCGAAGGAAATCATGGTTTTCGCCTCAAATTCGCCCGCGCCGAGTTCTTTCAATTCGGGCAGGATCCAGGATCCGGTCTCGGTCACACCGATTCCCAGAGGAGGAGCGACGTTGCCGGTCGGCCCGGTGAGGCCCGTGATGCCGGTCGGCCCGGTCAGGCCGGTTGCTCCGGTCAGGCCGGTTGCTCCGGTGGCGCCGGTGAGGCCGGTCGGCCCGGTGGTGCCTTTGGCTCCGGCGGCTCCGGCAGCGCCGGCGGCTCCAGCGGCGCCGTCCTTGCCGGCGGGGCCTTGCGGACCCTGAGGGCCTTCCTTGCCTTCCTTGCCTGGCTTGCCTGGCTTGCCGGCGTACTTCTTCGCGATCTTCGTGACTTCACTCTTCTGCTTACCGTTCAACCCGGCGGCCGCGATGGCGGTGCCCGCGAGCGCAGCTATCAGCGCGACCACGGCCACGACCAAGCCTGCCGTCCCGAAACGGGCATGAAGCTTCGAATACATCGAACCCTCCCTGTTTGAGTGCCCCCCGGGTTTCCCGTCCCGGGCTTGTGTCGGGACGGTAGCGGAACGAAATTCGCGTTGTCAAGGTACGTAGAAGTCTAGAAAGGAAACGCCCGCCGTGCGCGAGGCACGGCGGGCGTTGTTGAACCGCAGTGCTACCGAGCAGCTATTCGCTGGCTTTGACAGCCGCGGCGTCACCCGTCTCGAGGACGCCTTCGAGGATCGCCGTATTGGTGCCGGCCGCGGACGGCAGGCCGACGATCGAGTTGACGAACGGGTCGATGAGGAACGAGAGGAGTCCTCCGCACCCGCTGGCGCCCGGCGCCGCGAACGAGTTGTTCACGAGCTGGCCACCGCTGAGTTTGACCAGGGTGCCCGTTTCGTTGACGAACAATTCGCCTTTGGAGCCATGGATCGATTTGTTGGGCGGCGGCGGCGAGGTAGCACCGGTCGTGAAGTCGATCGTGACCGGTTTGCTGTTCGAGCCGATGTAGCAGCTGCTGCCCAGGAACGGGTTGCTCAGCTTGATCTTCACCGGCAGCGACAGGGCGGTGCCGTTTTCGATGATCAGGTTGAGCGTGTTCACTTTGATCGCGCTTGCCGGAGCGGCAAGTTCGACGGTGGCGGTGACGCCGGTGAGTCCCTGGTTGATTGTTTCGTTGAACCAATTCTTGAGCCAGCTCGGCCACCAACTCGGGGCTTCGACGCCGAGCAGACCGCCGGGTACGGGCTGCGGGGTTTTCGACAGCGTGTTGCCGTCCTCGGCGCCAACGAACGTCGATTCGCCTTTGGCGTTGAATTCGAGGCCACCCTGCAGGATCACCGGGTTCACCAGAGGAACTTTTTTCGCACCCATCTGGAAGTAGCCGCCGTTGGATTCCGAGAACACGCAGGCCGCCACCGTGGCGTGGCTCAGCGGACAATCCCCGAACGGGGCGAATTCGCCCGTCGGGTGGTGGGGCGAGGCGATCGCCTGCGAGGCGGGCACGAGCATCATCGACGCCACCAGCGCGGCTACGAATAGCCTTCTCATTGACTGGTCCTTTCCTGATTTTGGTTTGAGGGCACGGCAAGGAGAAGCGGGCGACGGCGTTCAGCCGCCGCACCACGCGCAATAGGTCCATCCCCCGTTGCCACCGAAATCGCTCCTCCCGACGGCTCCCACTCACAGGAACCATGCCGTTCCCAAAGGAATAAGGTCTTGTACCAGACGAGAGAGTTTGATGCAACTGTGTTTCGACTACTCGTCCGCTGACGACGCCTGGCGGACCTGCTGTGAGCTCTGAAGGGCGACGGCCGGGCTCAGGCCAGGGTCGCGCAGGTGGCGAGGCCGTACGCGGCCGCTTTGGCGTTGACTTCCTTGAAGGGGGTGGTCTTCGGCCCGCCGGCGACGCCGGACGGGTCCGATTCCCCTTCGCCGATCGCCGTTTCGAAGCCGCTGACGATTTCCTGCGGCACCCCGATCGCGGCGAGTTCCTCGGCCGCGGTCTGGATCGGCGGCAGCGCCACCTCGATGACCACTTCTTCGAGGAACTGCTGATCCGGCTTGCCCTGCTTCGATTTGCCGGCGAGCTTGGCGAGGGCGGCGGTCTGTTCCTTCTTCGCCTTCTTGCAGATGGCTTCGCCCTGCTTGACGATCTGCGCCTTGGACAGGCTCGCCGTGCTGTCAGAGCCGCCGCCGCAGGCCGTGGCCAGCAGCCCGGCGACGAGGCAGGCGGCGAGGGCGGCGGCGATCCTCGCCGGCAGCCCGGATATGAGAGAGAAGGCCTGAATAATATGGGGACCGTAGAGCAATTGGCGAACCGGCGTGTAAGGAGGGTCAGCCGTCGAAGCCGATCCGGTCCAGATACCCGGCGGCGACCGCGGCGGGGTTCCTGCCGTCGATTTCGACCCTGGCGTCGAGCTCCTGCATCACCGCCAGGGTCAGGCCCTTCTGGGCGGCGACGATCGTGGCTTCGAGGTCGGGTCCCGCTGCTTCGACCAGCTCCTCGGTGGTGACGAGGATCGCGTTGCCGGCGGGGAAGAGGCGCCTGTCCTCTTCCAGGGTGGCGAACTTGCTCCTGTCGGCGAAGAGCCGGCCGTCGGTGCTCGGCACCATCGCGAGGTCGGAGAACTTGCTTTCGAGGGCCTCGAAGGGTTCGGTGTCGGGATCCGAGACCTTGTAGATGAAGCCGCCGAAACCGAGGCCGTAAAGGCGTTCGAGCCCTTCCACGCAGTTGATCGCCTCGTGACAGCCGAAGGGGCCGACGATCGTCAATTCCTCCGACTGGCCCTGGAGGTCGGAGACCCGTTTCAGCTTCCGCCGGTCGGCGAGCGGCCGCAGGGCGCCAACCAGGTTGGTGAAGGAGAACGGCGTCGGCGGGAAGGCGGTCATGCCGCGCTTGCCGAGACGGGTGACGGCCTGCCGGTAGGCCTTCTGCGGATCGGCGGGGGGCGCCGCGGCGCCGCTGCCCCAGGTGAGGCCGGTCGGGGTGCTGAGGTGTTCGGGGTAGGCGGAGATCCTGCCTCGCTCGAGCGCTTCTTCGGCGCTTTTCGGCCCGGCGGGGAGCCTGATGGTCGGTTCGACGTCGAAGCCCACCCGTTCGAGGGCCTGGGTGTAGATCTGGCCGAGGATCGTCTCTTCAGCGGTGTCGCCGGCGCCGATCGTGATCGGCGGGCCGCTGGAGCCGCCGCAGGCGGCGAGGCTCGCGGCGAGGGCGAGGGCCAATGCGGCCGCGGCTCACAGCGCTCCCTTTCTCGTCCCCGTCCTCACTGTGATTGGGAAGTATTGAATACTTAGTGAGGCTTATCAAGGTCCGCTGAGGTACCCGGATCGGCGTGTGACTGGGTTACACACCGTTTCGCAAGCCGGGGGCTAGGGTTGCCGTCCGATGCTGAAGCCGCTCGTGGAGCCGTCACTGGACCCGTTCCCCGCCGCGGGGCGGTCGACGTTCGAGCGGAACGTGCTGCCGGCCTTCGCCCGCTGGTTCGTCAACCGGCTGGATGCCTGCCGGCCGGACTACCTGGTCCCCGCCGAGACGAAAGGGGCGCGATTGCTCGAGGCCGTCTCGGAGTACGCGCGCAACGAGCTCGGGACGGCGATCCAGGTGCCGATCGTCTACCGCACGGCGCTCGCCTACATCGACGCCGAGGAGTTGCGCGGCTGCAGGGTGATGATCCTCGACGACGCTCGGCGGACCGGGTCGAGCCTGGCGCGCCACCGGGAACGGGTCGAAGCGTGGGGCGTCGAGGAGATCCAAGAAGCCGTCTGCGTCGCCTACGGCGAGGACGGAGAGGACGACGAGAGCTGCTTCCGCGTGATCAGCGACCGCGAGCTGTATCGCGAGTACATCTGGCAGCTGACCGAGTTGATCTGTGCCCGCGGCCTACCCCCGGAGGTCGACCACCACATCTTCGAGATGCGTCTGCCCGGCAGCCTCCCCCTCATCTGGGGCGAAGTCGAAGCCGCACTGGGCCAGTTCGGCGTGCTCGGCGTGGACGCGCCGGAGAGGGACTGGGGCGAGGTGCGGGGGCTGACGCTCCACGTCCCGCGACTGCCGGGGGTCGCCGCCCACCCGAGCGAGGGCGTGGTGCGCGACGAAGGACCGAACAAGCTGCGGCTGTTTCCCGCCGACTCGGGGAGCTTGGTGCACGTGGTGCCGGTCTCGTTCCCGGCCATCGACCTGCCGGCTGCGGCCGGCGACGGATTGGCGGTCGAGACGGTGCAGGAGATCGTCGCCGGTTGGACCGGGCGAAGCGGGAGCGTCGGCGACTTCCTCGCGCGGGCCGCCCGCCGGCTCGACCCAGAGGGCGTGCTGCGAATGGTCTCCGCCTCAGCCGAGACGGACCTGGTCTGTGGCATGGCCAGGGTGCTGGCGGCCGTCTTCAGCGACAAGGCGATCTCGATCAGGCCCCAGGGGGCGCAGTTCGTGCGACTCTACGGACCCGAGCAGGGACCGCGGGTCGCTTCGCAGATGGCGATGGAAGTCGACGCGGCGGGGCGCGGGGTACCGGTGCAGTTGGAGCGGGGCGAGCAGGCGGTGCCGCTGTTCCTGACCGCCGACGTGGTGGACCGCACGGAGAAGCTCGCCGAGGGTCTGAAGGGCGAGTACGACCGGCGCGCGGCCGAACCCGATTTCTGCGCCGACGAGCAGGTCGGCAAGTCGATGCCCGAGATCGCCGCGGCGGTCGGCAGGAACGGAGCGGACAGCCTGATGGCAAGCCGCTGCGTGGACTTCGGGCTGGCGATGACGACGCTGGTCCCCTACATCGACGAAGTTCCGATCGAGAGCGGCATTCGGGTGCTCCGCAAGTACCGAGTGTCGGAGACGAACAAGGACAAGATGTTCGCCTTCGAGGACATCTCCGTCGTCTACCAGCGGATCGGGGAGGAGACGCTGGCCTACTTCTCCTCCTACCTCGCCGACCATTCGAAGAGGTTCCGCGATTCGAACCTGCCGCTGGACGTCGCGGCCGGACTGATCGGCGTGATGCGGTCCCTGCTCGAGAAGATGAAGATCCCGCTCGGAGTCGAGCCGGGAAACCCGCTGGTGGTGGCGCTGCGGCGCAAGCCCGAGATCGTCGGACCCCGGGAAGTCGAGTCCGAATACTTCGAGTTGGAGGGTGCGGGGGGAACCACGTGCATAGTGCCGAGCCCGCGCTTCCTCGAGAAATGCGGCGAGGACGAGTTGCGGATCGACCGCTGGGACATCACCGAGAGCCTCGAGAACTTCCTCGATTTGATGCTGCCGCTGATCGACGGGATCGAGCCCCGCGAGCGCCTCGACGAGGTGCTGCGCGGGTGGGCGATGAGCAGCGACAGGATGCTGGGGCTGACCCACGCCCACGGCGCGATGGAGCGGCTTGTCGAGCCGCTCGAAATGGCGCTGAACCGGGTGGTCCGCGGCAACCCTCACGAAGAGGCGGTCGGCCTCGCATCCGAGGTGCACGGGATTTGCGACTCGGCCCAGCAGGACGTCCGGACGCTGGCGGGCGATTGGGCGGTGGCGGCGGAGAGCTGCTGGGATCGCCACAGCAAGCGCGTCACGGGGCTGCTCAGATCGGGGGCCCCACCGGCGGACACGGGCTCGCTGTTCGATCTGCCCCTCGCCCTGTTCTCCGCGGCGGCCGCAACGGGATACCTCACCGCACGCCTCGACCGCATCTCGGCCCGGGTCTGGCGCGGCCAGGAGGAGGCCGAGGACGGGGAGAAGATCGACGAGATCGGCCGCAAGTGCAGAGAGCTGCAGCGCGCCCTGGCCTCACTGGAGGAGGTACCGGAGACGGCCAGAGACGCGACCGCTACGCGGGACTCGATCGTCGCCGTGGCCGACGAACTGCAGAGGCTGGTCGGGACTCTGGGCGCATTCGGCGCGGCGCTTGCGGGGGACTTCCGGGGCCCGAAGGGAGTGCGGCACGTGCAGGACGGCGAGAATGAGCGCGACCGGGTGATCCTGTTCATGGACCTGGCAGGCTCGTTCGTCCACGCGATCGAACACTCGCCCGAGGAAAACCACGCCTGGAAGGAGCTCGCTCTCGGCTGCGCGGCACAGTGGGGAAAGGCGTTCGGGGCGGGCGAGCCGCACGACCGCGAAGGCGATGCGATGTGGCTGGAGCTCGAGGACGTGGGCAGCGCGCTTCTCTGCGGGGCGACGATTCAGATGCACGCCCACGCGCTGCGCTCAACCAGCGTGCCGCAGCTCCAATGGAGCCTGAGGATGGCGGTCGACTTCGGCCGAATCAAGAACGGTGACGGCGGCAACGCGATCGGGCTGGCGCTGGACCGTCCGGCGACGCTCGCCAAGAAGGTGCGAGACGAGGACTCGGTCGAGCGGGTCTTCGTGACGCCGGATGCCCTCAAGCGCTGCTCGGGGGCAGTGCGGGAAGAGCCGGTGTGCTGCCCGCTGGGCGAGGTGATCGAGCTGGCCGAGACGGAGGGCGACGGGGCGTCGATGGAACCGTCTTCGATCGACGCGGAGCGCGCGGTCGCGGCGCTGGCGAGCAAGATCGACGCCGTGGCCGCAAGGCTGATCGAGGACGGGGCGTCGGAACTGGACGCAACCGTGGAGGGGGCCGACCTTCAGGCCGACGAGAGCGCCGCGGCCGAGGAGGCGGCGTCCTCCTAGCGCTCGAATCTCAGGCGCGGCCCAGGTTCAGCAGCGCCCACTCGCCCATCGTCCTTCCGGCGAGCAGGGCGGCGACCTCCCAGGAGATCATCTCGGGGACGGCAGCGGAGCAGAGACGGGAGACGGGAACGTTGCCGCGCGCGCGGACGAGCGTTCGCGGGGGGACGGGAACGACGACCGGAGCGTTGAGGCGAGCGGGAGCGACCGGGGTCGGGAAGCTGAGCCCGCGCACGCGGGCCGCCTCGGCGTCGCCGAGCGGGAACGCCGGTCGAGCGTCGGCGGCGGCGTCCCGGAGGCGGCGGCGCGCAACCTCGGAGTCGATGCCGATGGCCGGGGCGTCGGCGAGGACCAAGGCCCGCTGCAGGCCAAGCGACACCGCCTCGGGTAGGTCCAGGCCAGCGGCGGCGGCGGCGGTCACGAACCCATGAAGGGCAGGGGACGGCTCAAGGCGCACGCCTTCATCGTGTGTCGAACGGCGGTGGCTCGACCGCGGCCGCCGCAGAGGGGTGAGATGTGCCTTGCTGGTGTCCGCCATCGGAAAAATCACAAGCTTGTGATTTATTTCGCCGGAGTATGTCCCGCACCCCCGACGGAACCGTTCCCCAGCCCCGCAGCGACACCGCCCTGTTCGCGCATTACGCCTACAAGCTCGAGGACGCGAAGACGCATGACCTGAATCGCTGGGCGAGCCGGGTGGGGCTCGCGGTTGGCCGCGATGCGTTGCGCAACGCGCCGAAGCACGCGGCTCGACTCGACCGAGCCGCGGACCGGGACGCCGTGGCGGCGCCATGGCTGCGCGTCGACTGGCACGCCCTTGACTTCTTCATGGCGATGGTCCGCCTTCAGCTCATCGCCCCGCGGAAGTCCGACCTCGACTCCCTCGAGGGACTGGAGGGGATCGTCGATCTGTATGTGGCAGGGGAAACCGCGTTGGCGATCGTCGTCTTCGAGCGGCGCAGCGATCGTGAGTCGCTGCGGCTGCGTCTCGGGGACTTCGGAACGATCCTCGATTGGGACGAGGTCGACGAACATCGACCGGGAGCGCTGACCAGCACCTTCCGTGGCCTCGCCCGGGCGGCCAGCCTCCGTGAGGGCCTCGACCTCCGGCGGGGCCCAGGCGGCTGACCGGCTTCTAACAGCCCATTTGGCGTCGATATCCGCGCAGCGCACCGCGGAGCGGCGGCTACTTGCTCTCGACGGCCTTGGTGTCGATCGCGGTCGCCTTGGCGCGCTCGCTGCGGCGGTGGCGGAGGAGGACGGGGGCGGCGTAGCCGATCAGAGCGCCGACCAGGAGGAAGACGGCGAGGATGACGATCAGGGGGGCCTCGAAGGAGGCGAAGAGGAGGTCGAAGCTGACCTGCTGGGAGTTCTGCAGGCAGACGATCGCGGCCAGGGCGGCGAGGGCCGCGATGATCCAGGCGCGCCAGTTGATCGGCTTCTTCTGCTGGGGCGGCACCTGGTCAATCCTACGGCTCGGGGCGGGCTGGGTCAGGCCGCGGCGGTGAGGGCGCCGGGGAGCTGGCGGCGGGAGGCGATGCCGAGCTTGCGGTAGGTGTTGGAGAGGTGGA
>CAZHLT010000355.1:0-1621 GCA_964533285.1 uncultured Conexibacteraceae bacterium | reverse complement strand
GGCGCGGTCCCCACGGCGGCGGCGCCGCGCTGCCGGTGCCCGACTGCCCGCCGGGCGGCCGCACCCGGGTCGTCAAACCCGCTGCGCAGCCCGCTTTCGCTCGCGCCGGATCTCGCGCAGGTAGGGATGGAAGTCGACCTCGACCGTATGACGCTTAGAGGTCACGAAGCGCTTCGCCATCTTCGTTTCCTCCGCCTCGATCGCCTCCCTCATCTCCCCCGCCGGCGGTAGCGTCGCCCTCCCGGCCAGCAGGTCGGCGACCCATTCGGCCTGCGCCTCGGCCAGCGGCATGATCGGGCCAAGCGGCTGGATGAAGCCGATGAAGTAGAGCCCGGGCCGGTCGACGGCGGCGACGCGGCGGTAGAGCGGCAGCCGGTTATCGGGCGCCGCGAAGACCTCCGGCGAGAAGAACGGGAAGGTGATCTTGTAGCCGGTGCAGTAGACGACGAGGTCGATCTCCTCCTCGCTGCGGTCGCTGAAGCGGACGGTGCGGCCGCCGGGGAAGCGGTCGATGTTCGGCTTCACCTTGACGTCGCCGTGGCCGAGCCGCGGCAGCAGCTCCGAGGAGACGGTGGGATGGGCCTCGAACAGCTTGTGGTCGGGCCTGGGCAGCCCGTAGGTGGTCATGTCGCCAGCGGCGACGCCGAGCGCACGGGCGGCGAAGAAGCGCTGCACCGACAGCGGCAGCATCGAGGTGATCGGGTTGGAGAGCTCGTCGATCGGCTTGCCGTTGATGTACTTCGGGATCACGTAGGCGCCGCGGCGCATCGCGATGAAAGTCGCGTCGGCGATCCGCGAGGACTCGACCGCGACGTCGGTCGCCGAGTTGCCGATCCCGAGGACCAGGACCCGCTTTCCGCGCAGGATGTCCGGCTCGCGGTAGTGGTGGACGTGGATCTGCTCGCCGGCGAACTCATCTGAGCCCGGGAACGGCGGTTCCGGCCAGCGCGGGTCCCAGTGATGGCCGTTGGCGACCAGCAGCGCCCGGTAGCGGCCAGTCTCCCGCCCCGCGGGACCCTCGACCGTCACCTCCCACTCCCCTTCCACCGGCTTGGCATCCAGCACCTCGGTGCGGAAACGGATCTTCTCGCGCAGGCCGAAGTGGTCGACGTATTCGTCGAAGTAGGCCGCCATCTGGAAGTGGTCGGGGTAATCGGGGTAGTGGTCGGGCATCGGGAAGGTCCGGTAGGCCATCACCCGCCGCGAGGTGTTGATGTGCAGCGAGCGGTAGGCCGAGGACATCCCGTTGTCGTTCTCGTAGCGCCAGTTGCCGCCGACGAACGAGCCCTTCTCGAAGATCTCGTACGGGATCCCGCGCGCGTCGAGCACCTGGGCGGCGACGATCCCCGAGCTGCCGGCGCCGACGATGCAGGCCTTCTCCGCGGGGGGCATGCCGGCAATCTAGCTGACTGGCTGCCCGGCCAGTTTTCCCGCCTTGGGCCCATCGCTGCGATCGCGACATCGACCCCGCTCTGGCACTGGCGGTCTCCAACGATCATCGCAACGCACCGTCCAGTTGCGATGACGAAAGGAGACGAGGATGCGGAGAGGACGGGGGACCCGATCGGGGTGGCGGGTGCTGCGAGCGCCGGAGCGCCGGGCGATCGAGGCACGGCTGCGA
>CAZHLT010000354.1:0-4755 GCA_964533285.1 uncultured Conexibacteraceae bacterium | reverse complement strand
CAGGAGCCCGGCCGTCGCCGCCAGAGTGAGGAGGGTGAGGAACGGCGCCGTCCGCTTCAGCGGCTTGATCACCGCGGTGAAGAGGACGACGACGAGCCCGACCGTGAGGGCGATGATCGGGGCGATCCCGGCGTAGTCGATGGAGGGCTCGTTGAAGTTCATGGTTCGCTCAGTTCGAGTTCTGGTCTTCGGAGACGCCAAGAGTGTCGACCTTCACCCCGTGGATCGTCACTTCGCTGCTGCCGCCGTTCCACCCCGCCAGCCGCGTTTCCGGCGATTCGGCGCCGGTCACCTTTGCCACCGTCTGCTCGACGGTCGGGTCGGTGCGGTGCAGGATCAGCTGCGGGTAGAAAGCGAGGGCGACGATGCAGAGCACCAGCGGCGCCAGCACGAGGCCGTCGCGGAGGCTGATCTCCCGCGACATCAGGCCCTCCGGCTCGCGGTTGTGCATCGTCCCCTGGTAGAGACGGAGGGCGTAGTAGGCCGACATCGCGACGCCGCTGATCGCGATCAAGGCGAAGACGATCTTCGCCTGGAAGAGGCCGTTGAGGATGTAGAACTCGCCGATGAAGTTGGCCGACCCGGGCATCGCCAGGGTCGCCAGGGCGACGATCAGGAAGAGCGCGGCGAGGACCGGCGCCCGCATCGCGATCCCGCCCATCCGGCGCAGGTCCTCGGTGCCGGTGCGCTCGACCAGGATCGCGATGATGATCATGATCGGGGCGACGACGAGGCCGTGGTTGACCATCTGCAGGACCGCCCCGTCGGAGCCGTCGGCGCGCAGGGCGAAGATCCCGGCGGTGACGAAGCCGAGCTGGGCGACCGACGAGTAGCCGGCGATCAGCCGCAGGTTGGTCTGGGTGAAGGCCATCACCGAGCCGTAGAGGATCGAGGCGAGGGCGACGATCAGGACGACCTCCTGGAATTCGACCGTCGCCTGCGGGAACAGCGGCAGGACGACGCGGAGGAAGCCGTAGGCGCCGACCTTGGCGAGGACCCCGGAGAAGACCGCCAGCACCGGCAGCGGCGCCGCCCGGTAGGCGTCGGGCATCCAGCCGTGGACGAGGAAGGCCGGCATCTTGACCAGGAAGGCGGCGGCGAAGAACCAGAAGATCCAGCGCTGGCTGCCGAGGCTGAGGCCCTGGTGCTGGAGGTCGGCGATCGAGAAGGTGAGGTGGCCGCCGTCGGCGGAGATGATCGCGGTCGCGATCGCCGCCACCAGCATCAGCAGCGAGCCGATCAGCGTGTAGATCATCATCTTCAGCGTCGCCGCCGCCGCGGTCGGGCCGCCCTCGGCGCTGCGGTCGCTGCCCCAGGCGCCGAAGAGGAAGTAGAACGGCACCAGCATGAAGTCGAAGAAGAGGACGAAGAGCAGCAGGTCCTGAGCGAGGAACGAGCCCAGCGTCGCCGTCTCGGCCAGCAGCATGAGGAGGAAGAAGAGCCGCGGCCGCTGCTGCTCGCGGAAGGCGGCGAAGGCGGTGCCGCCGACCCAGAGCAGCGCCGTCAGCAGCACCAGGAAGACGTTGAGCCCGTCGACGCCGAGGCTGTAGTCGACGCCGAGCCCGGAGATCCAGGGCGTGTCGACCGCGTACTGCAGGCCGGAGCTGCCGCTGTCGAAGTCGACCACCATCCCGACCGCGACGGCGAGCGTGGCGACCGTCCCCAGCGTCGCCCACCAGCCGACCGCCCGCAGGGGCAGGAAGAGGCCGACGAGGCCGAAGGCGAGCGGGAGCCAGAGGAGGACGTTGATCATGACTGGACGATGAGGAAGTAGAGGGCGAGGCCGGCGAAGCCGACGACCAGCAGCAGCGCGTAGCTGCGGACGAACCCGTTCTGGACGGCGCGGACGATGCCGCTGGCGCCGCGCACCGCGTCCTCGGTGCCGGTGGTGATCGCGCCGTCGATCACGAAGCGCTCGAAGACGCCGTTGGCGAAGCGGCCGATCGCCAGCGCCGGGCGGACGACGAGGAAGTCGATCGCCTCGTCGAAGTACCACTTGTTGAGGAAGAGCAGGTAGAGCGGGCGGAAGCGCTCGCGCAGGCGCGCCGGCACCTCGGCCTCGCGCCGCCAGAGCAGCCAGGCGACCCAGATCCCGACCAGCGAGATCGCGCCGCCGATCGCCAGGCCGCGCCACTCGGCGCCGACGCTCTCGTGGATCTCCGAGAGCGGCGAGTTGGCGAAGGCCGGGTCGAGCCACTTGAAGAGGACGTCGTCGACCCCGGGGATCTGGATCAGGCCGGCGAACAGCGCCCCGAAGGCGAGCACCGCCATCGCGATCGCCATCGGCTTGCTCTGCTCGGCGATGTGGTGTTCGGCGCCCGGGAAGCCGACCTCGGTGTCCTCGGCCTCGCCGGTCGCCGGGTTCTGGTGCGGGCCGTGGTAGAGGTGGCCGGTGTCGATCAGCTCCTGCGCCTCCTTGCAGGGCCTGCCGGGCAGCACCCGGAAGATCAGCCGGAAGGTGTAGAGCGCGGTGAGGAAGGCGCCGACGTAGCCGCCGATCGCCATCCACTCGTACATCCCGCCGCGCGCCTCGGCGTAGCCGAGGATCGAGTCCTTGGAGAAGAAGCCCGAGGTGAAGGGGAAGGCGGCGAGCGCGAGGCCGCCGATCAGCAGCATCAGCGAGGTGAACCGCATCGCCTTCCAGAAGCCGCTCATCCGGTCGATGTTCTGCATGTTCGCCATCGCCGAGATGATCGAGCCGGCGGCCATGAACAGCAGCGCCTTGAAGAAGGCGTGGGTCATCAGGTGGAAGAGGCCCTGCGCGTAGGCGCCGATCGAGACGCCCATGATCATGTAGCCGATCTGGCTCATCGTCGAGTAGGCGATGACGCGCTTGAGGTCGGTCTGGGCGAGGGCGATCGTGCCGGCGATCAGCAGCGTCGCCAGGCCGACGAAGGCGGCGATGTCGGCGGCGGTCGGGGCGAGGACGAAGAGCACGTGGGTGCGGGCGATCAGGTAGACGCCGGCGGTCACCATCGTCGCCGCGTGGATCAGCGAGGAGACCGGGGTCGGTCCCTCCATCGCGTCCGGCAGCCAGGTGTGGAACGGGATCTGCGCCGACTTGGCGAAGGCGCCGACCAGCAGCAGCAGGCAGATCGCGGTGACCGTCCACTGGTTCGTGTGGAAGACCTGCGGCGCCTTCTCGAACACCGTCGTGTAGTCGAAGCTGCCGAGCTCGCGGACGATCAGGAAGGCGGCGAGGACGAGGCCGATGTCGCCGACGACGTTGATCACGAAGGCCTTCATCCCCGCCCTGGTCGCGGTCGTGCGCCGGTACCAGAAGCTGATCAGCGCGTAGGAGGCGAAGCCGACGAAGGCCCAGCCGACGATCAGCAGGACGAAGTTGCCGGCCAGGACCAGGACCAGCATCGAGAAGACGAAGAAGTTGAGGTAGCTGAAGAAGCGCCGGTAGCCCTCGTCCGACTTCATGTAGCCGAACGAGTAGAGGTGGATCAGGGTCGAGACCCCGGTGACGACGAGCAGCATGAAGGTCGAGAGCTGGTCGACGTAGATCCCGAGTTCGATGTCGAGCCCGGCGGCGTTGGCGTAGTCCCAGAGCGAGGAGGCGTGGTGGCGCGCCTCGGGGTCTTCGCCGAGCATCGTGATCAGCACCGCGACGCCGCAGAGGAAGGCGATGCCGACCGCGGCGGTGCCGAGGACGCCGGCGACCCGGGCGGGCACGGCGCGGAAGCCGAGCCCGATCAGGACCGAGCCGAGCAGGGGGAAGAGCAGGACCAGCCAGGCCCAGGCGGTGGCGCTCATCTAACCCCTCAGCTCCCTCAGGTCGTCGACGTTGAGCGGCAGCTTGCGGCGGAAGATGGCGACGATCAGGCCGAGCCCGACGACCACCTCGCAGGCGGCGACGACCATCACGATCAGGGCGAAGACCTGCCCCTGGCCGTTGCCGACGGCGCGGCTGAAGGCGACCAGCGCCAGGTTGCCGGCGTTCAGCATCAGCTCGAGGCAGAGCAGGATCACCATCGGGCTGCGGCGGACGAGGATGCCGACCGCCCCGATCCCGAACAGCAGCGCGCTGAGGACGATGTACCACTCGATGTTCACGGGGTGGCTCCTGGGGGCGGGCCGGCCGCAACCCCCTCCGGACGCGCCTGCGGCGCTGAGTGTCCGGCGGGGGTCACGCCCACCCCGCCCTCACGACGGCGTCCCGCGAGGACGATCGCGCCGATCGCGGCGATCAGCAGCAGGATGCTCGAAGCCTCGAAGGGCAGCAGGAACTTTTCGAGGAGCAGGCGGCCGACCGCGGCCGGGTCGCCGAAGCCGGCGGGGACGTCGGGGCCGTGGGTGCCGAGCGCCATCAGCGCCGAGGAGAGGATCGCCGCCGAGAGCTCGACGAAGAGGAAGGAGACGACGAGGATGCCGAGGAAGCGCTGGCCTTTGATCGGGTCCTCGAGCGGCTCGCCACCGCCGCCGACGTAGGCGACGACGAAGACGTACAGCACCATCACCGCGCCGGCGTAGACGACGACCTGGGCGGCGGCGATGAAGGCCGAGGTCAGCAGCAGGAACAGCGCCGCCAGCGAGAACAGGTGGACGACCAGCGCCAGCACGCTGTAGAAGGGGTTGCGCAGGGCGACGACGCCGACGGCGCCGACGATCGCGCCGAGCGCGGCGACGAAAAAGACCACGGCTTCCATCAGTGGCCGCTCCGGTAAGTCGAGTGCCTCATTCGCCCTCGCTTTTCAGCGGCGTCCGCTCGACCGGCTCGGCCAGCAGCATCTCCTTGGTGAAGATCAG
>CAZHLT010000353.1:0-32443 GCA_964533285.1 uncultured Conexibacteraceae bacterium | reverse complement strand
TCCCCCCTGATCGTCTTGGGCCCTAAACCCCCGGGGGGGTTCCTTTGTCCGTATAATACGTAAAAAGTAACCACGCGATCGGGTGCGGGGGTGGTCGGGGGGTGGTGGCGCCGCTACGATCCCGGCCATGACCGACACGCCGAAGGCCCCCGAGGAAGGCGTCGTCAACGAGGAAAACGCGCGCGAGCTCGCGCTGCAGCGCCTGAAGATGAAGCAGGACTTCAAGGGGATCGCCGCCGGCGGCTTCCTCGCGATCGTCGTCACGATCGTGATCTGGGCGCTGACCGACGGCGGCTACTTCTGGCCGGTCTGGGTGATCCTCGGCGTCGTCATTGCCCTCGTCACCCAGGGCTGGAAGGCCTACGGGCCGAGCAACCGGATCACCGAGGACGACGTCCAGCGCGAGATGCGCAACGGCTGAGTGCTCGCCTACCTCTTCTGGCACCAGCCGCGGCCCGGCATCGACGCGGACGAGTACGAGGCGGCGCAGCGCGAGTTCCACGCCCGGGTCTCCTCGCCCTCGGCCTGCTTCCACGTCGCCGAGCTGCCGTTCGCGGACGAGCCCGGGTACGAGGACTGGTACCTGGTCGGCGGCTGGGCCGGTCTCGGCGCGCTGAACGCGGCGGCGGTCGACGCCGTCCGCGCCGCCCACCACGACCGCGCCGCGGCGCTAGTCGACGCCGGCTGGGGCGGCGTCTACGCGCTGGTCCGCGGCGAGCCCGCGATCCCGGAGTCCGCCAGCTGGCGCCACAAGCCGCCGGGGCGCGAGCTCGAGGCCGTCCTCGCCGACGCCGGCGGGGCCCCGGTCTGGCGGCGCCAGATGGTGCTCGGCCCCGCCCCCGAGCTCTGCCTCGCCGCCGGCGGCCCGGCCCGCCGCCGCGTCAGCTGAGCTGCTGTGGACGAAATTCCGGGCCAGGGCGCGGCCAACCTTCCGCAGCCAAGCTGCCTATTCGGCGAGGCGGGCGCGCGCCATGTCGACGCGCTCGCCCCTGAAGGGGACGCCCTCGGCGACCAGCAGGCCGCGCTGGCGGCCGCCCTTGGCGAGCGAGCCGTCGGCGCGGACGACGCGCCACCAGGGCAGGTCGGGGTCGTCGGCGGCAAAGAGGACGCTGCCGGCGAAGCGCGGCGCCCCGGGACAGACGTCGCCGTAGCTGCGCACGAACCCGGCCGGGATCGCCCGCACCCGCTCCAGCACTTCCAGCTCGCGGTCGCCGTCGGCGCTCACGCCGCCGGCCCGAAGGCATCGACGATCCGGTTCTGGAACTCGCCCAGCTCCGCCGGCGAGATGAAGTAAGTCGGCGGGGTGAGGAAGAGGCCGTCGGCGCGCTCGGCGGTTGCCTCGACCCGGGCGCGGACCTTGTCGAGCGGGCCGGCGGCGCAGTAGGTCTCGACCATCTCGTCGCTGATCGCGGCCGGCACCGCGGCGAGGTCGCCGCGGCGGAAGGCCTCGCCGGCGGCGAGCGCGTTGTCGGCGAAGCCGTGCATCTCCCAGATCGGCATGTAGGTCTTGACCGTCGCGTAGAAGGAGATCGTGCGGCGGGCGAGGTCGATCGCCCGCCCCTCGTCCTCGTCGATCGCGCAGCAGACGGTCGGCAGGTAATCGAAGTCGCGGCGCTCGCGGCCGCTGCGGCGCAGGCCGGTCTCGAAGCCGGGGACGACGACCTCGTCGATCCAGCGCAGGCTCTGGATCGGGTGGCCGATCAGGCCGTCGGCGACGTCGCCGGCCATCCGCGCCATCCCCGCCTGCATCGCCGCGGCGTAGATCGGGACCGCCTCGCGCGGCGCCGGGTGCGGCCGCACCCACCCCCTGATGTCGATGTCGTAGTAGCTGCCCCGGTAGCGGATCGGCTCGCCGGCGGCGGCCTGGCGCATGATCAGCCGCGTCGCCTCGATCGCCTCGCGCAGGTGCGGCGCCGGCCGCCCGTACTCGGCGTTGTGCCAGCTCTCGTTCAGCCGCCTCACCCCCGCCCCCATCCCCAGCCGGAAACGACCGCCGGACATCTCGTCGACGTCGAGCGCCGAGATCGCGGCGATGAACGGGCTGCGGGTGAAGGCCCAGACGATCCCGGTGCCGACCCCGATCCGCTCGGTCCGCCCGGCCAGGTAGGCGGCCTGGGTGACGGCGCTGCGGAACAGCTCCGGTGCCCAGACGCACTCGACGCCGGCCGCCTCGGCGCGCAGCGCGTCGGCCTCGAGTTCGGCGACCGAGTTGCCGATCGCGGCGACCGAGACGCGGTCGAGGGCGCCCATCGGCGGCCGGCTCAGGCGGCCGGAGCCGCGGCCCGGCTCAGCACCGCCGTGGCGACCCGCTCGCGGTGCCAGTGGGCGTCGCCGAACAGGGCGGCGTTGCTGCGGCCGCGCTTGAGGAAGAAGTGGAGGTCGTGCTCCCAGGTGAACCCGATCCCGCCGTGGACCTGGATCGAGGCGTTGGGGACGCGCCAGCCGGCGTCGGAGGCGTAGGCCTTCGCCATCGAGGCGGCGACCGGCAGCGAGGCGGGCTCGGCGTCGGCGGCCCAGGCGGCGCCGTAGACGGTCGAGCGCGAGTTCTCGGTCTCCAGCAGCATCTGCGCGCAGCGGTGCGAGACCGCCTGGTAGGCGCCGATCGGGCGGCCGAACTGCTGGCGGTCTTTGGCGTAGGAGACCGCCATCTCCAGCGTCCGCTGGGCGATCCCCGTTGACTCGGCGGCAAGGGCGACGCAGACGCGGTCGAAGACCGCCTCGTAGTCGGGGCCGGGAGCCGGCAGCGTGTCGGCGGCGGCGACGCGGACGCCCTCGAAGCGGACGCTCGAGAGCCGCCGCGTCGGGTCGAGCGCCGCTTCCTCGGCGACCGTCACCCCAGCGGCGTCGCCGGCGACGAGGTGGCGGTGGCCGTCGCTGGTGGCGACGAGGAAGAAGTCGGCGCCGGCGGCGTCGAGGACGAGGACCTTCTCGCCGTCGAGCACGGTCTCGCCGCCCTCCTCGCGGGCGGCCATCTTGAAGGCGCCGGGAGTCGCGGTCGAGCCGGCGTCCCAGAGCGCCGGCGTGCCCCGCAGCTCGCCCGCGGCAAGCGGCCGCAGGTAGCGCTCGCGCTGATCGTCGGAGGCGCAGAAGCTCAGCGCCAGCGCGACGACGGTGTTCGAGAGCAGCGGCGAGGGCGCCAGCGCGTAGCCCATCTCCTCGAAGAGGACGGCGAGGTCGACGATCCCCAGGCCCTGCCCACCCCACTCCTCGGGCACGGCCAGCCCGGCCCAGCCGAGCTCGGCCATCTCGCGCCAGCCGTCGGCGTCGAAGCCGCTCTCGCTCGCCGCGATCTCGCGGATCCCCTCCGATTTGAAGCGGGCGGCGAGGAACTCGCGGGCGGTCGCCTTGATCGCCTGCTGCTCGTCGGTCAGATCGAAGTACATGTGTCGCTCCCCGCCTCAGCGCAGCCGCGGCAGGCCCAGGACCCGCTCGGCGATGATGTTCTTGAGGATGTCGGTCGTCCCGCCCTCGATCGAGTTGGCGCGCGAGCGCAGGAAGCCGTACTGCCAGGCGCCGCCGGCGACCGCGTGCTCGGCGCCGCGCGCGAGCGGCGCGTAGGCGCCCTCGATCTCCAGCGCCAGCTCGGTCAGGCCCTGGTTGATGTCGGCCCACTGCCACTTGCCGAGCGACCCCTCGGGGCCGGGGATGCCCGACTGCATCGTCTTGGTCAGGCCGCGGTAGGCGCCGAGCCGCATCGCCTCGGCCTCGATGTGGAGCTGGGCGAGCCGCTGCCGGTAGTAGGCGTCCTCGGCGGCCGAGCCGCCGCCCTCCTCGCGCACCTCGGTCGCCAGCCGCGCCAGCCGCGCGAGGGCGTTCTGGATCTGGGCGATGGCGCCGAAGGCGAGCCCGGCCCGCTCGTTCATCAGCGTCGTGATCGCCACGCTCCAGCCGTTGCCGACGCCACCGACGACGTTCTCGTCGGGGATCCGCGCCTCGTTGATGAAGACCTCGTTGAACTCGCCCTCGCCGGTGATCTGGACCAGCGGTTTGGCTTCGACCCCCTCCTGCTCCATGTCCATCAGGAAGTAGGTGAGGCCCTGGTGCTTGGGGGCATCGGGGTCGGTGCGGGCGACGAGCATGCACCATTTCGCGTACTGGGCGAAGGTCGTCCAGACCTTCTGGCCGCTGACGACCCATTCGTCGCCGTCCTTGACCGCCCGGGTCTTCAGCGAGGCGAGGTCGGAGCCGGACTCCGGCTCGGAGAAGCCCTGGCACCAGATCTCCTCGGCGGTCAGGATCGGCTCCAGGTAGCGCGCCTTCTGCTCCTCGCTGCCGTGGGCGATGACCACCGGCCCGCCCATCGCCAGCCCCAGCACGTTGGCCGGGCTCGGCGCCTCCTGGCGGGTCGCCTCGTCGACCCAGATCGCCTGCTCGATCAGCGTCGCGCCGCGGCCGCCGTACTCCTTCGGCCAGGAGATCCCGGCCCAGCCGGCGGCGTGCAGCTTGCGCTGCCACTCGGCGCGGAAGGCCATCACCTCGTCGAGACCGCCCTCGGGCTCGGGCCCGGGGTTGTTCGCCTGCAGCCAGGCGCGCACCTCGTCGCGGAACCCCTCCTCCGATGGCGACAGCGTCAGGTCCATCGAGCGGGAAGCATATCGGTCACTGGCCACCCGGCCAGTGACCGATATCGGACCCTCCCAGGAGGGATCCTAGAGCTGGCTGCAGACCTGGAACCCGTATTCGCCGGTCAGCTTCTGGAATTCGGCGAACGGCGACTTCGGGCCGGAGAGCGGCGACCCCGGCTTTTTTTCCAGCCCCTTGGCGGCGGCTTCCAGCGCCGTGACGATGGCTTCCAGCTCTTCCTCTTCGCCGCTCGGCGCGCTCAGCTGTTCGAGTTCTTCGACCGCCGTGTAGAGCGGCGGCACGGCCGCCTTCAGGTTCGCTTCCTTGGTCGGCAGCTGCTTGCCCCCGTTCTTCTTTTCCAGCGCCTGCAGCGTTTTCCCGTACGTTTCGGGCACGCGGTTGCAGATTTCGTCGCCTTCTTTGATCAGCGCGGCCTTTTCGGAGGACGGCTTTTCCTTTTCTTCGCCGCCTTCCTTGCCTTCTTCGCCTTCTCCTTCTTCGCCTTCCTTGGCTTCGGCTTCCTTGCCTTCGCCGGCTTCTTCGTTGACGACCGGGCCTTCTTCTTCCTTGCCCTTCTTGCCGTCTTCGCCCTTGGCTTCTTCGCTGGTGCTGGCCGCGGTCGAGCCGCTGCTCGCCCCCGTGCCGCTACCGCCCCCGCCGCAGCCGGCGACGATCAGCGCCGCCGCCAGCAAGCTCAACAAGATCACGACCAACCGCATGACCCGCCCCCTCCGCCTTTCCCGAACAACGTTGACTAATCGGGAAACCTACCGACGAATCGGGGCGAGTCAAGCCGTGGGCTATTCGCTGCCGCACTCCTCGAAGCCGAATTCCTGGGCCAGGGTGCCGGCCTTTTCGATCGGGCTCTTGCCTTCGAGCAGCTTCCCCGGCGCCTGTTCGAGCTCGTCGGCGCCGCTTTCCAGCGAGCTGAGGATTTCTTCGACGGCTTCCTCTTCGCCGCTCGGCGCGGCCAGCTCGCCGAGTTCTTCGGCCTGCTTGTGCAGCCCGGGAGCAACCACCGTTTCGATCACCTGTTCCTGCTGCGCCTTGGTCGGGTTTTCGGTGTCGACGTCGTTGTCTTCGGCGAATTCCTCGACTTCTTCTTCAAGCTGGGCTTCCGCCTGCTTGCAGATTTCGTCGCCCTGCTTGATGAATTCGGCTTTCGTCAGCGCTTCCTCGCCGCTGTCGCCGCCGCCACATGCCGCGGCGACGAGGACCAGCGCGAGGACGCCGGCGAGCAGCGCGAACAGTCGCTTGCTCAACTGGGGTTTCCTCTCAGGATCGGTGAACGGACCGGCCGCACGCTAACGGCGCGGCCGGTCCCCAGGCGTCAGACGCGCTGGATCAGCGTCCCGGTGCCGAGCCCGCCGCCGCAGCACATCGTCACCATCCCCATCTCCTTGTCGGCGCGCTCCAGCTCGTGCAGCAGCGTCGTGATCAGCCGCGCGCCCGAGGAGCCGAGCGGGTGGCCGAGGGCGATCGCGCCGCCGTTGACGTTGACCCGGTCCATGTCGGGGTCGAGCTCGCGCCGCCAGGCGGCGAGCACCGAGGCGAAGGCCTCGTTGATCTCGATCAGGTCGATGTCGGAGAGCTCCATCTCGTTGCGCTCCAGCAGCTTCCTAGTCGCCGGGATCGGGCCGGTCAGCATGATCACCGGGTCGACCCCGACCGTGGTCTGGTCGAAGATCCGCGCCCGCGGCTTCAGGCCCAGCGCCGCGGCCTTCTCGCGGGTCATCAGCAGCACCGCGGCGGCGCCGTCGGAGACCTGCGAGGAGTTGCCGGCGGTGATCTTGCCGTCGGGCTTGAAGGCCGGCTTCAGCGCCGCCAGGCCCTCGAGCGTCGTCTCGCGCAGGCCCTGGTCGGTGACGTAGGTGTCGCCGTTGACCTGGAAGGGCATGATCTCGCGCTCGAAGCGCCCCTCCTCGGTCGCCTTGATCGCCAGTTCCTGGGAGCGCAGACCGAGCTCGTCGAGCTCGGAGCGGGGGATCTCCCAGCGGTCGGCGATCATCTCCGCCGAGAGGCCCTGCGGGATCAGTTCGTAGCGCTCCAGTAGCTCCGCCGTGAACGGCGCCCCGAACTCCTCGATCACCTTGGCCCCGGTCCCGAAGGAGTTGTGGCCCATGTGCTCGACCCCGCAGCCGACGACGACGTCGTGGACACCGCTGGCGATCAGCGCCGCGGCGAGGTTGACCGCCTGCTGACCGGAGCCGCACTGGCGGTCGACGGTGGTCGCCGGCACCTCCTCGGGCAGGCCGGCCTGCAGCCAGGCGGTGCGGGTGATGTTGAAGGTCTGCTTGCCGAACTGCTGGACGCAGCCGCCGATCACGTCGCCGACCTCGTTCGGGTCGATCCCGGCGCGCTCGATCAGCGCTTCCAGGTTGCGGGCGAGGAGGGTCGCGGGATGAACGTCGCGGTAATAGCCCTTCTCGGGGTGGCCGCGTCCGATCGGCGTCCGCACCGCCTCGACGATGACCACCTCGCGGCCGCCGAAGCCGCCGTTTCCGTTCTCCATCTCGACTTCCTCCGTTTTCGGGGCTCGATTGATTCGTCAATCGGGATTATCGGTCTCTCGTCACCATCCTAGGGAGGCGTGATAGGAACCCCGGCTGTGATGAGCACAAAAGAGGGGTACGAAAGTCCGGGGATTGCCGGCTCGGGGGCCATCGCCACCGGGCTCGCGGCGGTCTCAACCACCACCGCGGAGACGATCCTGCTCGCCCGCAGCGAGGCCTCGGCCTGGCGCGCGGAGGAGAAAGTGGTCGCCGCCTGCGCCAAGATCGAGGGGGCGGAGCCCTCGCGGCTGCGGGTCACCACCGACCCCCGCGACCTCGCCGAGTGCGACGTCGTCGTCGAGGCGATCGTCGAGCGGCTCGACGCCAAGGGCGAGCTGGTCGCGACCGTCGCCGAAGCCTGTCCCGAGGCCGACCTGGCGACGACCACCTCCTCGCTGGGGATCGGCGAGATCGCCCGGGCGGCCGGCACCGAGAAGCTCTTCGGCCTGCATGTCTTCAACCCGGTGCCGCGGATGCAGCTGGTCGAGGTCTGCTTCCCCGACGGCGCCGCCGACGCCCGCGAGCGGGCGCTCGCCTGGTGCGCGGCGCTCGGCAAGACCGCGGTCGAGGTCCCCGACCAGGCCGGCTTCGTCGTCAACCGCCTGCTCTTCCCCTACCTCTTCGACGCCGTGCGGATGGTCGAGCGGACCGGGATGGGCGCCGGCGAGGTCGACGCCTGCATGAAACTCGGCGCCGGCTACCCGATGGGCCCGCTGGCGCTGCTCGACTTCGTCGGCCTCGACGTCGCCGAGGCGATCGGCGACGCGCTGTTCGCCGACTCCGGCGACCAGGCGCACAAACCGCCGGGGCTGATCATCGAGATGATCGGCGAGGAGAAGCTCGGCCGGAAGTCCGGCCGAGGCTTCTACAGCTACGACTAGACCGGCGCACATCGGCGTCCTCAATCGCTCGCGTGCGGAGCACGCCACGCGACCCCCCGCCCCCCGGCGGAGGTGCGAGCGCGCCAGCGCGAGTTCCCTGATCTGCTTGGTCTAGTCGTAGCTGTGCCGGCCGGAGAGGTCCCAGATCACGTCCGCCTCGGAGATCCGCTGGCGGCGGGCGATCTCCTCGACCTGCTCCCAGGGCAGCTCGGCCTCCGGCAGCTCGTCCCAGCGGGCCAGGTCGAGGGCCTCGATCGAGCCTTTCAACGCCGGTCCCAAGTGCTCCTCGGACCGCAGCAGCGCTCGCAGCACCTCGAGCTGCTTGTCGGTCAGGCGTACAACCCACATGCCGTACCTCCAACTGTCAGGGGATCGCGGGTTGCCCGGAGAAGCTAGGCGCCGGGACGGACGGAACTGCTGATCCGCACCGCCTCGATCCGGTTCTCGCGCACCGCCTCGACCCTGATCGTGTAGCCGTTGGCGGTGATCGAGTCGCCGCGCCGCGGCAGCCGGCCGAGCTCGCCGAAGACGTAGCCGCCGACCGAGTTGTAGGCGTCGCTGTCGACCGGCAGCTCGATCCCGGCGTCGGCGAGGTCGCCGAGCGAGACGTGGCCGCGGACGAACCAGTCGCCGTTGGTCAGCTGCCGCAGCGCCGCCGCCCGCGGGTCGGTCTCGTCCTCGATCTCCCCCACCACCTCCTCGAGGATGTCCTCGACGGTGACGATCCCGACCGTGCGGCCGTACTCGTCGACGACGACCGAGAGCGAGGTCCGCTGCACCTGGAGGTCGTGCAGGAGGTCGTCGAGCGGGCGCGTCTCGGGGACGATCAGGGCGTCGCGGATCACGGTCGCGATCGCCGCGTCGGGACCGTCGCTCATGTAGAGGCGGGCGAGGCTGTTGTTGTGGACGATCCCCTTCACCCGGTCGGGGTTGTCGTCCTCGATCACGACCAGCCGCGTGTGGCCGGAGGTGACGCAGCGCCGCAGCGCCGCCTCAACCGTCTCCGCGGCATCGACGGTGATCACTGCCGGGATCGGCGTCATCACCTCGCGCGCCTCCTGCTCGTGCAGGTGGAAGACGCCGCCCAGCATCCCGGCCTCGCCCGGGTCGAGGCGGCCGCGCTGGGCGCCGCGCGAGATCAGCAGCCGCAGCTCCTCGGGCGAGGTCTCCTCGGCGACGGCGTCGGCGTCGATGCGGAAGAAGGTGCGGACGACCCAGTTGGCGGGCACGTTGGTGGCGACGATCAGCGGGTGCAGGACGACGCGGAAGAAGCGCAGCGGCCGGGCGATGCGGATCAGGACCGGCTCGGCGCGGGCGATCGCCAGCATCTTCGGCGACTGCTCGCCGAGGATCACGTGCAGGAAGGTGACGATGATGAAGGCGAAGGCGATCGCGATCGCGAGCGAGACCGCGTGCGAGAAGAAGTTGCCGAAGATCGGCTCCAGCAGCGTGGCCAGCGCCGGCTCGCCGAGGAAGCCGATGCCGAGCGAGGCAAGCGTGATCCCGACCTGCGAGGTGGCGACGTACTCGTCGACGTGGTCGATCATCTCCAGGGCGAGGACGGCGCCCCGGTTGCCCTCGTCGCGCATGTGCTCGAGCCGCGCGCGGCGCGAGCGGACGATCGCGAACTCGGTCGCGACGAAGAAGCCGTTGACCGCGATCAACAGCAGCATGAAGACGAGCAGGAGGACGCTCATCGGCGATGCGGCCCGGTACTTCGGGCTGGGACGTCCTCGACCATGAGGCTCTCGGAATATAGCTGGCCGCCACGCGGCACTCGCGACAACTTCCCGCGGCACCCCCGACAGGGACCTGCCGAGACCGGTCCCAGGTGGGATATTGGGCCGGTGATGCGGGTGGCGACGCTGAGCGAGATGCTGGAAGAGGTCGTCCGGCTGGGCGAGGCGACGGGGATGGAAGACCACGCCCGCGAGCTGCGCGGCGAGCTCGAGGGGCGGCTGGCCTCGATCCGCGCCGCGGTCGCCGAGGCGCCGGCGCCGCGGGTGGTGGCGCTGGAGCGGCTCGACCCGCCGCGCGCCGCCGGCTACTGGATCCCGGAGACGATCTCGAGCGCCGGCGGCGTCGACGTCGCCGGCGACCCCGGCCTCGACCCGCCCGAGGTCGGCTGGGCCGAGCTCGCCAGCCTCGCCCCCGAGGTGGTCGTCGTCATGCCCGACGGCTCGCTCGCCGACGCCCACGCGCAGGCGATGGAGCACTGGGAGCGGATCGCGGCGCTCGGCGCCGGCCGGATCTTCGCCGTCGACGCCGACGCCGCCTTCGCCGAACCCGGGCCGCGACTGGTGGACGGGGTCGAGGTCCTCGCCCACCTGCTCCACCCCGACCTGGTCACACCGCCGGGCGAGGGCGGCTTCGAGGCTCTGGCCGCCCCGGCGCCGCGACGCTGAGCGGGCGGCCCGGCTCAGGCGGCGGCAAGGCCGGCGAAGAAGCAGGCGACGGCGATCGCGATCATCAGCGCCATCTCGACCACGAAGCGGTTGCGGCCGTAGGCGCCGCGCTCGCCGGCGACGATCGCGATCGCGCAGATGGTGCCGCCGATCAGGCCGCCGACGTGGGCGCCGACGCTGATGTTCGAGGCAGCGAAGGTGAAGACGAGGTTGAAGACGATCAGGAACCCGATCTCGGCCGCCAGCGCGTCGATGCCGCGGCCGCGGGCGATCACGAAGGTGGCGCCGGCGAGGCCGAAGACGGCGCCCGAGGCGCCGGCCGAGACCGCGTTGGGGTCGATCAGCATCACCCCGAAGGAGCCGGCCAGCAGCGAGGCGAAGTAGAGAGCGACGAACCGCGGCGTCCCCAGCGCCGGCTCCAGCAGGCGGCCGAGGAAGAACAGCAGCAGCATGTTGAAGCCGACGTGCAGGAGGCTGACGTGGACGAAGCCGTTGGTGATCAGCCGCCACCAGTCGCCGTTGGCGACCGCCGGGCCCCAGAGCCCGCCCATGTCGAAGATCCGCTGCGTGGTCAGGGCGCCGACGCCGCCGGAGCCGCCGGCGACCTCGATCAGGTAGACGACGGCGTTGATCGCGATCAGGGCGATGGTTGCCGGGAAGGCGCTGAACTGGCCGGGGTTGCCGGTCGGGTTGCGGACGACCCTGGTCCGCTGCCGCGCGCACTCCGGGCAGCGCATGCCGACCGGCGTCGGCGTCATGCAGTCGGGGCAGATCGGGCGCCCGCAGGACGAGCACGAGACCCCGGTCTCCCGATCCGGGTGGCGGTAACAGGTGGCCATCGAAGACCGGAGCCTACAATCGGCGCCGATGGAGGCCGCCAGCCCCGCCCGTCTCTACGCCGCCGCGGTCGGCGCCCTGCTCGTCGCGATCGGCATCGCCGGCTTCTTCTACAGCGCCTCCTTCGGCGCCCCCGGCGAGGTCGAGGCGCCGCTCGGCGTGCTCCGGGTCAACGCCTGGCTCAACCTCCTGCACCTGGCGACCGGCGTCCTCGGGCTGCTCGCCGCCGGCATCGCCTCGCGGCGCTACGCGCTGGCGCTCGGCGCCCTCTACACGGTGCTCGGCGTCTGGGGCCTCGCCCTCGACTCCGGCGCCGCCGTGCTCGGCTTCCTCCCCGCCGCCGGCGGTGACGACGCACTGCACCTCGTCCTCGGCCTGCTCGGCCTCGCCGCCGCCGCGGCAACCCCGAAGCCCGCATCCCGTGGTTCCTTTGTCCGGGATAGCCGGACAAAGGAACCACGGGATCGCTCAGAGGCGCGAGCGCAGGCCGCCGGCGAGGGCGCGTAGCCCGCTCTCGCCCTTCTGGCGGCTGCGGCGGCGCAGCTCGAGCAGGACCAGCGCCCCGGTGGCGACGCCGCCGGCGCCGACCGCGATCACCGGCCGCACCCAGTTGCGCGGGTCGCGCAGCGCGTGCAGCTCTTCCTCGCTCAGCTCTTCCGCCCAGCCCGACAGCTCCTCCGCCGCCGCCTGGGTGATCGCCGCCAGCGTGTCCTCGATCCGCCCCGAGAGCCGCTCCGGCGGCTCGATCGGCGCCAGCGCGTCGGCCAGCAGGCGCTCGACGTCCCAGCTGCTCCCGGCCGCCTCACTCATCGCTCATCTCCTCCTGCAGCTGCTTGATCGCGCGATGGATCAGGACCTTGGTGGCGCCGTCGGACTTGCCCATCGCCCGCGCGATCTCGCGGTTGTCCATGCCCAGCGCGAAGCGCATGATCAGCGCCTCGCGACGGTCCTCGGAGAGGTGGTCGAGGTTGGCCATCACCTGGCGCAGCTCCTCCCGCCCCTCGGCGATCGCCACCGTGTCGTGACGGGCGGCAAGCGGCTCGCTGTCCTCCAGCGCCGTCTGCGGCCGCCGCGAGCGGTCGCGGTAGTAGTTGGAGGCGAGGTTGTGCGCGATCCGGATCAGCCAGGGCCGCAGCGGCCGCCCGTCGGACTCGCGCCGGGCGCGGTCGAAGTGCCGGTAGGCCTGGAGGAAGGCCTGCTCGGTCAGGTCCTCGGCGTCGTGGTGGTTGCCGACCCGGTAGTAGGCGTAGGAGTAGACGTCGCGCAGGTGCTGGCGGTAGAACTCCTCGAAGGCGCGGTCGAGCTCCGCCTTGCGCGCCGGCTCCAGGTCGGCCGGCTCGACGTTCTCCGAGGCGTCGCTCACCGGCCAAGATTAGTTCGCGGCGCATCAGGCGGCCCGCCTCGCCCGCTCGACCCGGCGCAGGCCGGCGACCCAGCCGGCGGCGTCGACCTCACCGGCGATCAGCTCGGCGAGCCCGGCCAGCGCCTCGGCCGGGACGCCGGCGGCGGCGACCGCTTCGGCCAGCAGCGGCGTCGTGTCGAGCCCCTCGGAGGCCTGGCCGATCAGGGCCGGGATCTCGGCCGCCGGCGTGCCGGCGCCGAGCAGCTCGCCGGCACGGCGGTTGCGCCCGGCCGGCGCCATCATCGTCGCCGTCAGGTCGCCGACGCCGGCGAGGCCGGAGAAGGTCTCGAGCTCGGCGCCGCGCCCGATCGCGTACTCGATGCACTCGCTCCAGATCTCGGCGACGGCGATGCCGGCGGCGTTGAGCCCGTGCTGCTCGGCGGCCGCCGCCGCCAGTGCCGCGGCGTTCTTCGCCGCTCCCGCCATCTCGACCCCGATCACGTCGCGGCTGCGCTCGCAGACGAGGCCGGCGAGGTCGAAGACCTCGCCGAGCTGCTGGCGCAGGTCGGGGTCGGCGGAAGCGAGGACCAGCGCCGCCGAGCCGGAGACCGCCTCGCGGGCGTGGGCGGGGCCGCCGAGGCTGGCGATCGCCCGCGCCCGCACCCGTTCGCCGACGTACTCGGAGGGCAACTGCCCCCGCGGCGGGATCAGGCCCTTGGTCATCAGCAGGATCGAGGAGCGGCCGCCGACCCGGTCGGCGATCGCGCCGACCGCCTGCGGCAGGCTCTTGGAGGGGATCGCGAGGCAGATCAGGTCGAGGCCGTCGAGCTCGATCTCGGCGGCGAGGCGGACGTCGATCGACTCCGGCAGCGGGATCTCCGGCAGGTAGCGGCGGTTTTCGCCGGCCTCGATCAGCTCCGTCACCCGCTCCGGCGTGCGGGCGCCGAGCTGGACCTCGAGCCCGCCGCGGGCGAGCAGGACGGCGACCGCGGTCCCCCAGCTGCCGGCGCCGATCACCGCCGCGCGGCGCAGCGGCGGCAGCCCGCCGAGGTCTTCCCACTGCAGCTGGACGTTGGGCCAGATTCGCGCCGTCACCGTTTCCGCCAGCGCCTTCGAGGGCTCCTCGGCGCGCGGGAAGGTCATCGCCTTGCCGATCCGGACCTTGACCTTGCGCGGGCGGATGCGCCAGCCGCGGCGCACGTTTTCGGTCCCCAGCACCGCGGTCGGGATCACCGGCGCGCCGGTCTGCAGGGCGAGGCGGCCGACCCCGCGCTTCGGCGACGCGAGGCTGCCGGTGCGGATCCGGGTGCCCTCGGGGAAGATGCAGACGGTGCCGCCGCGCTCGACGATCAGCCGCGCGGTCTCCATCGAGTCCTCGTCGGATTCGCCGCGGCGGATCGGGAAGGCGCCGAGCCGCGAGAGCAGCCAGCCCTGCCAGCGGCGCTCGAACAGCTCGACCTTGGCGACGTAGTTCATCGGCCGCCGCCAGGGCAGGCAGCCGCCGACGACGAAGGGGTCGAGGAAGCTGCGGTGGTTGGAGGCGACGATCAGCCCGCCCTTGATATGGCGGGCGTGCGGGCGGCCGCGGCGCGAGTAGCGGAAGTAGACGAGGAAGAAGGGGACGAGGAAGATCCGCGCCAGCGCGTACATCGCCCAGTTGACGCTGTGCTTGCGCGTGTAGGCGTGGTAGGAGGCCAGTCGCTCGGCGGTCACGCAGAGCGCTACACGCCAGCGGCGGCCCGGTTACCCGGGCTCCAGACGAGCGGTGGGGTCAGGCCGTCCGCGGGTTGACGACCGGCCGCAGGTTCGGTTCGACCTCGTCGCGCAGGTGCTCGAAGGCGGGCGGCAGCGAGAGCTTCTCGCCGAGGTGCTCGAGCGGCTCGTCGACGGTGAAGCCCGGCCCCAGCGTCGCGATCTCGAAGAGGACGCCGCTGGGCTCGCGGAAGTAGATCGACTTGAAGTAGAAGCGGTCGATCTCCGGGGTCGGCCGGGCGCCGCCGGCGATCGCCTTCTCGCGCCACTGCATGTGCTCCTCGATCGTCGAGGCCCAGGCGACGTGGTGGACGCTGCCGGCGCCCTGCAGGCCGGGCTCGGCCGGCGGCTCGTCGAAGAGGTAGCGGCCGCCGCGCTGCTCGCCGCGCGCTTCCCAGGCGCCGTCGACCCGCTCGAACTTGAGCGCCTCGAGCAGGCGGCGGCTGGCCTCGGGGGCGGCGCTGTAGGCGCGGACCGCGTGGAAGCCGCGCAGCGCGTGCTCGGCGGGGACCTCGGGATGCTCGGCGCTCAGCGGCGCATCGGGGACGTCGACGACGAGCAGCTCGTGGCCGAGGCCCTCGGGGTCGTCGAACAGCAGGCCGGCGCCCTCGCGCTCGGACTCGAGCCCATTCGCCGCCAGGCGCTCGGCCCAGAAGGCGAGCGTCGCCTCGGAGCCGACCCGCCAGACGATCCGGTGCACCATCCCCGCCCCGGCCCGGCCCGGCGGCGCGCCCGGATACTCGAAGAAGGTGAGGTCGGAGCCGGCGTCGCCGCGCTCGTCGGCGAAGAAGAGGTGGTAGACGGTCGGGCTGTCCTGGTTGACCGTTTTCTTGACCAGCCGCAGCCCCAGCACGCCGGCGTAGAAGTCGACGTTGCGCTGGGCGTTCTCGGTGATCGCGGTGACGTGGTGAATCCCCTCGAGCTTCATGTGCCACGTATAGCATTCGCGCCATGAGCCGTGGACGCCGCCGGGCGGTCAAAGCGCTGGTCGTCCTCGGGTCGGTTCTCGCCTTCCTCAGCGTCTTCGCGATCTGGACCGAGCGCCAGGCGCTCAACACGAACGACTGGGTCGACACCAGCTCGCGGCTGCTGCAGAACCAGACGGTCCGCACCGCGCTCGCCGACTACCTCGTCGACCAGCTCTACGAAAACATCGACGTCGAAGAAGAACTGAAGGACAAGCTGCCCGGCGACACCAAGGAACTGGCCGGGCCGATCTCCGGCGCGGTCCGCCAGTTCGCCGGCGACGGCGCCGAAAAAGTGCTGGAAACGTCCACCATGCAGTCGCTCTGGGAAGACGCGAACCGGAGCGCGCACGAACAGCTGCTGGCGGTCCTCGAAGACAAGAAAGAAGCCGTCTCGACCGCCAACGGCGAAGTCAAGCTCAACGTCGGCAGCCTGATCACCAACCTCGCCAACCAGATCGGGATCGGCAAGAGCCTGGCCGAAAAGCTGCCGCCCGACGCCGGCCAGATCGAGATCCTCAAGTCCGACCAGCTGAAGACCGCGCAGAACATCGCGGTCGCGATCAAGGGCCTGGCTCTGGTCCTCTCGCTGCTCACCTTCCTCGTCTTCGGTCTCGCGATCTACCTCTCGCGTGGCGGCCGCTGGGTGACGGTCCTGTTCAGCGGTATCGGGCTGATCGCCGCCGGCTTCGCCGTCGTCGTCGTGCGCCAGATCGCCGGCGGCATCGTCGTCGACCAGCTGGTCAAGACCGAAAGCGTGAAGCCGGCCGGCGAAGCGGTCTGGTCGATCGGCACCTCGCTGATGACCAGCATCGCGACCACCGTGATCGTCGTCGGCGTCCTCTTCCTCGTCGCCGGCTGGCTCGCCTCGCCGACCAAGCCGGCGCGGGCGACGCGCAAGGTGATCGCGCCGGCGCTCGAGCGCTACGCCGCCTGGGTCTACACCGGCCTGGCGATCGTCGTCGGCATCTACTTCATCTCCGCCCCGAGCCAGGGCCTGCGCTCCTTCCTCACCACCCTGGTCCTCGCCGGGATGGCCGCCTTCGGGATCCACGAGCTGCGCAGGCAGGCCAGCGAGGAATTCCCCGACGCCAAGTTCAGCGACACCTTCGGCGGCACCCGCGACCGCGTCGTCGCCGCGGTCAAAGGCGCCAACCTCGGCGAGCGGGCCGCGAAGCTGCGGCTGCCGGAAGTGCGGCGGCCGCCGGCCCGCGGTGCCGAGGAGGCGCCGACGACGGAGGCCCCGACCGAGCCGATCCAGACGCTCCCGGTCGACGTCGAGGACACCCGCCTGCAGCGGCTCGAACGCCTCGGCGGCCTGCACGAGAAGGGCATCCTCACCGACGAGGAGTTCGCCGCCGAGAAGGCGCGAATCCTCGCCGGCGAGTAGCCGCGCCTCAGCCGAGCTTGACGTTGACCTTGTGGCCCGGCGCCACGACCTTCTTCGCACCCGGGTTCTGGCTGACCACCTTGCCGCTGGAGTTGGTCACGCCCCGCTTCCGCGTCACCTTGCCGAGCTTGCAGTTGCCGCTCTTCAGCAGCTGCTTGGCCTTGCCGAGCTTCTTGCCCTTCAGCTTCGGCACGACGCAGCCGCGGTAGGTGAAGCGGTCGCCGCCGACCGCGGCACTGGTCCCGGCCGCCGTCGTCACCGCCACGTCGACCTTCCCGACCTTGCCGACCTTCGGCGAGACGGCGACGATTTCTTCGTCCGATTCGACCTTGAACGTCGATGCCGGCGTGCCACCGAACTTGACCACGCTGGCGCCGCTGAGGTTGGTCCCGGTGATGGTCACCGTGGTGCCGCCGGTCACCGAGCCGGCGGTCGGGCTGATCTTCGTAACCGCCGGGACCGGCTGGACTTCGGCGCTCAGCTCCAGCTCGAACCCTGATTTCGGTTCCCGCGCCGGCACCGTCGCGCCTTCGAACGGGCTCGGGAAGATCGTCGTGTAGGAGGCGCCGGCCACGGTGGCGAAGCCGAGTTCGTCGCTCGCGTTGGTCGGGTCGACCGCGAGCACGTCACCCGCCTTGATCGGCAGGTTGGTGGTGAAGGTGTGGAGGCCGGCGTCGTTGACCATGACGCCCTCGCTGGTGCCCTTCGCCGTGTAGGAGCCGATCCCGTTGGGATGCAGGATCCGCAGGAAGAAGGGGCCGCCTTTGGCCCCCTGCAGGCGCCAGCGAACGACGACGCCGTTGACCGGCGAGGCAAGGCTGGCCCCTTTCTCCGGCAGCCCGGTGTTGAGGAACGTGGTCACCTCGCCGACCGGTTGGGAGGTCGGCCCCGACGGCAGCACGCTGCCGATCGTGATCGTGTTGGCCTGCGCGACACCGGCCACGGCCAGCGCCCAGAGGCAGGTCGCGGCGGCGAGGACCGCCAGGTGTCGCTTGCGTCTGCTGCTCATGTCACTCCCCTGTTTCGTGCCGGCCCCGAACCGGGGAGGCGGCGTTGATTTCTGACCGCGCTAAACGACCGGATCAGGAAAAGTTGCGGCGCCGCGAACACCTCCGAGCGCGGTGGCCGCAGGCGCTGCGGGTGGGGCAAAGCCCGCCGTCGGGTTCGAACCGACAACCTCCTGATTACAAATCAGGTGCTCTCCCAGGTTGAGCTAGGCGGGCGTGGTGGCGATAAAAGGCGACGATGAACGTCAACTTCAGGTTCTTGGGGCCCCATGAGGGTAGCGTGCTGACCGGGGCGATCGAAGCGGCCTACGGCCGGACCTACGACGTCGGCTGGGTCTACGACTCCGACGAGGTGGCGGCGCGGCTGGCCGACGGGCGCTACGTCTCCTGCGTCGCCGAGGACGAGGACGGGGCGCTGCTCTGCCACGAGGGGCTGAGCCTGGCGGCGGCCGGCGACCGGGTCGGCCACTCCGGCCAGGCGGTGACGATGCCGGCAGCCCGCGGCCAGCACCTCTTCACCCGCACCAAGCGGTTCCTGATGGACTGGGCGGACGAGCAGGGCATGGTTGGGATGTTCAGCGAGGCGACCGCCGCCCACCCCTACAGCCAGCGCGCCAACATCGAGCTCGGCGCCCACGAGACCGGCTTCCTGCTCGGCTGGATCCCGAACAGCGTCGACAACGACGCCGCGGCGGCGGGGGAGCGGCCCCGCCGCCAGTCGGCGGCGCTCTTCTACGCGAAGCTGAACGACGGCCAGGAGCGCCGCCTCTACGCCCCTCCCCGCCACCACGAGATCGTCGGTCAGACGCTGGCGCTGTGCGGGCTGCGGGGGACGCTGGCGGTGCCGCCGCCCGACGCCGATCTGGCGCCGCGGACCGCGCTGCACGTCGCCGTCGACCCCGATCACAACCTCGCCCTGATCACCGTCGACACGCCGGGCGCCGATCTGGCCGAGGTCGTCGGCGCCGAGCGCCGCCACCTCTTCCACCGCCTCGGGCTCGACGCGGTCTACGTCGACCTGCCGCTGGAGCAGCCGGCGACGGCGCTGGTCGCCGACGAGCTCGAGCGGCTCGGCGTCTCCTACTCGGGCGTCTTCCCCAACCCCCGCTGCGACGGCGACGTGCTGCGCATGCAGTCGCTGCACCGGGTCCGAGTCAAGGCCGACGACATCGCCGTCGCCTCGGACCACGGTCGCGAGCTGCTCGACTACGTCCTCGCCGACATGGAACGGGGTTAGGCGGCCACCTCGCGCGAGGCGAGGTGCGTGCCGACCTTGCGCTTGACCCGCTGCAGGGCATTGTCGACGGTCTTCGTGTCGCACTCCAGGCGCTCGGCGATCGCCTCGTAGGAGTGGCCGTCGAGGTAGAGCGAGAGGACGCGGCTCTCGAGGTCCGAGAGCACGCCCGAGGTGCCGGAGAGGCAGGCGACGAGGCTCTCCAGCTCTTCGATCGCGATCACCTGGTTGACCGGATCGTGGACGCTGGGGCCGGGCAGGATCTCGTCCAGCGTCGTCTCCGAGTCACCGGCGGCGGCCGGGGTCTGACTGAAGGAGACGTACTGGTTCAGCGGCGTGTGCTTGTTGCGGGTCGCGGTCTTGACCGCGGTGATGATCTGCCGGGTGATGCAGAGCTCGGCGAAGTTGCGGAAGCTCGACTCGCGGTCGGAGCGGTAGTCGCGGATCGCCTTGTAGAGGCCGAGCAGGCCCTCCTGGATCAGGTCGTCGGACTCGCCGCCGAGGAGGAAGTACGAGGAGGCCTTGAGCCGGACGAAGCCGCGGTAGCGGCGGACGATCATGTCGTACGCGTCGGGCCGGCCCTCCTTCGCGAGCGCGACCAGGTAGTGATCATCAAGCTCAGCTTGAGGGTTAGCCTGAACGTGCTGACTGGGGGTAGGGGTCGGTAGAGCCACAGATCCTTCTCCTTGCTGAAGGGTCGTGGCGCCGCTTACCTCCCCAGGGGCGCCGCCTATGCGAAACGGCCCGAACCCAAGCTCAAGCTGAGGTTCAGGCTTATGTGGCCGGCATGTTTACCGGTTCGCGGAGTTCTGTCAACCCCAAATTGCGACTTCCTGCAAGTGCCGTTGCATGTGCCCTCCTGCCGCCGCTGCCGAGGAGGAGTCCTAGGAGCGCTGGCGGACGGCCTCGGAGAGCAGCGCCGCGGCGGCGGCGGAGACGTTCAGCGACTCGACTTGGCCGTGGCGGGGAAGCGCGATCAGGCCGTCGCAGGAGGCGGCGACGCGAGGGCGCAGGCCCTTGCCCTCGCCGCCGAGGACGATCACGGTCGAGCCGGTCAGGTCGGTCTCCCAGGGCGCCGCCTCGGCGTCGGCGTCGGCGCCCCAGATCCAGAAGCCGGCCTCCTTTGCCGCCGCCAGCCAATCGGCGAGGTTGCGGACGTGGGCGACGGCGATGTGCTCGACCGCCCCGGCCGAGGCCTTGCAGGCGGCGGCGGTGACGGCGGCGGCGCGGCGCTCGGGGACGACGACCCCGGCGGCGCCAGCGAACTCAGCCGAGCGGCAGACGGCGCCGAGGTTGCGCGGGTCCTGGACCTGGTCGAGGGCGACCAGCAGCGCCCCCTCGCGGCGCAGCAGCGCCGCCGGGTCGCCGTAGGGGTAGGGATCGACCTCGGCGACCACGCCCTGGTGGTCGGGCGAGCCGCAGAGCCGCTCCAGCTCCTCCGCCGGGGTCTCCGGCGCCCGCCAAACCCGCCGCACCCGCCGCCGCCCGCGTTCGGCCTCGTGAACCGGCTGCTTGCCGTAGATGATCTCGGCGGCCATGCCTCAGCGGGGCACGAGCCTCGGCCCGTCGGCGGTGTCGCGCACGGTGTAGCCGAGCTCCGCGATCTGATCCCGGAGCTCGTCGGCGCGGGCGAAGTCCTTGGCGGCGCGCGCCTCCTCGCGTTCGGCCATCAGGTTCTCGGGGCTCTTCACGACTTCCCCCCGCGCCGTCAGGCTCCCCGTCGCCTTCAGGTGCGCCGCCCCTTCGACGACCTTCTCCCGGGCGAGCGAGCCGAGGCCGAGCAGCTCCAGCATCTCGAGCACGGCCGCGGGTGCCCCCGGGACCTCGCCCCGGTTGGCTTCCCCCACCAGCTCGAACACCTCGGCCAGAGCTTTTGGCGTATTGAAGTCATCGGCCAACGCTTCGAGGAAGCTCTCCAGGCTCCGAGCCGGAAGGGAGTCCGGGGGGGTCTCAACCGAGCCTCCACTAATTTGCGAGGGCGAGGCCCCCCCGGGCTCCCCCCCGCCCGGGTATTGCCTGAAGAAGTTCCGCAACCGCTCGACCCTGGCCACCGCCTGCTCCATCTCCTCCGGCCCGAACGCCAACGGCTGCCGGTAGTGCCCCGAGATCAGGTACATGACCACGGCCTCGCGCCCGTAGCGGTCCAGCGCCTCCGACAGCTGGAAGATGTTGCCCTCCGATTTCGACATCTTCTCGGTCCCCGCCTCGACCATCCCGTTGTGCATCCAGACGCGGGCGAAGGGCCGACCGGCCGCCTCGGACTGGGCGATCTCGTTCTCGTGGTGGGGGAAGACGAGGTCCGAGCCGCCGCCGTGGATCGCGAACTCGGCCCCCAGCTCCTGCTCGGCCATCACCGAGCACTCGATGTGCCAGGCCGGCCGCCCCGGCCCCCAGGGCGAGTCCCAGCGCGTGTCCTCGCCCTCCTTGTGCGCTTTCCAGAGGGCGAAGTCGAGCGGGTCCTCCTTCCGCGAGGCCGAGCCCGCCTCCTCGCCCTGGTCCATGTCCTCGGGGCGGCGGTTGGAGAGCTTGCCGTAGCCGGGGAAGCTGCGGACGCGGAAGTAGACGTCGCCGCCGGACTCATACGCGTGCCCGGACTCGACCAGCTCGGCGATCAGGGCGACGATGCCGTCGATCGTCGCCGTCGCCAGCGGCTCCGCGTCGGGGCGGCCGAGCCCGAGCCGGTCGGTGTCCTCGAAGTAGGCCGCGGTCATCCGCCGCGCGAACTCGTCCGAGCCCTCGCCGGCGGCGCCGGCGGCGGCGTAGATCTTGTCGTTGACATCGGTGACGTTGACGACCAGCTTCACGTCGTAGCCCTCCGAGCGGAGGAAGCGGGCGAACAGCGAGAAGACGACGTAGGGGCGCGCGTTGCCGATGTGGATGCGGCTGTAGACGGTCGGCCCGCAGGCGTAGATGCCGACCTGACGGTCGCGGTCGAGCGTTCGCAGCTCGCCGCTCAGCGTGTCCCTGATCCTCACCTCGCGCATCGCGGGGCTGAGGTTAAGACTTCGCTGACTAAAAGGTCCGGTAGCCGGTCCGCGGGGCCGGCGTCGGCGCGCTCTGCATCCACTCCGGAGCCGACTCCTCGGCCGCCGCCAGAGCCTCGCGCTTGGCCTTGCTGGCGCTGGCCCGGATCTCGCTCTCGGTCGCCTCGCGGACGCGCTCCTCGCGTTTGCGGGCCTGGACGCGGATCCGGTCGGACTCGGCCTTGACCTGCTCGGCCGCCCGCACCCGGGCCGCCTGCTCGGCGTTGCGCTCGACCTTCTCGACCAGTCTGCGGACGCTCTCCTCGGCTTCGCGGCGGACCTCCTCGGTCCCCTCCATCACCCGCCGCTCGATCTCGGTCTCCAGCTTCACCGCAGTCCCTTCCGCCTCGGCCCTGGCCGCCTCGGCGTCGGCGGCGCGCTGCTCGACGGCGGCGATGCGGCGGTCGGCCTCGGCGGCGATCGCCGCCCGCGCCTCCTCGACCCGCTTTTCGACCTCGGCCTCGAGCTCGGCGCGGGCGCCGGCGACCGCTCCCTCTGCTTCGCGACGGGCGCGCTCGCTCTTCGCGACCAGTTCCTCGCGTTCTCCCTCCGAGCGCCGCTGGAGGTCCTCGAAGGCCTGCTCGGCGCGGTCGCGCGCCTGCTCGGCAGCGCCCAGCTTGGCCTCGGCCCGCCGGCGCGCCTCGCGCTCGGCGGCGACCCGCTCGCGGGCCTGCTCGGAGAATTCCTTGACCGTCTTCAGCGCCCGCTTCTTCAGCTCCTCGCGGACCTTCTCGGTCCGCGCCTCGGCCGCGGCGACCCGCTGCTCGCTGACCTTGACCCACTCCAGCGCCTGCTCGGCGACGCCCTGCATCGCCCCCGACGCTTCGCCGACCGCCTTCAGCTGCCTAGCCGGATCGCCCATCCCCGAAACCTACCTCGTCAGGCGGATCCCTGTGCCTCGCGCGCGTGCAGCTCCCGCTTCAGGACCTTGCCGGTGGCGTTGCGCGGCAGCTCGGCGAGGAACTCGACTTCGCGCGGCACCTTGTAGCCGGCCAGGTTCGCCTTGACGTGGGCGTTGACCTGCCCGGCGTCCAGCTCGGCCCCGTCGCGCAAGACGACGAAGGCCTTCAGCCGCTGCCCGAACTCGGCGTCCTCGACCCCGATCACCGCCACCTCGACGACCCCGTCGAGGTCGGCGAGCAGGTCCTCGACCTCGCGCGGGAAGACGTTCTCGCCGCCGGAGACGATCATCTCGTCGTCGCGGCCGTCGATGAAGAGGCGACCCTCCTCGTCGAAGTGGCCGACGTCGCCGCTGGAGAGGAGGCCGTCGATCACCTCCTTGCCGCCGCCGCCGGTGTAGCCCTCGAACGACATTTCGTTGCCGACGAAGATGCGGCCGACGGCGCCCTGCGGCACCTCCTTGCCGGCCTCGTCGTAGAGCTTGATCCGGGTCCCGCGCGGCGGCCTGCCGGCGGTGCCGGGGGCGGCCCGCAGGTCCTCCGGCGTCGCGATCGTCGCGTAGGCGACCTCGGTCGAGCCGTAGAGGTTGTAGACGCTGTCGCCGAAGCGGTCCATCCAGGCGATCGCCAGCTCGCCGGGCAGGGCCGAGCCGGAGAGCGAGGTGATCCGCAGCGAGGAGAGGTCGTAGGAGCGCAGCGTCTCGTCGGGCAGCTCGAGGATGCGCTGGATCATCACCGGCACCGCCGCCAGCACGTCGGCGCGGTTGCGCTGCACCGCGCGCAGGGTCTGCTCGGGGTCGAAGCGGCGGCGCAGGACCATCGTCGAGGCGGTCGGCAGGCTCATCACGAAGTGGAAGAAGCCCCAGGAGTGGAACAGCGGCGCCGCGATCATCATCGTCATCCGGCTGCGGAAGGGGATCTTGTCGATCAGCGAGGCGACGGTGAAGAGGCCATCGGGGCTGGAGCGCTGGGCGCCCTTCGGCGTCCCCGTCGTGCCCGAGGTGAGGATCACGAAGCGCGGCTTCTCCGGCGGCGGCTTGAGGTCGTCCTCGGCGCCGGCGGCGATCAGCTGCTCGAGCGTCAGCTCGGCGCCGCCGTGGCCGTCCTCGCTCCAGGCGGAGATCCGGCGCACGGAGCCGTCGACGCCGTCGAGCAGGCCGGCGAACTCGTCGTCGTAGATCAGCGCCTTCGGTCCCTCGCGGCGGGTCACCTCGGCCAGCTGCGGGCCGGCAAACATCGTGTTCAGGTAGAGCGCGCTGGCGCCGAGCTTGGCCGCGGCCAGGGTCGCCTCGAGGAAGCCGCGGTGGTTGCGACACATGATCCCGACCCCGTCGCCGGGACCGATCCCGAGCCCGGCGAGCGAGTCGGCGAGCGCGTTGGAGCGCAGGTGCAGGCGCTCCCAGGTGAGGGCGCCGCGTTCGTCGAGGACGGCGATCTCGTGCGGGTGGTGGATCGCCGCGGTGGTGACGCCGGTCGCCGGCGAGGCGCCCCAGCGGAGGAAGGCGGATCCGATCCGCAGCGCTTTGTCGGGGCGCATCGGCGAGAGGATCCCCGCCTCGCGCAGCACCTTCGCCTCGAAGGCGGAGTCGGCCACGGAGGCCTTCAGGCTCGACAGGTTCAGGGTCGCATTCGCCATCGATCGGTGAAGCCTATTCGCTCGCCGTCCCTACTCGTCCTCCAGCATCGCGACCGCGATGCAGGCGATTCCCTCGCCGCGGCCGATCCAGCCCATCCCCTCGTTGCTCGTCGCCTTGACGTTGACACGGGCGCCGGTCGCGTCGGCCAGGACCCGCTCCATCTCGGCCTTGTAGGGGCCGAGCCGCGGCTGCTCGCAGATCAGGGTGACGTCGACGTTGAGGGTCGGCGCCGGCAGCGTCCCGACCACCGTCCGCAGCATGTCGATCGAGTCGGCGTCGCGCCAGCGCTCGTCGTCGTCGGGGAACATCGTGCCGATGTCGCCCTCGCCGGCGGCGCCGAGCAGGGCGTCGATCACCGCGTGGGTGAGGACGTCGGCGTCGGAGTGGCCCTGCAGGCCCTGCTCGTGCTCGACCTCGACCCCGCCGAGGACGAGCGGACGCCCGGGGGCGAAGCAGTGGCTGTCGTAGCCGATGCCGACCATCGTCCGATTCTCCCCCGCCCCGCCCGCTCCGTCTACCCGACCCGGCTGCCGAGCGGCGCCAGCGTCCGGCGCCGGCCCTCGAAGACGCAGATCTCCTCGACCCCGAGCTCGTCGAGGAAGGCGACGGCGCGGTCGTATTCGTAGCCGACCTGCTCGGGCAGGTGGGCGTCGGAGGAGAGCGCGAAGACGGCGCCGGCCTCGACGCAGAGCTCGGCGAAGGCGCGCGCGGGATAGAGCTCGCCGACCGGCTTGCGCAGCCCGGCGGTCGAGACCTCGACCGCGATCCCGGTCTCGGCGATCGCTTCGACCGCCGGCTCGTAGAAGGCGCGCAGGTCGCCCTCGGGCAGCCGCCGGGCGCGTCCCCAGACCTTGACCAGGTCGGGGTGGGCGAGGATGTCGAAGAGCCCGCAGCGGGCGCATTCGGCCAGCGCCTCGAAGTAGCGGCGCCAGATCTCCTCCGGGTCGCCGCCGCTCTCCCAGACGTCGAAGCCCTCGTGGTCGACCGCCGCGTTGCCCTCGCCGATGAAGTGGACCGAGCCGACCACGTAGTCGAGGTCGCGGCCCTCCAGCAGCGCCGCGGTGCGCGCTTCGGCGCCGGGCACGTGGTCGGCCTCGATCCCGAGCTTGAGCGGGGTCGAGCGGACGAACTCGCAGTAGGCGTCGATGTCGTCCTGGGCCGATTCGACCCAGAGCGGGTGGCGCCAGATGTCGAGCGCCTGGCGGAAGCGGTAGACGTGCTCGGAGACGCCCAGCTCCTCGATCCCGGCCGCGGCGGCGACCTCGAGGTAGCGGTCGACGTTGGCGGCGGTGAAGTAGCGCTCGGGCGTCGTCCCGTCCTCGTCGGGCCGCAGGTGCACGTGGTAGTCGGTCAGCATCTCCCCCGAGCCTAGGACAAGCGCCGCCTCGGCGACCTGCCGCTCCTAGACTGCGGCTGCCGATGGCCCGCCAGCTGCTGATCCTCGCCCTCGCCTTCGCCGGCGGCACCCTGCTGGCGCTCGTCCTCGGGGCGAAGAACCTCGGCACCGCGATGGGCGTCGGCCAGCTCACCTTCGCCGTCGTCCTCGTCTGGGTCCTGCTCAGCGACCGCGGCGGCGGCTCCGACCGACCGCTGTAGAGGTTAACCGCGCATAGCGCGGGTCATCTCAACAGCGCTGTAGAGCTTTGTCCCGCATAGCAGGACAAAGCTCTACAGCGCCGGGTCCTGGCGGTCGCCGAGGAGCAGTTCGGCGAGGCGCAGGTCGGCGGGCGTCGTCACCTTCAGGTTCTCCCCGTCCCAGGGATGGATGAGGACCAGACCGCCGGCCTGCTCGACCAGCATCGCCTCGTCGGTTGCCGCATCCCGGCTCGCCTGGTCCACTTCGAGCGCCTCGCGCAGCGCCGCGACCCGGAACACCTGCGGCGTCTGCGCCCGCCACAGCTCCCCCCGGTCCAGCGTCTCCCCCACCACCAACCCATCCCGCGGTTCCTTGGTCCGTACAGTCCGGACAATGGAACCGCGGGATGCGGAGGCGCGCTTGATCGTGTCGGTCACCGGCGCCGCCGCGATCACGCCGGCGGCCTCGGGCCGCGCCTCCAGATCGGCGACCAGCGCTTCGACCAGCGCCGGCGTCACCAATGGCCGCGCCGCGTCGTGGATCGCCACCAGCTCGGTCTCCACCAGTGCCAGCGCCTTCGACACCGACTCCGCCCGCGTCGCTCCGCCCTCGACGTAACGAACCGAGCACCGCGCTGCGGCCGTCATCGGGTGCGCGGGCGGGCCCGCTTCCCCTCCGTCGTCGGTTGGATCCCGTCGCTGATCCGCCCCTCCGCTCCCGACGTCCCCGCCGCCGTCTTCGAGCCCACCAGCTCCGCCGGCGCCGCGACGACGATCGCGCGGACCGACGCGCACTCGCCGAACGCCGCCAGCGACCACTCCAGCATCGGCCGCCCGGCAAGCGGCACGAATGCCTTCGGGCCGCCAGCTCCGAGGCGCTCCCCGGAGCCGGCGGCCGCGACGACTGCGGTTACAGCCGGGGTGCTACGCCGTGGTGGCGAAGCGCTCCTCCAGCAGTCCGTCCAGGTATTCCTCCGCGCCGTCCTCGTCCTTGTCGAGCGCGTACATGAACTCCGAGGCGAGGATCTTCTTCGCCCGGGTGTACATCTGCTTCTCGCCGGTGGAGAGACCCTTTTCCATCTCCCGGATGGCGAGGTTGCGGACGACCTCGGCCAGCTCGAACACGTCGCCGGTCTTGATCTTCTCGCGGTTGTACTTGAAGCGCCGGTTCCAGTTCTTCGGCATCTCCGACACGTCATCGGTGAGGACGGCTGTGACCTTCTTGATTTCCTCCTCGTCGATCACGCGTCGAAGGCCGGCCTTGCCGGCGTTCTCGCACGGGACCATCACCGTCAGCTCGTTGTGGAGGATTTTGATCGTGAGGTATTCACGTTCGGTCCCCATCAGCTCACGGGTCTCTTTGGTCAGCACCAGGCCCGCACCGTGGTGCGGGTAGACGACCTTGTCACCCTCCTCGAAGTCGCAGATGTACTCCACGTCCTCCTCGAAGACCTCCTCGATGGTCGCCTCATCTAGCTCGGTAATCGCTGACTCCTTTCTTCATCGACGGCGCTTCTCGCCGTCAGCTCTGCAAGTACCGGTCGACCAGCTCGACCTCCTGGAGCCGGCGCAGGCCCTCGCGGATGTCCTTGGCCCGGGTGGGGCCGACTCCGTCGACGGCGGCGAGGTCGGCGTCGGAGGCCGCCAGGACCTCCTCCAACCCGCCCAGCTCGTGGGTGATCTTCTGGACGACAAGCTTGGGGATCCTCGGCACCCGGCCCAGCACGCGGTAGCCGCGCGGGGCAACGGGGAAGTCGAGCGTGTTGACCTTGCGGTCGTAGCCGAGCAGCTCGGCGAGGCGGCCGAAGTCGAGCACGTCCTGATGCGGCATCCGGCTCAGTGCCTGCTGCACGGCGGTCAGGTTCTCCTCGGAGTCTTCGACGCTGTAGTCGCGGATCAGCGCCGTCTTGTCGGCGGCGACGCCGACCATCGTCTCCTCCAGCTGCATCTCGATCAGCCGGCCCTCGGTGCCGAGCTCGACGATGTAGCGCTCGACCTCGACCGCCATCCGCGTGACCAGCTCGGCCCGCTGGAGAACGGCAAGCGCGTCGTGGAGGACGCCGCCGCCCTCGAACTCGAGCACGGTCAGCCGCGCCGAGACCTGGTCGAGCCGCTCGCGGTACTTCTCCAGCGTCGCCAGCCCCTGGTTGGCCTTGGCCAGCACCGCGGGGATGTCCTGGAGGATGTACTTGGCGCCCTCGACGTAGAGCGAGACGACGTCGCGGCGCTGGGAGATCGCGATCACCAGGGCGCTGGTCTGTTTGGAGACGCGCTCGGCGGTGCGGTGGCGGGTGCCGGTCTCCGAGGAGAGGATCGTCGGGTCCGGCATCAGCTGGACGTTGGCCCAGGCGATCTTCGTCGCCTCGCCGTTGAGGACGATGGCGCCGTCCATCTTCGCCACCTGGTAGAGCATCGCTGGCGTGTAGTCGATGTCGAGCTTGATGCCGCCGGAGAGCAGGTGCGAGATGTCATCGAGGTCGCCGACGACGATCAGCCCCCCGGTGCGGGAGTGAACGATGTTGTCGATTCCCTCGCGCAGTGCGCCGCCGGGCGCGACCACGTCGAGGGCTCTCAGTAGGCGGGGATCCTGACGTTCGGAAAGCTCATGGAGCGCATCCCCGGACAAAGGTGGCATCAACAAAGAGGATGGCAAAAAGCGCTCTGGAATGCGGTCTGCTGATGTCCGAGTGGACAGGTCGGGATTGCTTTTGTCAAGCTGGCCAGCCGCTTGTCGAACATCGGCTCAGAGATGGAAGCGGTGGTGGTGCTGGTGGTGGTGGAGCTCCGCCGGCGGCGGCTCGCCGGCGACGGCGGGGTCGGGCCCGGGCGGCTCCGGGTCGCGCACGAAGATCCAGGTGAGGACGGCGCCGACGGCGGTGAGGGCGACGACGACCCAGGTCGAGCCGGCGACCGAGTCGGCGAAGGAGCTGCCGCCGCCGAGCAGGGCGTGGAAGACGGCGCCGGCCGCGGCGAGGGCGACGGCGCCGGCGAGGACGCGGTCCATCGCCAGCACGCCGGAGGCGATCCCGACTTTCTCCCCGGGCATCGCCGCCATCGCCGCGGTCGACATCGGCGCGTAGACGAAGCCGAGCGCGATCCCGAAGAGGACGTAGCCGGCCAGCAGCAGGCCGTAGGGGCTGGAGGCGTCGAGGAAGGTGAGGACGAAGAGGCCGGCGGTGCCGAGGGCCATCCCCGTCGTCATCAGCCGGCGGGCGCCGAAGCGGCCGATCAGCCGGCCCGAGAAGGGCGAGATGACGACCATCGGCACGGTCACCGGCAGGATCATCAGGCCGGCGACGATCGGCGAGTGGCCGCGCACGTCCTGCAGGTACTGGGGCTGGAAGAACATCACCACCCAGTAGGCGCCGACCAGGCAGAAGGCGGCGGCGCTGGCGCCGAAGTAGGGGCCGTTGCGGAAGAGGTCGAACTCGACGATCGGCTGCCGCACCCGGTGCTCGACCAACCAGAAGGCGACCAGCGCCACCGCCCCGACGGCGGCCAGCGCGAGCAGCGGCCCGGCGCTCCAGGCGCGCGACTGGATCAGCGCCAGGACGATCGCGGTGAGGCCGACGCTGAGCGCGGCGAGGCCGCTCCAATCGATTCGGTGGCCGGCGCCGGGGTCGCTCGACTCGGGCGCCGCGAGGGCGGTGACCAGCGCCCCGAGGGCGGCGATCGGCAGGTTCATCCAGAAGATCACGCGCCAGTCGAGTTCGATCAGGATGCCGCCCGCCAGCGGCCCGATCGCCAGCGCCACGGCCGAGACCGCCGCCCAGATCCCCAGCGCCCGCGGCTGCTCGGCGGCCGGGAAGACGTTGACGACGATGGCCAGCGAAAGCGGCAGCATCGCCGCCGCCCCGGCCCCCTGGACGACGCGGCCGGCGATCAGCGCGACCTCGTCGCCGGCGGCGCCGGAGAGGACCGAGCCGGCGGCGAACAGCGCCGTGCCGAGGACGAAGACGCGCTTGCGGCCGAAGATGTCGCCAAGGCGGCCGGCGCTGACGACCAGCACCGCGATCGTCAGCAGGTACCCGTTCATCACCCACTGCAGCCCCTCGGCGGTGGCGTCGACGTCGTGCCGGATTTCGGTCAGCGCCAGCGCGACGACGGTCGAGTCCAGCATCAGCAGGAAGAGCCCGCAGCAGGAGCCGGTGAGGGTCCACCACTTGCGGGACATGGCGGGGAAGCTAGTCGGGGCGAAGGACGCGAGTGGTACAAGGCCGAGGGACAATGCGATGCGTGGGAGGGGTCCCGCCACCCTCTCTGGGCAGTTAGGGCGGCGGGACCCCTCTACCTCCGGAACGCTGACCGGGAACAGGCGCACCGTCGGCCGGGCTCGAAATCCCGCGGTTCCTTTGTCCCTATATGCCGGACAATCGAACCACGACTTGGGATCGGAACGTGGATCTCCATCCCGCGGTTCCTTTGTCCTGCCATTGCGGACAAAGGAACCGCGGGATGAATAGCGGCGAGACGAGGCGCCGACCCACGCCCACCGGGATGCCCCGGGGCTCGAAGGGGAGGGTCCCCGCTGCCCTACCTGCCCAGAGAGGGTGGCGGGGACCGTCCCCGCTTGGGCACGCGCTCGGCTGGAAGCGGCGCTGCGCTCAGTGCGCCGCGACGAGCTGGCGCTGCGGGTCGATCCCCCAGCGCTGGCCGACGGCGACGAGGTCGTCGGTGAGCGGCCAGGAGTCGGCCCGCTCCCCCCCCTCGTGGCCGGGGGTGCCTCCCTTCAGCGCCATGCAGTTGGCGTTGTCGCCGATCGCGCGGATCGCGGCGACGTCCTCGTCGGCGAGGCGGAGCTCGGCGGGGAGGGCGGCGAGCTCGGCGCGCTTCTCCTCGATCGGGCGCGCCCCGGGGCCGGTCTCCTGGATCAGGGTCGGAGCGACGCAGGCGACCGCTGGGTGGGCCAGGTTCCACTGGCAGGCGAGCTGGATCGGGGTGAGGCCGGCGCGCTCGGCGTAGGGCATCACCCGCGCCAGCTTCTCCAGGCCGGTCTCGATCCAGCCGGCGGGACGGAAGGAGCGGTGGTCGGTGCGCCCCAGCTCCATCCCCGCGGTCATGTCGCCCCAGAAGACGCCGCCGTAGTCGACGACGCGGGTGATCACCCGCACGTCGTGGCGGGCGGCGGCCTCGAGGCAGAGCTCGCCCGGCCAGGGCTCGAACGGGTTGAGGATGATCATCGCCCAGTCGATCCGGTCGCCGAAGCGCTCCAGGCAGGAGATGATGTCGAGCGTGAAGCCGTTGGCGGGGCCCGGTGCGACGCCGATCTTCGCCGCCAGCCCGTCCTCGCGCAGCGCCGCCATCGCCTCCCAGACCGCCTCGCTGCTGTAGCCGGTGCGGTCGGGGTTGTGCAGGAGGAGGACGTCGAAGGCGTCGAGCCCGACCCGTTCGAGGCTGCGCTCGGTCGCCATCCGCAGGTAGCCGGCGTAGGCGTCGGGGCCGCGCAGGCGCGGGTCGGTGAAGCGCGGGAAGCCCTTCGGCCCGTCGCGCTCGCCCTCGTAGAAGTCGTGGCCGACGGCGCCGATCGCCGCGTAGCTCTCGCGCGGCACCCCGGCCAGCGCCCGGCCGAGCACGCGGTCGGCCTCGCCCTGGCCGTAGGCGTCGGCGGTGAGGACCGTGTCGATCCCCCCGCCGGGCGCCAGCAGCGCCGCCAGGCGGTCCTCGTCGATCGCCTCGCCGAAGTGGAGGAAGCGGCCGCCGCCCCAGGTGCCGATCGCGCTGCGGCCGGGGTCCCTCATCGCCGCGCCGCGATCAGGCGTCGCCGTCGCCGCTCGGCGAGTGGTCCTCGCCCTCGCCCTCGGGCCCGTCGCCGTCGCCCTTCTTGGCGCCGACGCCGACCTTCTCCGGCTCCTTCGGCGGGGCTTTCTTCTCCGGCTTGCGCGGCGGGATGATCTTCAGGCTGAGCGGTTTGTCTTCCTCGTCGCCGGCGGGGTCGCGCTCGACCATCACCGTCGAGCCGGGGATCATCTGGCCCTGGCGCAGGACTTCGTCGGCCAGCGGGTCCTCGATGTAGCGCTGGATCGCCCGGCGCAGCGGGCGGGCGCCCATCGACGGGTCCCAGCCTTTGTCGACCAGGATGTCCTTCGCCTCGTCGGTCAGCTCAAGCTGCAGTTCGTGCTCGGCGACCTGGACGCGGACCCGGTTGATCATCAGGTCGATGATCTCCTTGACCTCGTCCTTCGAGAGCTTGTGGAAGACGATCACCTCGTCGATCCGGTTGAGGAACTCGGGGCGGAACACTTTTTTCAGGTCGCCCATGATCCGGTTCTTCATGTCGTCGTAGGACATGCCGGTCTCGTCGGAGACGGTGAACCCGATCGAGGTGTTCTTCGAGATCTCCGAGGCGCCGATGTTCGAGGTCATGATCACGATCGCGTTGCG
>CAZHLT010000352.1:0-2837 GCA_964533285.1 uncultured Conexibacteraceae bacterium | reverse complement strand
GAGGTGGCAACGGTGAAGAACCACGTCCACAACATCCTCGAGAAGCTGGGAGTCAGCCGTCGTTCGGAAGTGGCACGGCGCTGAGGACTAGATCCAGTACCAGTGTCAATAGACCTTTCACCGTAGGCCGTATCTCCACCCCGGCGGTCCATTGCGCGGCGGAGCCTGTGCCGCTGTTATTGGGGCAAGAAGTGCCAACTACCGTAAGGAGTGTGGAATATGTACTACGCAGTTGCCCCATCGAGGAACACCATGGAATACGCACCGCAGGGCATCGGGGGAGACATCTTCTCGGGGCTCGCGGGACCGCTCGGCGGGATCATCGGCGGCATCGCCGGCAACCAGCAGGCCGGCGCGGAAATCGGGAAAGCGCTCAGCGGGCTCGGCAGCCTGATCCCGTTCGAAGCGGCCCCGACGCCGTACGCCGCCGCGCCGCAGCCGCTCGCCGCGCCGCCCCAGGCCTACGCGCCGCAGAGCGTCGGGGACGTGATCTCGAGCCTCCTGCCGGTGGTCAGCGGGATCGCCAGCCTACTGCCGTTCCAAGCGGCCCCGACGCCGCTCGGCGCGACGCCGCAGGCCTACGCTCCCCAGGGCGTGATCGGCGGCCTGCTCGGCGGGCCGCTCGGCGGCGCGCTCGGCGGCGCCCTCGGCGGCCTGCTCGGCAACCGCTCGCTGGGCGAACAGCTCGGCGGCACGATCGGCGGGATCGGCGGCGGCCTGCTGCCCTTCTCGGTCGCCCCGACTCCCTCCTACGTCCTCCCGGTCAGGTGATCGCAGATGCCTGAACAGGTGTCCCCGATAAAACTATCTCTGGCGCCTATGGCGCCAGAGATCGAGGCCCAGCTGTTCAACAGCTTCCTGCGGCCGATCACCGCCAACGTGCTGCGCCGGCTGTACGACTACCTGGCGGAAAACACCGGCAAGGACAGCTCCGAAGAGCTGCAGGCCTGCCTGCCGCTGGTCGGCTCGGCGGTGCAGACGTTCCAGGCCGAAGACTTCGGTCAGGCCTTCCAGCGAGCGTACCTGGCGTACCGGTACCTGATCGCGCTGCGCTCGCAGCGGCCCGAACTGCCGCCGCTCGAACTGGAAGCCGGCACCGACGGCGAGGGAGGTGGTCAGGGTGGCTGAAGCAAGCCCGAAGAAAGCTCCCCCGGCGGAGGTCGTCGCGCGCGACAACCAGTACCTGATCGCGCCGGTGCCCGCGGACCTGCTGCCGATGGGCGTCGAACCGATCAACCTCGGCGGCCTGAAGGAACGGCTCGAGGCCGACCACGAGGTCGACGTGGTGAAAACGATCGCGCCCCGCGGCGTGGTCAGCGCGATGTCGGCGGGCGTCCCCGGCGCCCAGGAGGTGGTGGTCGCGCAGATGCCGGAAGGCCACGCCAACGCGCTGGAACGGATCCCGCACCTGATCGTCGAACCCGACCTGCCGCTGCAGTACCAGGACCCGGTGCCCGAACCGGCCGGGCCGAACCTGCGCGACCCCGGCACCCTGACCCCGTTCAGCGCCGAAATGAAGGTGACGATCGTCGTCCAGGGCGAAGACGGCACGCCGGTGCCGGAAGCGCAGGTGTACGTGTTCGGTCGCCTCTGGCCGTTCCAGGGGACGACCAACAAAAGCGGCAAGGTGACGCTGTCGCTGTTCGGCGAACAGGCCGACACCCTGGTCGGGCTCTACGTCGACCCGAAATCCGAACACTGGAGCATCTACGTCCAGCGGCCGCGGCTGAACGAAGGCGAAGAACACCTGGTCACGCTGCCGCCGCTGAGCGCCCAGTTCCCCGGCTTCCCGGAGACGGAGATGCTGGGCTGGGGCGCGAAGGCGATGAAGGTCGACGCCCTGCCCCCCACCTACCGCGGCAAGGGGGTGAAGGTCGGCGTCGTCGACTCCGGCGTCGCCGGCGGGCACATCGACCTCAGCCAGGTGCGCGGCGGCTTCGACCTGACCGCCGAACCGCCCAACCCGGAAACCTGGGACAGCGACGTGATCGGTCACGGCTCGCATTGCTCCGGGGTGATCGCCGCCGCCCTCAACGACCGCGGCATCATCGGCATCGCCCCCGAAGCGGAAGTGAAGATGTACAAAATCTTCCCCGGGGGCCGGGCGAGCAGCCTGATCGAAGCGCTGCAGCACTGCATCGACGACCAGGTCGACGTGATCAACCTCAGCCTCGGCAGCGGCGAACGCTCGGAACTGGTCGACCACAAAATCGCGATGGCGAAAGAAATGGGCATCGCCTGCATCGCCGCCGCCGGCAACTCCAACGGCCCGGTCCAGTTCCCGGCCGCCTCGGCGGAGGTGATCGCGGTCGCCGCGATCGGCAAGGAAGGCGAGTACCCGGCCAGCAGCTACCAGGCGACCGAGGCGCTGCCCGGCGGCAAGGTCTCGCCCGACGGCTACTTCCCGGCCAAGTTCAGCTGCTTCGGCCCCGAGGTCGACGTCTGCGCCCCGGGGGTCGGGATCGTCTCCTCGGTGCCGGCCGACAACTGGACGGCGATGGACGGCACCTCGATGGCGACGCCGCACGTGACCGGGCTGGCCGCCCTGATCCTCGCTCACCACGAGGACTTCAAGAGCAGCTACAGCCTGCGCAACGGGGCGCGGGTCGACCGGCTCTTCGAAATCATCAAAGCCAGCGCCGTCGCTCTCGACCTCGGCGACCCGCTGCGCACCGGCGCCGGCCTGCCCAACGCGGTCAACGCCTTCGCCCAGGTCGCCGCGGCGGCGACGCCGGGGCTCGCCCATCTCGGGCAGATGGTCGAAGCGGCCAACCTCGGCGCCGGCGCCAGCCCGCCCCCCGACGGCGGCCCGCCGCCGAGCACCGCCCTGCCGGTGC
>CAZHLT010000351.1:0-2585 GCA_964533285.1 uncultured Conexibacteraceae bacterium | reverse complement strand
CCGCGCGCCGGAGCTGCGCTGGGGCTCCGGCTCGCTGCAGGAGATCGACCACCTGCCGTTCGTCTCGCCGCTGGTCAAGTCGGCGGCGACGGTCAAGGAGCCGGGTGGGATCGCGGCGGCGACTGCGGCGGCGCTCGACCTAGCCGCGGCGGCGCCCAGCGGGCCCACCTTCGTCGACTACCCGCTCGACGTCGTCTTCACCGAGGCCGAGGTCGAGATCCCGGCGCCGGTCGCGGCCGGCGCCGGGCCCGTCCCGGCGGGAGTCGAGGAGGCGGCGGCGCTGCTGGCGGCGGCGACCCGCCCCGCGATCATGGCCGGCACCGGCCTCTACTGGGGCCGCGGCGAGGAGGAGATGCGGGCGCTGGCCGAGGCGCTCGGCGTCCCGGTCTTCCTCAACGGCCTCGGCCGCGGCTGCCTGCCCGCCGACCACGAGCTTGCCTTCAGCCGCGCCCGCTCGACCGCGCTGCAGGACGCCGACGTCGCCCTCGTGCTCGGCGTGCCGATGGACTTCCGGCTCGGCTTCGGCGGCAGCTTCGGCGCCGAGACGAAGATCATCCGCCTCGACGTCGCGCCCAACGCCCTGACCGCCAACCGGCTGCCCGACGTCGACCTGGTCGGCGACGTGCGGGCGACGCTGGCGGCACTGCGCGAGGCGGTGGGGGAGGGGGAGCGGCGGACCGCGCCCTGGCTCGAGCAGCTGCGCAACGTCGAGGCGGAGAAGCGGGCGGCCGAGCAGGAGGAGCTGAACGACGCTCGCTCGCCGCTGCACCCGGTCCGCGTCTACAAGGAGCTCGGCGAAGTGCTCGATCGCGACGCGATCGTCGTCGGCGACGGCGGCGACTTCGTCTCCTACGCCGGCCGCTACGTCGAGACCTACCAGCCCGGCTGCTGGATGGACCCGGGGCCGTTCGGCTGCCTCGGCGCCGGGCCCGGCCAGGCGATCGGCGCCAAGCTCGCCCACCCCGACCGCCAGGTCTGCCTGCTGCTCGGCGACGGCGCCTTCGGCTTTGCCGGGATGGAGTTCGACACGATGGCCCGTCATGGGCTGGGGATCGTCGGCGTGATGGGCAACAACGGCATCTGGGCGCTCGAGCACCACCCGATGAAGTTCCTCTACGGCTACTCGGTGGCGGCCGAGCTGCGGCCGGAGACGCGCTACGACGAGATGGTCGAGACGCTCGGCTGCGACGGCATCCTCGTCCGTCGCCCGGAGGAGCTGAAGCCGGCGCTGGAGCGCGCCTTCGCCTCGGGCCGGCCGACGCTGGTCAACGTCCTCACCGACCCGGACGTCGTCTACCCGCGCAAATCGAATCTGGCCTGAGCGGGGTGGGCGGGCTGCCCGGTGCGGGTCCCTCGCGACAGCCACGTCTCTGGGTCCCGAAACGAGAATCGGCCGCCATCGCTGGCGACCGATTCAAGTTGGCCCCTCAGGACGGGCAGGGGTACGTCTTCAGGGACCATGTATTTGATGGGCTCAGACGGCGGGAGGCGCCATGATGCGGCAATCGCCTAAGCCCTGTACCAGGTGCAGAAAGGAATGACCCCTCCTGTGCCCGGTGTGGGAAGTATCGTAGCGGCTGTCCGTTCCGTCCAGCAATCTGGTGGACGGATACTCGGTTCTTTGTAGGTTTCTCCTACGGATTTTCGTGGTTCAGGCGTGACGCTAGCCGATTTGTCCTACGGGAGCCGTACAGAATGTACAGCCGGTACGGAGAGGTTCCCTGAGTTAATACGTTGGTTCATTGAGAAACGGCGAACGCGCGCTACACGCTGGTTCGCCTTCCTACGCTCCGGTTCGCCTCTCAGGCGGGTTCGCCGAGGGTGAGGGCGGCGCCGTAGAGGATGTCGTGCTCGGAGACGGTGATCCGCTCGAGCCCGAAGGCCCGCATCGCCTCGACCAGGATGACGACGCCGGCGACGATCGTCGGCGCCCGGTCGGCGTGCAGGCCGGCGATCTTCACCCGCTCGGCCAGCGGCGCGGCGGCGAGGCGGGAGAGCATGCGCTGGATCGAGGGCAGCTCCAGCACGTGGCCGTGGACGCGGGCGGGGTCGTAGGGCTCGAGCTCCAGCTCGATCGCCGCCAGCGAGGTCGGGGTGCCGGCGACGGCGATCCCCTCCTCGGCGCCTGGCCCGCCGGCGATCGCCCTCTCGATCAGGCCGCGGGCGTCGGCGGCGAGCGCTTCCAGCTCGGCGGCGGTCGGCGGGTCGGAGGCGATGTGACGCTCGGTATGGCGGACGACGCCGGCCTGCAGCGAGGTGTGGAAGGCGATCTCGCGGCCCCGGCCGACGATCAGCTCGGTCGAGCCGCCGCCGATGTCGATCACCAGGGTCGGCCGCTCAGGGTAGTGCTCGGAGGTGGCGCCGAGGTAGGTCAGCCGCGCCTCTTCGTCGCCGTCGAGGACGCGGGCGGAGAGATCGAAGCGCTCGCGCAGCTCGGCGACGAAGGCGCCGCCGTTGGCGGCGTCGCGGACGGCGCTGGTCGCGATCGCGTCGCCCCGCTCGGCTCCGAGCTCGGCGAGGACGGCGACGTACTCGCCCATCGCCGCGCAGGCGTCCTCGATCGCCTCCGCCGCGAGCCGGCCGGA
>CAZHLT010000350.1:0-7667 GCA_964533285.1 uncultured Conexibacteraceae bacterium | reverse complement strand
CGCCGAGGGCGAAGGCGCCGGCGGCCAGCCCGACCAGCACCGCCAGCGCCAGCAGTCGCCGTCGGCGCACGGCCCGGCGGCGGCGCGCGTCGGGGCGGCGTCGCGCTCTCGCTCGCTCCATGGCGACGATGCTACGCCCCCTGGGGAAGCCCACAGCCCTCCCCGCCCGTCCGGGGGGCTGCCCAGCCTCGCTGCACATAGACTGACGAGCAGAGACCCGAATGCCCCCCCTGATCACCCCCTCCGAAGCCCTCGCCTACGGCGCCCTGACCGACCACGAGGAGATCGAAGCCCTCGTCGAACGCGCCTGGGAAGTCCGGGTCGAGAACTTCGGCGACTCGACCGACATGTGCTCGCTGGTCAACGCCAAGTCCGGCGGCTGCGCCGAGGACTGCGGCTTCTGCGCCCAGTCGCGCTACGCCGAGGCCGACACGCCGATGCACGCGATGATGGACCCCGAGCAGATCCTCGAGCACGCGAAAGCGGCCGAGGCGGCCGGCGCCCACCGCTTCTGCATGGTCACCCAGGGCCAGGGCCTCTCCAAACGCGACTTCCAGAAGATCCTCGACGGCGCCCGGCTCGTCGCCGAGCAGACCAACCTGAAGCGCTGCATCTCGATCGGCCACATGTCGGTCGAGCGGGCCAAAGCGCTGAAGGAGGCCGGCGTCCAGCGCGTCCACCACAACGTCGAGTCGGCCCGCTCCTACTACCCCGAAGTCTCGACCACGGTCCGCTACGAGGGCCGGCTGCGGACGATCGCGGCGGTCAAGGAGGCGGGCCTGGAGACCTGCGTCGGCGGCATCCTCAACCTCGGCGAGTCCCACCAGCAGCGGGTCGAGATGGCCTTCGAGCTGTCGGAGATCAACCCCACCTCGGTGCCGATCAACCTGCTGATCCCAAAGGCGGGGACGAAATTCGGCGACCGCACGGTGATGGACCCCTGGGAGGTCGTGCAGTGGATCGCGATCTTCCGCCTGGTCATCCCCGGCGCCCTCTTCCGCCTCTGCGGCGGGCGCGTCGAGAACCTCGGCAGCATGCACAAGCTCGCCGTCAAAGCGGGTCTCAACGGGGTGATGATGGGCAACTTCCTGACCACGCTCGGCGCCGAGCCGGCCGAGGACCGGGCGATGTTCGAGGAGCTGGGGCTGAACGTCGCCCGCCAGCCCGACAACGGCGCCAACCCGCGGCCCGACAACCGCACCGGCTGGCTCGAGGGCGAGAGCCCGGCGACGCCGATGGACGAGCTGATCGACCACCAGGACGAAGCGACCTTCTGGGACCCCTCCACGCAGCTGCGCGTGGTCAAGAAGCGCGGCAAGACGCCGAACTACCCGACCGCGGCCTAGGCGGTGGCGGCGTGACCGACGTCGCCGCGCAGCTCGAGGAGCTCCGCGACCGCGGCCTGTACCGCCGCCTGCGGCTGGTCGAGGGCGCGCAGGGCCCGCGGGTGACGCTCGACGGCCGCGAGGTGCTGCTGCTCTGCTCCAACAACTACCTCGGCCTGGCCGACGACCGCCGCGTCCGCGAGGCCGCCGCCGCGGCGGCGCTGCGCTGGGGCGCCGGCGCCGGCGCCTCGCGCCTGATCTCCGGCAACATGGAGCCCCACCGGGCGCTGGAGCGGCGGCTCGCCGCCTTCGCCGGCGCCGAGGCGGCGCTGCTGTTCGGCTCCGGCTACCTCGCCAACGTCGGCGCGATCGCCGCCCTCGCCGGCCGCGGCCAGGTCGTCTTCTCCGACGAGCTCAACCACGCCAGCATCATCGACGGCTGCCGCCTCGCCCGCGCCGAGACCTTCGTCTACCGCCACGGCGACCTCGACCACCTCGCCTGGGGCCTGCGCGAGGCCGGCGAGCGGGCGGCGCTGATCGTCAGCGACGGTGTCTTCTCGATGGACGGCGTCCTCGCACCGCTGCCGCAGCTGGTCGAGCTGGCCCGCCGCCACGGCGTTCGGCTGATGATCGACGAGGCGCACGCGATCGGCGCCGTCGGCCCTGGCGGCCGCGGCACCGTCGCCGCCGCCGGCCTTGCCGGCGAGGTCGACGTCCTCGTCGGCACCCTCGGCAAGTCGCTCGGCTCCTACGGCGCCTTCGTCTGCGCCGACGCGCCAACCGTCGACTTCCTCCTCAACCGCGCCCGCCCCTTCATCTTCTCGACCGCGCCGCCGCCGCCGGCGATCGGCGCCGCGGCGGCGGCGCTGGAGATCCTCGAAGCCGAACCCGGCCTGGTCGACCGCCTGCAGCGGAACGCCACCGTCCTCCGCGACGGCCTCGCCGCCGCCGGCCTCGCCACCGGTCGCTCGAGCACCCAGATCGTCCCGGTCGAGATCGGCCCCGCCGAGCAGACGATGGCGCTCTGCGAGCAGGCGCTCGAGCGCGGCGTCTTCGCCCAGGGGATCCGGCCGCCGACCGTCCCCGAGGGCTCCTCGCGGCTGCGCTTCACGGTGATGGCGACACACCAGCCGGACCAGCTCGAGCTGGCCGCCCGCGAGGTCGGCGCCGCCGCCCGCGAGGTCGGCCTGCTCGGAGTCCCGGCCTGACCGGACGGCAGACGTGACGGCGGGCGGCCAGGCCCGAGGCGTCTTCGTGACCGGGACCGGGACCGAGGTCGGCAAGACCGTCGTCGCCGCCGTCCTCGCCCGCACGCTGGCCGCCGAGGGCCGTCGCGTCGCCGTCTTCAAGCCCTGCGTCACCGGCCTCGCCGAATCCGGCGAGAGCGACCACGAGCTGCTGCGCCGCGCTGCCGGATCCAGCCAGAGCGACGAGGAGATCGCCCCCTACCGCTACGACCCGCCCGCCTCGCCGCACCTGGCGGCGGCGCTGGCCGGCGAGGAGATCGAGCCGGCGCGGCTGCGCGCCGCCGCCGGCGCGGCTGCGGCCGGCGCCGAGGCGATCGTCTGCGAGGGGGTCGGCGGCCTGCTGGTGCCGCTGGCGCTCGACTACTCGGTCCGCGACCTCGCCGCCGACCTCGGCTACCCGCTGGTCGTCGTCGCCTCCCCCGGCCTCGGCACGATCAACCACACGCTGCTGACCCTCGAGGCCGCCCGCGCCGCCGGCCTCGCGCTGAGCGCCGTGGTGCTGACGCCGTGGCCGGCGGAGCCGAGCACGATCGAGCGCGACAACCGCGCCACGATCGGCGCCCTAGGCGACGTCGCCGTCCACACCCTGCGCGAGATCGACCTCAGCGCCCCCGCCACCTGGCCCGCCCTTCAGCTCCCGGCCTGACCCGCGTTGCGAAACCGCAGAAACCGTCCATATAGGCCGCTTTCTGCGGTTTCGCGGAGGCTATGAACTGCCGGTGACGATCACGTCGAGGTGGCCGGGGCTGAGCTCGACCCGGAAGCCGGCCGCCTCGGCGAGCGCCGCCGCGCCCGCGGGGTCCGCCGGCGCCTCCTTCGCTTCCAGCAGCGCCTTGGCGACTTCGCCGCGCACCGCCTTCGCCATGTGCGAGACCGGCTTGCGCTTACCGGCGCTCTCGCCGAAGGCGCGCACCGCCAGCTGCGTCGCCGCCCGCGGTTTCCAGAACGCCGCGTAGGCGCCCGAGCGCATGTCGACGATCAGCTCGCCCTCGCGGTCGGGCAGCGCCGCCCGCAGCGGCTCGCGCCAGAAGGCGGCGAGGCCGCCGATCTCGGGCAGCTTCGCTTTCGCCGCCAGCCGGTAGTACGGGATCCGGTCGCCGGTTCGCACCACCCCCCAGAGAGCGCTGGCGATCAGCACCCGCCGCCGCGCCGGGGCCGGCAGCTGCGCCAGGCCGAGGCGGTCGTAGAGGACGCCGGAGTAGACCGCGGCCGCCGGCGCCGCCGGAGCGGCGTCGAGGCCGGCGTCGACCGCTACCTCACCCGCCTGGCCGGGAGAGAGCCCCAGCATCGCCACGGCCTCCGCGACGGGAACCGCCGAGAGCCCGGCCAGCGCTGCGAGCAATCTCCGCCGCGGCTCCGTCAGCTCGGCGGCGAAGCCGAGCTTGGCGAGATCGACCGGGGCGCCCGCCGCGGGGGCGGACTTGCCCTCCGAGGGCGGCAGCAGGACCAGCATCGCGCGGGGACACTACGCCACCGTCTCGCCGGCCGCGAGCGCTTCCCGCTCCTCGACCGCAGTGACCGCCGAGCCGCCGGGGTTGACCGCGGCCTCGGCCTCCTCCAGCGTCGTCGCCGGCGCCCGTTTCCCGGCCCGGATCGCGAAGGCGGCAACCGCGGCGCCGGCCAGAGCGACGAAGGCGGAGACGGTCATCGCGGTGCCGAGCGCGTAGACGAAGGCTTCGCCGCCGGCGAGGCTGACTTCCTTGACCTGGGCCGGGTCGAGACCCGCCACGTGGCCGACCGAGCCGCCGCCGAGCTGTTCCGCGGCGGCGTCGCGCTGCGCGGCGGTGACGCCGCTGCCGGCCAGCAGCGAGTCGAGCTTGGAGCTGACCAGGCCCTGGAAGATCGCGCCGGTGATCGCCACGCCGAGGCTGCCGCCGACCATCCGGAACATCGAGAGGATGCCGGAGGCGATGCCGGCTTTCTGCACCGGCACCGCGTTCATCGCGGCGCTGGTCATCGGCGACATCGTCAGCGCGATGCCGACGCCGAGCAGCATGAATCCGGGCAGCAGGTCGAGGTAGCCGGAGTCGACGGCGATGCCGCTGAAGCTGAACAGCGAGGCGGCGACCAGGCCGAGCCCGGCGACGCTCAGCCAGCGCGGCCCGATCCGGTCGGCGAGCCGGCCGGCGATCGGCGCCACGGCGACGATCATCAGGGTCGAGGGCAGGAACCGCACGCCCGCTTCCAGCGGCGTGTAGCCGAGGATGTCCTGCATGTAGAGGGCGAGGAAGAAGAAGACGCCCATCATCGCGAAGGTGATGATCAGGGCGACGACGACGGCGCCGAGGAAGTTGCGGTCGGAGAGCAGGTCGAACTGGACCATCGGCGCCTTCACCCGGTTCTCGACGAAGACGAAGGTGGGGAGCGCCAGCGCCGCCACGGCCAGCAGGCCGATCACCGCGGTCGAGCCCCAGCCCCAGCTGTTGCCCTCGACCAGGGCGAGGACCAGCGCCGTCAGGCCGACGGTGAGGACGGCGACGCCGGGGTAGTCGACGTCGAGGCCGACCGAGGTGTCGCGCGACTCACGCACTGCGAACAGGGTCGCGACGACGGCGCCGATCGCGACCGGGATGTTGAGGTAGAAGATCGCCCGCCAGCTGACGTGCTCGGTGAGGAAGCCGCCGAGGACGGGGCCGATCGCCAGCGCCAGCGCCGAGACGCCGGCCCAGGTGCCCATCGCCTTGCCGCGCTCGTGAGCGGGGAAGGCGTCGGTGATGATCGAGAGCGTGCCCGGCATCATCAGCGCCGCGCCGACGCCCTGGACGATCCGGCTGACGACCAGCGCGGTCTCGTCAGGGGCGAGCCCCGCAGTCGCCGAGGAGAGGGCGAAGATGACCACGCCGGTGAGGAACATCCGCCGCCGGCCGAAGATGTCGCCGAGCCGGCCGCCGGTCGCCAGCAGCACCGCGAAGGAGAGCGTGTAGCCGTTGATCGTCCACTCCAGGCCCGAGATCGAGGCCCCCAGGTCCTTCTGGATCGAGGGCAGGGCGACGTTCACGACCGTGTTGTCGAGCATGATCATGAACAGCGCGAAGCACATCGCGCCGAGGGTCCACCACTTGCGGTTCTGGTCGGTGATCAGGTGGCTGTAACGGGTCACGCTTCACTTCCCTTCAAAAGCTCGTAGGTCTGGGCGATGTCCTCCCGGTCCATCAGCGCGTCGACGGCGGCGTCGAGCTTGCGGCGCTGAGCGGGGGTCAGGCTGGCCGCGAACGCCTCCATCCCGGTGCGGCGGATCGCGACCAGGGTCTCGACGAACTCCTTGCCGGCGGCGGTGATCTCGACCCGCCGCACGCGGCGGTCGTCGGGGTCCTCGACCCGCGTCGCCAGCCCTTTCTTGACGAGGCAGTCGACGGCGCGGCTCATCGAGGGGACGGAGACGCCGAAGACAGCCGCGAGGTCGCTGACCTGCCAGCGTCCGGTCCCCTGTCCGAGCCCGCCGAGCTCGAGCAGCGCCTTGCTTTGCGTCATCGAGAGGCCGGACTCCTCGATCACCCGCAGCTGGTTGCCGCGGTCATAGAGGAAGAGGTGACGCAGCAGCGCGGTGATCCGCGCCGCGGTCTCCCGCTCCTCGGCGGTCGTCTCGGTCTCCCGGTTGGCGATGACCTGCGCGTCGCTCGCTTGCATAAAGACAATGATTGCACCAGCACAACCATTTCTCAACCGCAAAAGTTGTGCCTGTGATGCATGTCACGCAGGCCCCCTGGGCGGGTGGAATGCGGCCGGGTGGGCGGCGGCGGGTCACTAGGGTTGAGGTCGATGACGACCGACCCGGCAGGGCTCGACCACCGCTACCTCTGGCACCCGTTCACCCAGCAGCAGGGCTGGGTCGACGAGGAGCCGTTGGTGATCGAGCGCGGCGAGGGCTGCTACCTGATCGACGTCGACGGCCGCCGCTACCTCGACGGCCATTCCTCGCTGTGGTGCAACGTCCACGGCCACCGCCACCCGGTGATCGACGCCGCCGTCCGCGAGCAGCTCGAGCGCGTCGCCCACACGACGATGCTCGGCCTCTCCCACCCCGGCGCCGCCGATCTGGCGGCGCGGCTGGTCGCGATCGCCCCGCCCGGCCTCGCCCGCGTCTTCTACTCGGACTCCGGCGCCACCGCCGCCGAGATCGCGATCAAGATGGCCTTCCAGTACCACCAGCAGCGCGGCGGCGAGGACGCCCGCCGCACCTCCTTCGTCCACCTCCGCGACGGCTACCACGGCGACACGATCGGCTCCGTCTCGGTCGGCGGCATCGACCTCTTCCACGCCACCTACACGCCGCTCCTCTTCCCCACCCACATGGCCGAGCCCGGCGACGCCGCCGACCTGGAGCGGATCCTCGCCGCCCACGGACCGGAGATCTCGGCGGTGATCGTCGAGCCGCTGGTCCAGGGCGCCGGCGGCATGATCCTGCACCCGCCCGGCTACCTGCGCGCGGTGCGCGAGCTCTGCGACCGCCACGGCGTGTTGCTGATCTGCGACGAGGTCGCGGTCGGCTTCGGCCGCACCGGGACGATGTTCGCCTGCGAGCAGGAGGATGTCGCGCCGGACTTCCTCTGCCTCGCCAAGGGGATCACCGGCGGCTACCTGCCGCTGGCGGCGACGCTGACGACCGAGGCGGTCTACGAGGGCTTCCTCGGCGCCCCGGAGGAGTTCCGCACCTTCTTCCACGGCCACACCTACACCGGCAACCCGCTCGCCTGCGCGGCGGCGCTGGCGACGCTGGACGTCTTCGAGTCCGAGCGCACGCTGGAGCGCCTGCAGCCGAAGATCGCGCTGCTGGCCGAGCTGCTGGAGGAGGTCGCGGCGCTGCCCCAGGTGACCGAGATCCGCCACAAGGGCTTCATGGTCGGGATCGACCTCGAGGCCTGGGACCCGGCGCTGCGGATGGGCCACCGGGTGACCGAAGCGGCGCGCGAGCGCGGCGCGATCGTCCGCCCGCTCGGCAACACGGTCGTCCTCGTGCCGCCGCTGGCGATCTCCGAGGACGAGCTGCGCCAGCTGGTCGCGATCACGGCCGAGTCGATCGTCGCCGCGGTAACCACCGCGCCCGAGCCGGCCAGCGGCGCCAGCGCCGGCGCCGCGGCACCGAAGATCGCCTGAC
>CAZHLT010000349.1:0-9879 GCA_964533285.1 uncultured Conexibacteraceae bacterium | reverse complement strand
GAGCCGGCCCGCGCCGCCAGAGCGGCCCAGCGCGCGACCGTCGCCGCCAGCAGCGGCGCCACCGCCAGCGGCTCGCTGGCGGGGGAGGGCGCGTCGCCGTTGATCTCGCGCTCGAGCCGCGCCAGCGCCGTCGCCGCCTGGCGCGAGAGCTGATCGCCGCCCGGCGCCACCGCCGGCAGCGCCAGGACGAGCGCCTGCAGCGGCCGGCGCAGCTCGTGCAGCGCCTCGTTCAGCGCCGCCCGCCGCCTTCCGGCGAGCAGCCCCTGACCGGTGACGGCAACCGCCAGCGACAGCACCAGCGGCCAGCCGACGGCGAACCGGGCCAGATCGGCCAGCATCATCCGTCCTCCCCGTCGCATCGCATGCGGACCCAAGGGGCGCGGGCACCCCGAATCTCCCCCCGGTCGACGCGAGCCGCCCGCCTCGGCCACCGCGACGGGCGCAAATTGCGCGCCCGCCGTCCCGCCGCGGTCTCGGCCAGGCGCTTCGGTCGGGCAGGCGCGCGCAATAGAGACCTTGCCACGATGGTCTCGGTTCCCTAACCATTCATCGTTCGATGTAGGGAAAGCGCAGCGCTCAGTCCTTTTCAATCCTTTATGCAGATAGCGGCCCCGGATCGACCGAGCGTTTTGGGATACTTGACTACGTACCCGGGTGGAGAACCCCCGTTTCCACCGGGAACACCTGACCTCGGCCACCACCCACGACGAAGACCGGAGGAACCCCCGTTGGCTCAGACCCGAACGTCCCCCGAGGGCATCACGCAACAGCTCGCGAAGGCGCTCGCCCACCCGCTGCGCGTTCGCATCCTCTCGTCCCTGCAGAAAGGGATCTCGAGCCCCAACCAGCTCGCCCAGGAACTCGGCGAGCCGCTGGGCAACGTCAGCTACCACGTCAAGACCCTGCTCGAATACGACTGCGTCGAGCTGGTCAAAACCGAGCCGCGCCGCGGCGCCGTCGAGCACTTCTACCGCGCCACCGAGCGGGCCTTCTTCAGCGACGCCGACTGGAAGAAGATCCCGGCCTCGGCCCGCAAGGGCATCAACGGCGTCGTCCTCGAGGGCATCGGCCAGGACGTCACCGCGGCGATGATTGCCGGCACGATCGACGCCCGCACCGACTCCCACGTCAGCCGCACCTCGCTGCTGCTCGACCAGGAGGGCTGGGACGAGGTGACCAAGCTCCTCGCCGACACCCTCAACCGGGCGATCGAGATCCAGGAGGAGTCGGCCAGCCGCCTCGCCGAAGAGAAGACCGACGCGATCGCTACCGCGCTCGAGATCCTTCACTTCGAGACGCCGGCGAAGTCCAAGTAGCACCCTCGCAAGCCCCGGCTGGTCGGCGCCGCGACCAGCCGGTGGCTGAGGTCGCCCTTAACCTTCGAGCGCGGCGCGGACCTCGGCGGCGGCGCGCTCGCCGGAGCTGACGGCGCCGTCCATGTAGCCGTTCCAGACCGTCGCGGTCTCGGCGCCGGCCCAGTGCAGGTTGCCGATCGGGGCGCGCAGGGCACTGCCGTATTCGGTCCAGCCGCCGGTCGTCATCAGGCAGCCGTAGCAGCCGCGGGTCCACTCCTCCTCGGCCCAGACCCGCTCGATGAACCGCTCCGGCGCCAGCGCCCGCGGGCCGAAGAGGCGGGCGTGGCCGGCGAGGACCGCCTCGCGCCGCTCGGCCGCCGGCCGCGCCCCCCAGGCGCGGGCGAGCCGCCCCTCGAGGAAGCCGAGCAGGACACCGGGGCTGCCGTCCGGCGGCGAGTTGTCGAAGACGACCCGGGCAGGGCCGGTCCAGCTCGCGGCCTGGCCGGAGAGACCCTGCTCGCGCCAGAACGGTTGCTCGTAGACGGCCATCGTCTTCACCACCGTGCCCTGCGGCATCCGCTGCGTCAGCTGGTCGCGGCGGCCCGGCAGCGGCGGGTCGTAAGCGAGGCGGCCGGCGAGGGTCGGCGGCACCGCGACGATCGCGCGGCGGGCGCTCACGGCAAGCGCGCCGAAGCCCTCCGGCCCGTCGGCGTGGAGGACGACGCCGTCGCCGTGCTCGATCGCCCGCACCGGGGCGCCGAGCCGCAGCCGCTCCCCCAGCCCCGCCGCCAGCAGCTCCGCGATCCGCTGCGAGCCGCCGACGAAGCGGTCCTGCTGGGCGCCGCCGCCGGTCCCGACCAGGGTGTTGAAGCCGCCGCCGGAGTGGGCGTAGAAGAGGACGTGCAGGAGCGAGACGTCAGCCGGCTCGGCCGCCCAGACCGCCTCGGTGGCGAGCTCCAGCAAGCGCCGGGCCGCCCTGCTGCGGACGTTGCGGCGGATCCAGCTGGCGAAGGTCTGCCCGTCCCAGCGGGCGGCCCGCAGCGCTTCCCAGGGCGCCTCCAGCGGCACCTGCCGCGCCATCCGGTCGAGCCGGGCGCGCGCCTGTTCGAAGTCGGCCAGCGCCAGCGGGTTGACCGCCGGCGCCAGTTACCGCACCAGGCCGACCCGGGCGTCGGTGATCGCGCCGGTGTACGAGGCGACCCGGCCGGAGAGCTCGAGCAGGTGCCGTCCCTCGTCGTGCGTCGGGAAGGTCTCGACCCCCAGCTCCGCCGCCAGCGCCGCGATCCGCGCCTGCGTCGGCCCGATCCACTGCCCCCCGACCTCGACCACCTTGCCCTCGCCGAGCGGCTCGTTCAGCAGCCGCCCCCCGACCCGCTCCCGCGCCTCCAGCACGACCACCTCGAGCCCCGCCCCGACCAGGTCCCGCGCCGCCACCAACCCGGCCAGCCCGGCCCCGACCACGGCCACGTCGCAGCCCACCGACTTCGCCCGCTTCCCGAAAGAGAGCGCCATCAGAGGCCAGGTTAGCCCTCACCCGTCCACCAGCCGGTACCCGTAGCCCCAGCAGCTCCCGTGGGCGAAGGGCGCTGCCTTACCGTCGACGGTGACCTGGCGGCGCACGAGGTCGATGGCGAGCCAACCCGCCGCACTTGGAGCACCCCTTGGCGACGATGCCTGGCCGACAGGTTTTCGGGCATCTCGGCCGACCGACTACGGCCGTCGTGGCCAGCGCCGCTCCGGCGGATCGGTGCTCGCGTCGAAGAGGACGAGTTCGTCCAGGTCTCGGTCGAAGGTGACCGTCTTGTGGAGCGTCTCCACGGAGAAGAAGCAGATGCCCTGCTCGTCTTCCGGAGTGTGGCGAAGTTCGAGATAGATGCGATCGCCGTCGTGCTCGATGAACGGTGGTTCGAGCTGCACCGGTTTGGAACAGCCTTCGAACGTGGACACAAGACGGACCGACTTGGGGCCGACGGGGCGCACGACATGCCATTCGACGGCACGCTCGAAGCCGTCATCGCCGCCTCCGCAACCGGATGCGAGCAGGGTGGCGCTCAAGAGCACTGCGATCACCAGGACGCCTATCACAGCCCTCGCTATAGCCACACCTCCGCAGTGCTCTGCGCTTTCGCAGTCCACCGAGATCACATCAACCGCACAACATAAGTGACCGGGCGAGTGGAACGACAGGGGCCATCGTTCGCCAAGACCAGGTGGACTGCAAGACACCGCGCTACCTGTCTCGAGGCCAGCGCCGCTCCGGAGGCGATTGCCCGCATCCGGCAAGGAGCAAACCAGTCAGCGCAGTAGCGGCGACCCCCAAGACGCCGCCCCACGCCCTCATCGCCATCACGAGGGCGTCGAGGATCAGGTCGAGGCCGAACATGAACTCGGCGTAGTCGACGCTTGCCGACAGTCGGTCGTTTCAGCGCCCTCGACCACGCCGCAGCGGCCAACGCTGCTCAGGGGGATCGGTGCTTGCGTCGAAGAGGACGAGTTCGTCCAGGCCCCGGTTGAAGGTGACCGTCCTGTGGAGGCCCAGGAACAAGAAAAGGCAGCCACCTTGTTCCTCCTCCGGAGTGTGGCGAAGTTCGAGGTAGACCCGCTCGCCCGAGTACTCGATGATCGGACGTTCGAGCCGCGACGGCTCGGGGGCGCACGTCTCGACCGAGGCCACGAGACGGACCGACCTGGGACCGACTGGGCGTTCGACGTGCCACTCGACCGCACGCTCGGAGCCGTCGTCGCCGCCACCGCATCCGACTGCGAACAGGGTGGCGCTCAAGAGCGCTGAGATCACCAGGACGCCTATCGCCTTCTTGATCAGGGAAGCCATTGTCACCCCCCGAGCTTCAGTTGAAGGGGCCTCATGTTCTGCTGACGGAGGATTCCGGGAACCCGATCGGTGGGCATGTTGGGAGGATGCAGAAGAGGCGCCACTAGAGTTTCGATGTAGGAGCCTTCGGGCCGTCCAGCAGACACCAGACCGATGGATGCGCCGGTACGAAGATTCCATACTGGCGACCCGCTGTCTCCATGTTGGGGCCGCTTGTCCTCGGGAAACCTGACCCAGTACCCAGCGACGCCAAACGGAGCGTCGTCGGAACGCCAGTTCAACGAGCGCGCGACGATCCGTCCGCAGGCAACGGTCTTCGAGATGGCTCCGGAATAGCAGAGGGTGTTGCCCTTTCTAGCCCTCCCCGCCGGCTTCGTGGGCAGCGCATGACCGTCCCATCCCCATATCGCCCGAGGCACGATGCCCCCTTGCTTGATCCGGATCGCCACCCCGTCGGTGCGCACGCCTCCGTATTCGTCGAGGTTGAAAGCGCTGCGTGCGACCCTTCCGACTTCGCTCTTTCCTGCGTCGTCGAACGGAAACTCAGAGTCTCCGTCGTACTCCGCGCGCCATATTTCCGTGTCGAGTTTGGTGTAGCAGTGACCGGCGGTAAGGACGAACAACCGCTTGCCGTCCATGGCTCCGAATCCCGCAGTGCAATAAGAGGGGCCCAAATCGACCCCTTGTTCGGAATAGCCATGGCCGCTGATGTAGTCGCCAGCCCGCATTCTGCCCGAGTTGCGGTATCGGCCGTCCAACAGCGCTCCGCCGCCCGCCTCGTACTCGACCGTGACCGGAGCGTTGGCTCCGACCATCTGGTTCAGGATGCTTTCGACCTGGGCGACGTTCGGGGTACTTACGCGCGTGTACCTACCGGCTTCGTCGTCCTCGACGTCGACAACCAGGTTCGCGAGATTGGGGTTCGATTCGATCGCGCCCAGTACCGTCTCCGTGGTAGCCCGCACGGCAACGTACGGCACCGTGGGGGGCGTCGGATAGACGCTTAGCCTGCTGCTGCCTCCGACCATGCTGTTGCCTCCGATCAGTGACAACGACGTCTCCAGGCTCGCGAGCTGGCTCGACTGGTCGCCGAGAAAGCCGATGCGCATGATTCCACCCGCAGGGTGGTCCATGTAGTACCCGGCGTAGCTACCCGGGCTGGTCGCTTCGACCCACTGGTCGATCTTTTCGGCGTTGGCTTCGTAGAGCCATTCGCGATATTCCAGCTCCGCCACGTCCTCAGGCCGCAGCGGCACCCCCCAGCGTTCCCACGAGGCGCGCGCAACCTGGCCCGCTGGCGTGCTCGGTTCATACCAGGCTTTGATCAGGTTGAAGATCCGTTCGTTTTGCTCTATCTGGTTGGCGACCGGGAAGTTGACCTCAAGCCCGTATTCGGCGCGGAACCTCTTGATCTCGGCGAACCTCGGAGCGATAGGCGTTCCAGGGGCCGGCGGGGGCGGCGGTTCGGGAACATCCACCCAAAAACGCTCGCTGGCGCTTTCCCCTTCGCTATCGGTTGCGATTGCTTCAATCTGCAGGTGACCGGGGGGATTGGCCTCGGTTTCCATGACCCAAGGAAGCGCTTCGGGTTTCGTGCACTCGATCGGCGGGCCGCCGACCTGCTCGCACTTGAGTTCTTCGACCAGGAGGTCGCCACCGATGATGATCTGAACCGATTCGATGCCCTCGTCGTCTTCGGCCTGCACCTGGAGTTCGTGATCGCCGGCCCAGAGCCCTCCGTCTTCTTCCCTGTGGTCGTAGAGCGTTCCCGCAAGGCTGAGCTCCGGCGGTTTCGCCGTGTTCCACCATTTCAGCACCGAGCCATCTTCGCCGATGTCGTAGGTGACGTGCGGGGCGTCGGGCGGATCCACAACGGTCCGCCGGCTTGGCGCATCGGTGTAGGCGAAGTAGGTCGTTTTCGGGTTGACGCCTTCGGAGGCGACGGTGACGGATTCGACCCGCCCGTCGGAGAAGTAGGAAACCTCGCCATAGGTCCCGTTGGCAAGGGTGACTTTGGTCAGCAGTTCGGCTTCGTCGTATTCGTATTCCGTCTCGCCGTCGGGTCCATCGACTGAGGTCAGCAGCTCGCCGTCGTGCTCGTAGTCGGTCTGCCCGGCCTCCTCCCCGGAAACCGCTTCGACTAGGCCGTCTTCAGTCGCGACCTCCACCCTGGGGTCGTCGTCTTCGGGCAGCGCTTCCGCGGAGAGGATGAACGGGGGGTCCCAGCGCTGGACGCGATGGTTGTTGCGATCGGCGACCCAGAGCCGGTGGTCTTCTCCCACCGCAAACCCGAACGGGTAGCTGAAGCTGAACTGGCCCTCCCCGGAGCCTTTGCTGCCGAACTGATCCACATAGTCACCGTCTTGGTCGAAGCGCTGGATGCGGCCGTTGTTCTGGTCTCCGACCCAGACGTAACCGTTCTCGTCAGCCTCGATAGCGTCGGGATGGCTGAACTGGCCCGGTCCGCTGCCGGCGGTGCCGAACGAGAGCTCGAGATCGCCGCCTTCACTGAGCGCCACGACCCGGTTGTGGGACCAGTCGGTGACCCAGACCTTGCCGTCGGGCCCGGCGTCGATCCCGGTCGGTTCGATCGCACCCAGCCCTTCCGGAGCGACGACTTCGACGAATTCCCCTTCAGGCGTGAACCTCTGAACCCGGTAGTTGTAGGTGTCTGAGACCCAGATGTCGCCGGAGGCGTCGATCGCGATCCCTTCGGGGCGGTTGAGCTGGCCGCCCCCGGATCCCTGGGACCCGAACTGGCCGAGGTATTCCCCATCGGGGCTGAACTCCTGGACCCGAGAGTTGTTCTTGTCCGCCACCCAGAGGTCGCCTTCGGCGTCGAGGGCGAGGGACGCTGGGTTCTGCAGCTCGCCAGGCCCCGTCCCTTGGCTGCCGAACTGGCCGACGTATTCGCCCGCGGGGTTGAGATGCTGCACGCGGTTGTTCGCGTAGTCGGCGACCCAGAGGTCACCGTCGGCGCCGATCGCGACGTCGGTCGGCGTGTTGAACTCCGTGTCACCCGAGCCGAGCGACCCGAAGGCGGAATGAAAGTGCGGAGTTCCTTCGGTCGGTTCCGGTTCTGGCATTTCGACTTCGGCGGGATCGGTTGAGAGGGTGCCGGCGTCTTCGACGGCGATTTCAGCGAGCGCGTCGCCTTCATAGCCGTAGTCCACCTTGGCGGCGCCCTCGGTCACCAGCGCCTCGGTCCGCCCGGTCTCATCGAAGGCAATCGCGGTCGACGATTCGCCGGTTTCGTCGGTCATCAGGTAGCCGCCGCTGGCCTTCTTCTTCAGCGTCGCCCGCAGCTCGGGGTCGAATTTCTCCTCGCCCGCTTCGGCTGGCAATTCGACTTCGGACTCCACCGCGCCGCTTGAGTCGAGCAGTTCGGCAGCTTCAGGATCGCCGGAACCCCCGCCCTCGATCGGTTTCAGGTCCGGGGTCTCAGCCAGGGTCCAGCCGTCGCCCCATTCGGTGCTCTCGGCATCGGGGAGCTGGGAATTGTAGTAGCGCTCTACTTCTAGGTTCACGGCGGCGCTGCTTTCCACATCGACATCGGTCTGACGGTAGACGAGGTTGCCGTTCATCACGTTTACCGCCAGTTCGGGGCGACGCGGATGCCCTTCGGCTTCTTCGTCGCCCTGTCCGTCGGGCAGCGGGAAGTACTGCATGAGGTATTCGTCCTTTATCCCGGTGGCGGGGATGTATTCGAATTCGACGTCGCGGACCTTCTCGTTGCCGGCAAAATCGGTGACTCTGACTTCCAACTTGTGGATGCCCGCCGTGTCGATTTCGCTCAGCTTCAGCGTGTAGGTCTCGTCGCGTTCGCAGCTCGTCTGCGGGCAGGAAGGAGTCGGTTCCCACGGGACCGGCATCTCCTCGTTGTCGAGGAAGACCTCGATATCCTCTACGCCGGAGCGCTTCTTCAAGTTCGCATCGGTCTCGGTACCAATGTCCGTCGTCTTGATCTGGAGCTTGTAGACGGACAGGCGCAGCTTCTCGACGTCTTCGTCGCCTTTGGCCTCCCCTTCGTCCGCCTCGGTCGCCTCAGCGAGCTGGCCGTCGAGGCTCACAACGGGCTTGCTGCGATCGACCCTCGTTTGGAAGACGAAGGGTTCGGAGAGCTTCCCAGTGGGATCGCTCGCGGCGACGCTGGCGCTCCGGATCCCCTCGCCGAGGCTCGTCCCGGTGAGATTGAGGTGGGAGGTCCGGCTGCCGGGGCAGGGAGACTCGAACAGGCCGGTGCATCCAACCTGATCTTGGCTCACGATCCCTTTGCCGTCGTTTAGAAGCGTGATGGTCTGCACACCGAGGCCGGTATCGGCCGCATTGACGGTGATGCTGATCGGCGTTTCGCCGTTGATCCAGCCCGAGGGCACTCCGCTGACCGAGGTCGTGGGCTTGTACCAGTCGTCCATCCAGAAGGCAACCCCGCCGGCGAACAGGTCGCGAGGGCATCCCACTGGGGGCGCGGTGCTCCCCGCTTCGGTACCCAGGCCGATGACGAGGATGTGGCCGATACCGTGGTGCCAGTCTTGTTCACCCGGAGCGATGTCGATCCCGTATTCGTAGACACGGGCCTGGTCGCGGTTGAAGGTTCCCCAGCCCCAGGTCGAGCTCCAAAAGCCCGAGTAGTCGTGCGGCTCGGGGTAGGTGCCCTGGCCGCAGCCGTTGGCGAAGATCCAGAAGGGGCGGATCAGGGCCGCTACAAAGAAGGTGTCTTGGCCGGGCGGGGTCAAGGTCCACTCACCGTGGCTGTTGGCCGGCTGGGTGCCCGTGGTCGAGTTTGCGTGAATGAAGAGGCCTCGTTCGGATGCGCCGACGTGGGGGAAGGGCGATTTCCATGCGGTTCCGCCGCTGAAGCGCGAGGAGTTGGCACTGAAGTTCCAGTAGCCGAGGGCTCCCAGGTTGGCCGAGTCGTAGTACCAGCTACGGCCGTTGTCGTACCAGTTCTCGGCGATGGTGACTTCCGGGTCGACCAGGATCGGATAGGCGAAGTCGCCGCCGCCGTGGTCAACGGCGAGGAGGAGGTCGTTGCCCTCGACGCTCATCGCGACCGGGACTGCGGCCCCCTGGGCGTCGGTCGCGTGGGGGATCGAGACGAAGGCCAGAAGGTCCCCGCTGCGCACCACCTCGGCGCCGCCGTGACCGTCGGGGCGGAGCTCAGCCCCAGCCGGAAGAGTGAGGTGGAAGCGCAGATCCGCAGGGCTCTGCGGCGAGCGAAGCTGAGAGAAGATCTCAACGCCGCCCGAGGTCGGGGCGGCGAGCGTGTCCGTGTCCGGCTGGGTCTCGGGGTAGAGGACATCCTTGTCGCCAAAGCGGTGGGCAGTGGAACCGGCGCCCGCCTGCGAGGTCGGTGGCGCGATCGAGATACCGGCACCCTTGAACTCGATCCTTTCTCCGGCCTCGGAGGGCAGGCTGACGTCAACCAGCGGGTTGACCGGCGAGAGCTCGCCTGCGGAGGCCTCGAGGTGGAGGTCGACCTTCTTCAGCTCGCCGTCGTCGTCGTGGGCTCGCACCGGGACCGTGCCTTCGACCAGCATCCCGTCGCCCTGAAGGGAGATCCGAGCTTCGGTCGGGCCGAGCACCCGCTCGAGCCTCGCATCGCTGAGCGCCCGGGCAGGATCGGCGTCGAGGGTCGCGAGCTGCTCGCCGAAGCGGTCTTCGATCAGTTGCGCCGCACCGGTCGCGCCTAGGTCGGTGTAGGCGGTGCGGGTTGCTTCGCGTTCGGCTACGGCCTGAGGGGTTTCGCGG
>CAZHLT010000348.1:0-2609 GCA_964533285.1 uncultured Conexibacteraceae bacterium | reverse complement strand
GATGCCTTCCCCACCCTCTTGGGCGCTGTTGAGCGTTGTCTCTCGATGTGACCCAAAGCTCAACAGCGCGTCGTCGTTCGCGGTCGGGGCGCCGTCGGCGTTGGGCGACTCGGCGCTCGCCGGGGTCTCGGCGGCGTCCGGAGATCCCCCGCCCTCGCTCCCGGCCGCTCCGAGGAAAGCCGCGGCGCCGGCGCCGACCGCCATCTCGGCCAGCGGCGCGCCCACCGGCACGTTGGCGCCGACCTCGGCGAGCTGCCTGGCGAGGACGCCGGCGGCCGGCGCGACGACCTCGGTGTCGACCTTGTCGGTGGCGATCGCGCAGAGGGGCTCCTCGGCGGCGACCTCCTCGCCGGGCGCCTTCAGCCACTCGATCACCGTCCCCTCCTCGACCGAGACGCCCATGTGGGGCATCGGCACGACCACGGTCCTCGCCTCACTCATCCCGCGGTTCCTTCGTGGCGTCCTGCGCAACCCGGGAACCACGGGATGGGGGCGGTGTCATCCCCCGACCTCGATCAGGACCTTGACGTCGTCGCCGGGGTCGCCGGCGAGGCGTTCGATCTCGGCCGGGGTCTGGGAGAGTGGGGCGCGGCGGGTGATCATGCTCGCCGGGTCGAGCAGGCCGGCGGCGATCATCGCCGCCACCCGCGGCAGGTCGTTGTGGTAGCCGAGGGCGGTGAGCAGGGAGCGCTCGTAGAGGAGCATGCGGCCGACGTCGACCGGGACCGGCGTCTTCGGGATGCCGGCGACGACGATGCGGCCGCCGCGGGTCGTCATCTCCAGCGCCGCTTCCAGGGCCGGCGCTGCGCCGGAGCAGTCGACGACGAGCTCGGCGCCGCCGCCGCCGACCAGGTCGCGGACCGCCTTGGCGGCCTCGCGCGGCTCGCCGGCGGGGTCGTGGACGGCGAAGCCCTCGGCCGCGGCGCGGGCGCGGCGGCCGGGGTGGCGCTCGAGGACGAGGGGCTGGAGGCCGAGGGCGCGGGCGACGAGGGCGGTGCAGGCGCCGATCGGGCCGTAGCCGACGACGACGAGGCGCTCGCCGGCGCGGGCGCCGCCGCGGTCGAGGGCGTGGAGGCCGACGGCGAGCGGCTCGAGCAGGGCGCCGACCTCCTGGCTGACGCCGGCGGGGAGGGGAACGGCGCAGTAGGCGGGGAAGCGGACGCGGGGGGCAAAGGCGCCGTCGGAGGAGAGGCCGATCGAGCCGCTGAGGCGGCAGAGGTTGTACTCGCCGCGGACGCAGGCCTCGCAGGTGCCGCAGCGCCAGCAGGCGTCGGCGGAGACGCGGTCGCCCGGGGCGAGGTCGGTGACGCCCTCGCCGACGGCGGTGATCGTGGCCGAGAACTCGTGGCCGAGGGTGACCGGCGGCTGCTGGCCGGTGAGCGGGTGGTCGCGGCCGGGGCGGATCGCGAAGGGGGCGCGGAACTCGGCGACGTCGGAGCCGCAGATGCCGCAGTAGGAGACCGCCGCCTCGACCACGCCGGGGCCAAGGGGGAGCGCCAGCTCGACCTCGTCGAGCCGCACGTCACCCGCGGCATGCCAGCGCACAGCCTCCACCAGCCCCCCAGTCTAGTAGCTGACCGCTCGGTCGGTCAGATCTCTGGGGCCCCCGACTTGGAGGACCTCTAAAGGGCTCGGGCGCCCCCGGTTCTCCCCTCTCCGGGCCGGGGCTAGTGTCGCTTGCAGAGCCCCGGGCGGGACCCGGCGGCGGACTCGTGGAGCGAGGAGGATGCTGTGGCCGGACTTGTTTGCGGAGTCGACATCGGCGGGACGTTCACCGACTGCGTCCTGATCGGCGAGGACGGCCGGGTCGCCTATGGCAAGGCGCTCTCCTCTCCCGCCGACTCCTTCCAGTCCGGCTTCTTCGGCTCGATCGAGTCGGCCGGCGACCAGCTCGGCCTCTCCGCCACCGACCTCTACACGAACATGGACCGGCTGATCTCGCACGGCTCGACCGTCGCCACCAACATCGTCGTCGAGCGCAAGGGGGCCGAGATCGGGCTGATCACCACCCGCGGCTTCGAGGACACGGTCCGCACCATGCGCGGCCTCGGCCGCCCCACCGGCGAGCCGCCCGAGAACCTGCTGCGCTTCGCCGAAACGCGCAAGCCCGAGCCGCTGGTTCCGATCGAGCGCACCTTCGGCGTCGCCGAGCGGATCGACTCCGACGGCGACGTCGTCGTCGCCCTCGACGAGGAGGGGGTCGCGGCCGCCGCCGACGCGCTGCTCGCCGCCGGGGTCGACACGATCGCGATCGCCTTCCTCTGGTCGGTCCGCAACGACGCCCACGAGCGGCGCGCGCGCGAGATCGTCGAACAGCACGCCCCCGGCGTCTTCGTCACGATCTCGAGCGAGATCTCGAAGGCGGTCGGCGAGTACGAGCGCTTCGTCGCCACCCTGATCAACTCCTACGTCGGGCCGGTCACCAGCACCTACCTGCACGGGGTCCAGGGCCGCCTCGCCGAGGTCGGCTTCGCCGGCGAGCTCCACATCATGCAGTGCCACGGCGGCATGGTCCCGCTCGGCCTCGGCGCCGACCGGCCGATCTTCACGATCGGCTCCGGCCCGGTCGGCGGCCTGATCGGCTGCGCCCGCGTCGCCGACGACCTCGG
>CAZHLT010000347.1:0-1603 GCA_964533285.1 uncultured Conexibacteraceae bacterium | reverse complement strand
CGTCCGCCGCGCCTTCGCCGCCGCCGCGGCCGGACCCGCGGGCGGCGTCGTCCTGCTCTCGCCCGCCTGCGCCAGCTTCGACGCCTTCGCCGACTACGAGCGGCGCGGCGAGCGCTTCCGCCAGATCGTCGCGGAGCTGGGTCGATGAGCACGCTGGCGCTGCGGCGCTTCGGGGGCGGCGCCAAGTCGCGCAAGAAGGCGAAGCCGAAGGCCCGCGCCCGCGCCGTCTCGACCGAGTACAACATGCTGCTGACCGCGACCCTCTGCTTGCTGGCGCTGGGCGCGGTGATGGTCTTCTCGGCCAGCTCGACCTCGCGCATCCTCCACGACGGCGGCCTCTCCGACAGCGCCTTCTACCTGAAGCGGACGCTGATCTTCGGCGCCGTCGGGCTCGTCGTCATGCACTTCGTCGCCCGCCTCAACCTGACCGCGATCCGCAACCTCACCCCGGCGCTGCTGTTCGGCGCGTTCTTCCTGCTCGTCGCCGTGCTCGGCGTCGGCAGCGAAGTCAACGGCGCCAGCCGCTGGATCGGCGGCGGCGCCCTCCAGATCCAGCCGTCGGAGCTGGCCAAGGTGGCGCTGATCCTCTACGGCGTCGACATGCTCGCCCGCCAGCCGCGGCGGGCGCGCTCGCTGGACGGCTTCATGCCCTACCTGCTGGTCACCGCCGGCGCCTGCTTCCTGATCATGCTCGAGCCCGACATGGGGACGACGATGGTGATCGTCTTCGCCACCGGCGCCACCCTGGTCGCGGCCGGCGCCCGGCCCCGCGACCTGGCCAAGATCGCCCTGGCGATCGCTGCCGCGGCGCTGCTGATGACGATCATCGAGCCCTACCGGATGGCGCGCCTGACCGGCTTCCTCAACCCCGGCTCGGAAGTCGAAGGCGCCGGCTTCCAGGCGGCGCAGGCGAAGATCGCGCTCGGCTCCGGCGGGATCGAGGGGGTCGGGATCGGCAACGGCGTGCAGAAGGCCTTCTACCTGCCCGAGGCGCACACCGACATGATCTCGGCGGTGATCGGCGAGGAGCTGGGGATGATCGGGATCGTCGGCGTCGTCGGCCTCTTCGGCATGTTCGGCTACGCCGGCCTCAAAGTCGCGCAGAAGGCGAAGGACACCTACGGCAAGCTGCTGGTCGCCGGCCTCACCTCGCTGATCGTCGTCCAGGCGATCATCAACCTCTTCGCGGTGATGGGGCTGGCGCCGCTGACCGGGGTGCCGCTGCCGTTCGTCTCCTACGGCAACAGCAGCCTGCTGGCGACGCTGTTCGCCGTCGGGCTGATCCTCAACGTCGCCCGCGGCGGCACCGCGCCGGTCGCGGGCGGGGGCTCGGGAGCCCGCGCTGGCAAACTGCGCGTCGTCGACGGTGGGCGCGCTCGCGCCCGCGAAAGGAGCAGAGCGAGCGGTGCCAGGAAAGCCAAAGGTCGTAGTGGCGGCGGGCGGAACGGCGGGGCACGTCGTCCCCGCCCTCGCGGTCGCGGCTGAGCTGCGGGCCAGCGGCGCTGAGGTCAGCTTCCTCGGCACCCGCGAGCGGATCGAGGCCGAGCTGGTCCCGGCTGCCGGCTACGAGCTCGACTTCGTCAAGGTGCGCGGGATCGACCGC
>CAZHLT010000346.1:0-5244 GCA_964533285.1 uncultured Conexibacteraceae bacterium | reverse complement strand
CAGCGTCGACTTGCCGACGTTGGGCCGCCCGGCGAGACCGATGAAGCCGGCCCTGGTCATCCCTCCGGCCGCTCGACGGGGTCCGTGCCCGGCACGCCGGGAAGCGCCCGCAGGCCTGACATGACCTCGGCCTGGAGGGCGAGCATCTCGCCGTCGTCGGCCTCGTGGTCGAAGCCGCAGAGGTGGAGGACGCCGTGGACGGCGGCCTCGGTGACGTCGCTGCAGTGCTCGGGGCAGATCGCGACGTCGCCGAGCTCGCGCGGGCCGGCGACCGGCCCCAGCTCGTCGATCGGGAAGGCGAGCACGTCGGTCGGCGCGTCGACGCCGCGGTGGCGGTTGTTGAGCTCGCGGATCCGCTCGGCGTCGACGATCTCGACCGCGAGGTGGCCGTCCTCGACCCCGGCCGCGGCCAGCGCCGCCGCCACCGCCTCGCACAGCTCCGCCGGGACGTCGGCGAGGTCGGCGCTCACCCGGATCTCGGCGTCGGCCCGTGTTCGGAGCGGGCGGCGCGCTCGCGGCTGCCGTGGGCGTCGTAGGCGGCGACGATCCGCTGCACCAGCTTGTGGCGGACGACGTCCTCGCCGCCGAACTCGACGAAGGAGATTTCCTTCACCTCGTCGAGGATCTCGCGGACCGCGATCAGGCCGGAGCGCTGGTCGGAGGGCAGGTCGATCTGGGTGACGTCGCCGGTGACGACCATCCGCGAGTTGAAGCCGAGCCGGGTGAGGAACATCTTCATCTGCTCCGGGCTCGTGTTCTGCGCCTCGTCGAGGATCACGAAGGAGTCGTTGAGGGTGTTGTGGGTCAGCAGGAAGTCGTCGGTGACGTAGAGGGAGTCCGCGGCGGCGACCTGGATGCAGACGGTCTCGGCCTCGCCGGCCGGCTCGATCGCGTCGATGACCCGCATCGGCCGGCCGCCGCCGGCACGCCGGTAGACGTCCCGCTTGCGGGAGAGCCGGAAGGGTTCGAGCCCGGCCGGCAGGCGCAGGTCCATCACGAAGGCGTCGCTGCGGTGATGAACCGGACGACCATTGGCGCGGCCGGGGGCGCGCCCGGCCGCCTCGCGCCGGCGAGAGTAGGCGACGCCGCCGAGCGAGCGCACGAGGAAGGTGACGTCGTCGCGCAGGCGCTCCGAGCTGGTGCCGAACTGAACGCGGCAGCTGCGCCCCCGCTGGGTCACGGGCCCGCCGTCGCTGTCCAGCAGACCCTGGAGCAGCGCGAGGCGCACCGCAGGCTCGTTGTGCAGATACGCCTCGGGGACGAACTTCGTCGCGGACCTGGTGCCGAGCAATCCGAGCTCACGCAGGACGGCGGTCACCGGATTGGCGACGATGACGCCGCCCCGGTGGCCGGCGACGTTGCGCAGCACGCAGTCGTACCCGCCCTTCGGACGCAGCTCGATGCCGTCCAGCGCTTGCTCGAGCGCTTCGGCCAGCTCGCGGTCGGCAGTCGCGAAGGTCGGCGTGGTCGTGCCCGTGATGCAGCCGTCTCCCAGCAGGAGACCGAGGGCATAGGGGTCGAGCGGGACCTCACGGGGCACCATCTCCGCCGGCGAGGTGAGGAGCGGCAGCTCGTACCGACGCTGGTGTGCCGTGCGCAGGCGTCCCACCATCTCGCGGGTTTCCAGGACCCTGCCCGGCTTGCCGCGGCGGCGGTCGGAGGCGGTGAACACATGCCAGAGGTGCTCGGCGCAGCAGAGCGTCGCGGCGCCGTCCTGCGCGCGCACGCGGAAAACCTCTTTCCGGCCCTGCGGATAGACGCCGAGAACGGGGGTCGGTGAGCCGCCCGAGCCGATCACCAGATCGCCCACTTCGAGGCTGCCGATCGGCCTGAAGCCCGCGGGCGTCAGAACCGGGCGATCGACGGGCTGCGCCCTGCCCCGCATGAATGCCAGCGGCGCCACCTCGATCACGTCGCGCTCGAAGTAGCCGTTGACGCGGTCGGGGTCGATCATGTCGTAGAGGGCATCGAACAGCGGTCGCAGGTAGGGGTCGACCTTGGCCTGGATGTCGCCGGGGAGGAAGCCGAGCCGCTCCCCTGCCTCGACTGCGGGCCGGGTGAGGATGATCCGCTGCACCTGGCGTTCGGTCAGCGCCGCCGCTGCCATCGCCACCGCCAGGAAGGTCTTGCCGGTGCCGGCCGGCCCGATCCCGAAGGTGATCGTGTTGCGGCGGATCGAGTCGACGTAGCGTTTCTGGTTCAGCGTCTTCGGCGCCACCTTGGTGTTGCGGTGGCGCCAGACGACGTCCTCGAGGATTTCGGCCGGGTCCTCGTGCGCCTCCAACGCCCCGGTCACCGCTTCGATCGTCCCCGGCGCGACCTCGTGGCCCTGCTCGATCAGCTCGACCATCTCGTCGACCACGTGCGCCGCCTGCTCGACGTCATCGGGCTCCCCCTCCAGGGTCAGCACGTTGCCGCGCAGGTGCAGCTCGGCGTCGAGCTTGCCGCGCAGCGCCCGCAGGACCGAGTCCTCGGACCCGGCCAGCTCGGCCGCCACGGTGTTGTCGAGCGTCAGCTGCCGTTTCGCCACTAAGAGGCACCCAGCTTCTTGCGGACCGCGGCGCTGACCCGCCTGCCGTCGGCGCGGCCGCCGACCTTCGGCATCAGCGCCGACATCACCTGGCCCATCTGCTTCTGCTCGCTGGCGCCGGTCTCGGCGACCGCGGCGGCGACCAGCTCGTCGAGCTCGGCGTCGGAGAGCTGCTGCGGCAGGTAGCCCTCGATCAGCTCGGCCTCGAAGCGCTCGGCGGCCGCCTGGTCGGCGCGGCCGGCGCCCTCGTAGGCCTCGGCCGCCTCGACCCGTTTCTTGCGCTCCCGCTGCAGCACCGCGACCTCGTCGCCCTTGCCCAGCTTGGCGTCCTGCTGCAGCACGTCGACGACCAGGCGCAGCGCCGCGACGCGCTCGCTTTCGCGCGCTTTCATCGCCACCTTGACGTCGCTTTGGACCTGTTCGAGAACGCTCACGGCACCAAGGTTAGAGGGCCGCGTCCGGGGTTACCGCAAGCCCCTTGGAGACCAGGTCTTCGACGTCGGTACTGACCAGCGTCCAGCCGTTGCGGCGGGCGGCGGCGACGTAGGCGGCGTCGTAAGCGCTGATGGCGTGGTCGCGCGCGACCTGCACAGCCTCCGCCAGGTGCTCCAGGCTGACGGCCAGGATCTGATCGGGGCAGCACCTGACGACGAGGCGAGCGAGCAGTTCCGCTTCCCGTGGCTGGCGACGCTTGAAGCCGACGACGTTGGCGATCTCGTAGAGAGTGAGGTCAAGCGCCCCGAAGGTGAGCCCCTTCGTCGCCACGAGCCCGGCGGCGCTTTGGTGGTGCGACTCCTCCGCGGCAACGCTCGCGACCCAGACCCCCGCATCGAGCAGCAGCATCAGTGCGATTCCCGGTCCTCGCGAATCAGCTGGGCTGCGCTCTTGCCCCCGAGGTCGACCTCGATCGAGCCGAGGAGGTCGACGATCTCGCGGTGGCGGCGCTCCTCGTCGGCCTCCAGCTCGCGCTCGGCCAGCCGCTGCAGGAAGCCGCTGCGGGTCTCGCCCAGAGCTTTGGCCTGGGTGTCGAGGCGCTCGAGGAGCGCGTCGGGGATGGAGATCATCACCTTTGCCACGGGGCGAGTATATACGGTATTGCCGGCGGTCAGAATGGGCATGGCTGAGATCCTGTCGAGCCCGGACGCGCGCGTGGCGCGCACCGGGTGCCAACTGTGGGCCAACTTTGTCGCGGTTTCCGCACGACGGCGGGCTCGCCCGAGCGCTCAGGCAACGGCGCCGAGGTCGATCCGCTCTACCTCGCCAAGCGGCATCTGCAGGAAGCGGGTGCCGATCGCGTGGAAGGCCGCGGGATCGCCGGTGCAGAGGAAGTCGTAGCGGCCCTCCTCGCGACCCTCGCGGGCGAGACCGGCGCCCTCCAGCGTGCGCTGGACGGCGGCGGCGACCGCGTGGCCGCCGGCGACGAGGCGGACGTCGCGACCGAGGATCCGCTGCAGCATCGGCGCCACCAGTGGGTAGTGGGTGCAGCCGAGGATTAGGGTGTCGACCTCGGCCGCCTTCAGCGGCGCGCAGTAGCCCCGCGCCATCGCCATCGTCTCCTCGTCGAACAGCGTGCCGTCCTGGATGAACGGGGCCAGCCGCGGCGCCTCGACCTCGGTCACCGCCAGCGCCCGGCCCTGCGCTTCCAGCGCTCGCCGGTAGGCGCCGCTCTCGACCGTGTTCGGCGTCGCCAGGACGCCGACCCGGCCGCTGGCGGTGATCGCCGCCGCGATCTCGGCCTGCGGCTCGACCACCGGCACCACCTCGACCCCGGCCGCGGCGGCGACCTCGCGGGTGACGTCCTCGCCGATCGAGGTAGCCGTGTTGCAGGCGATCACCAGCAGCTTCGCGCCGCGCGCCAGCAGCAGCTCGGCGATACGGGCGATCCGCTCACGCAGCCGCGCCGGGTCGCGCGTCCCGTAGGGGAAGCAGGCGGTGTCGCCGAGGTAGACGAAGTCCTCCTGCGGCAGCGAAACCAGGCACTCGTGCAACACGGTGAGGCCGCCGACGCCGGAGTCGAACATCGCCACCGGCAGCGAGGCGTCGAGCTGGGCGTCCGCCCCCGGCACCGGCGCCGTCAGGGTTTGGTGACCATGAAGAAGATCGTGACGACGACGATCAGGCCGGCGATCGGCCCGACCGTCCCCAGCCGCCGCGCGACTTCCATGAATTCGTCGCTGAGCTTGTCGCCCTGCTCCAGGTCACGCTCGGCGAGCGCCTGCGCCTTGCGGCCCTGCGGCCGGAAGAAGCCGTGCTGGAGCCCGAAGAGGGCGATGATCGCGACGAAGCCGACCGTGATCCACGATTCGCTCGACTGCCACGGCCCTTCGGCGAGCAGGTAGATCCCGGCCAGCAGGACGACGAGCATGCCGGGGTCGACCAGGTAGTTGTCGACCCTGCGGATCGCTTCGTAGAACGAGGGAACCGAGCGCGGGTGCTTTTCCGAGAGGGAGAAGATGATCCCGTAGCTGAAGGTCGGGCCGAAGGCGACGACGACCGCCAGGATGTGGATGAAGAGACCGACGCTGTAGTCGGTGATGTTGGCCAGGACCATCGCGAAAACCCTATAGCTCAGATCCGACGAAGCAAGAGGGCGGCCCAGTCGCCGTCCGCGCGGCGCGAGACCTCATCCAGGCCAGCGGGCTCGAACGCCGCGGCGACCTCGTCGAGCTCCGTCGGGAGCAGGCCCGAGCAGACGAAGGTGGTGGGAGTCGGGG
>CAZHLT010000345.1:0-17274 GCA_964533285.1 uncultured Conexibacteraceae bacterium | reverse complement strand
CACTCGCCTACCTGGCCGGATCCGCCGCGGCCGGTCCGAGATCCACGCCGGGCCAGCGGCGCAAAACGTTCAGAGGGTCGCCCGACCCCTCCCTCACGGGCCGCAGCGTCACTGCTGAGGCAGTGCTGTTGAGCTTAGCCGCGCATAGAGCGGCAAAGCTCAACAGCGCGGGTGGTGCTACGGGGCGGCGGTTACCTCGGCGATCTCGGCGGCACCGCCGCCGCGGCCGGGGGTGAGGCCGGCTTCGTCGCTGGAGAGGCGGTGGGCGAGGTAGACGGGGATGATCGAGATCACGATCACGATCACCGCGACGGCGTCGACGACCGGCAGCGCTTTCGGGCGGAAGAGGTTGCTGAAGATCCAGATCGGCAGGGTTTCGTCGCCGGCGCCGATCGTGAAGGTGGTGACGATGATCTCGTCGAAGGAGAGGGCGAAGGCGAGCAGGCCGCCGGCCGCGAGCGCCGATTTCATGCTCGGGAAGGTGACGAAGCGGAAGGTCTGCCAAGGGTCGGCGCCGAGGTCGGCCGAGGCCTCCTCGAAGGAGCCCGAGGTGCGGCGCAGGCGGGCGACGACGTTGTTGTAGACGACGACGATGCAGAAGGTGGCGTGGCCGACGATCACCGTCCACAGCGCCAGGCTGACCCCGAGCACCTGGGTGAAGGTGTTGCTGAGGGCGACGCCGGTGACGATCCCCGGCAGGGCGATCGGCAGGATGACGAGGAAGGAGACGGTCTCGCGGCCGAAGAAGCGGAAGCGGCCGACGGCCAGCGCCGCGAGGCTGCCGAGCAGCAGCGCCAGAGCAGTGGCGACGAGGCCGACCTCGAACGAGGTGAGCAGGGCTTCGCGGACCGATTCGCTTTCGAACGCCTGCTTGAACCACTCGGTGGTTAGCCCCGGCGGCGGCCACTCGAGGATCCTGCTCGAGTTGAAGGCGTAGATGCCGATCACGATCAGCGGCACGTAGATGAAGGCCAGGCCGAGGCCGACGAAGACGCGCAGTGCGATCTGCGCCCGTCGCGAGAGCCGCATCAGCCGCGCTCCTGTCCTCGGCCCGAGCGCCGCATCAGACGTGCTCGAAGGCGCCGAGCTTGCGGGCGACGCCGAGGTAGCCGATCATGACGACGATCGGGACCAGGGCCAGCGCCGCGGCGAACGGCAGGTCGTTGGTGATCGAGGCGAAGACGACGGTGCCGATGAACTGGCTGTTGGAGACCAGCCGCACCGAGATGAAGTCGCCGAGGGTGAGCGAGAAGGTGAAGATCGAGCCGGCGACGACGGCCGGGAAGGCGAGCGGCAGGATCACCCGCCGGAAGGTCGTGAAGGGGGAGGCGCCGAGGTCCTCGGAGGCGCTGATCAGCGAGTCCGGGATCCGCTCCAGGCCGGCGTAGATCGGCAGGATCATGTACGGCAGCCAGAGGTAGGACATCACCAACCAGACGGCGGTCAGCCCGTAGCCGGGGCCGTGCAGCCCGAGCGGGTTCAGCGCCCAGTTGATCACCCCGTCTTCGGAGAGCATCGTGCGCCAGGAGAGGACCTTGACCAGGTAGCTCGACCAGAGCGGCATCAGCACCGCGACGACCAGCAGCGCCTTGCCGCGGCGGCTCGCCACCTTCGCCATGTAGAAGGCGATCGGGAAGGCGATCACCGCGTCGGTCAGGGTGACGAGGGCGGCGGTGCGGATCGTCCGCCAGATGACTTCGCCGTAGACCGGTTCGTCGACGATCGATTCGAAGTTTTCGAGGCTCCAGCCCTTGATCACTTCGCCGCTGAGCGGGTCGACCGTCCAGAAGGCGGTGATCAGCAGGACCGCGAGGGAGCCGAGGTAGAGGACGACGAGCCAGGCGCCGGGGGCGGCGAGCAGCGACCCCACCTGCAGGCGGGGCCGCCCGTGGAAGAGGCCGGCGAGCCTCCTGCCCGCCGACCTCTTCACCGCGACCGCCTCACTCGTCATCGGACGGGACCTCCGGGCCTAGCCTTTGATTTCGGTCCAGGCTTTGACCCACTGGTTGTAGTCGACGCAGTTGTCTTCCCCGTTGCCGCATTCGGCGAGCGGGGTCTGCCAGAAGTAGACCCGTTTCCAGAAGGCCGGTTCTTCGGCGTGGTATTCGGCGCAGAAGTTCGGGTTTTCCGTTTCTTCGCAGGCGAGTTCCTGCGCCGGCGCCTCACCGAACCACTCCGCCACTTCGGCGTTGACTTTCGGTTCGATGATCCAGTTCATCCACTCGTACATGCAGTTGGGATGTTTGGCTTCGGCGCTGATCATCCAGGTGTCCGACCACCCGGTCGCGCCCTCTTCGGGCAGGAAGCCCTGGCTCGCCGGGCTGGCTTGCACCGGCACCCCTTCGCCTTTCAGCGCGAAGTACTGGTACTGCCAGGTGGTCCCGAGCTCGACGTCAGCGGCGCCGAAGGCCTGGATCTGCTTCGCCGCTTCGCCCCAGTATTCGCCGACGTTGGGCTGCTGTTCCTTCATCAGGTTGACCGCCGCTTCGAACTGTTCTTCGTTCAGCTCGTAGGGGTCTTCGATCCCCAGGTCGGGGTCGTGGGCCTTCAGGTAGACGGCCGCTTCGGCGATCGACATCGGGTCGTCGTACTGGCTGATCTTGCCCTTGTACTTGGCGGCGACCTTGGGGTCGAGCGTCACGTTCCAGGACGTCGGCGCCGGCTTCACCGAGTTCGAGGTCCACATCAGCAGGTTGGCGCCGCGCCCGTGCGGGATCCCGTAGGGAACGCCTTCGAAGGTGTTGTACGGCTGTTCCTTGAGGTCGGCGAAGACCGTCTCGTAGTTGGGGACGAGGCTGGTGTTGACCGGGGCGACGAGGTGGGCGGCCCAGAGCCGGGCGCTGGCGTTGCCCGAGGCCGAGACGCCGTCGTACTGGCCGCTTTTCATCAGCTGCACCATTTCGTCGGAGGTCCCGGCTTCCTTGTTGTTGACCTTGCAGCCGGTCTTCTGTTCGAACGGCGTCACCCAGTCCGGGTTTTCGCCGCCGCCGGATTCGACGTAGCCGGGCCAGGAGACCAGGTTCAGCGCACCCTCCCCCTCGCCCAGCTTCTGCAGTTCTTCGCCACCGCCGCCACCGCCGGTGCTCTCGCCACCGCCGCCACCGCAGGCCGCCAGCGCGAGCATGAACGCAACCAGGCCCGCGACGGCGAGCCACGCGGTCCGCGCCGGATGAGCTCCCCTTCTCCTCCTCATGGTGCAACCTCCTCTTTGGTCGTTTGGCCGCCGACGGTGGCCGCGTGCTCCGGCCGCCAGCCGACGAGTACCTCTTCCCCCTGCTGGGGTGCCGCCTCGGCCGAGCCGGCACCCACGTTCTGCCTAGCCAGCTGCAGGGTGCCGCCGGCGTCGAGCGCGACGGTGTAGCGCGTCACCATCCCGGCGTAGGCGATCTCGGTGATCCGCCCGCGCTCGCTGCGCAAGTCGGGCGGCGCCGCCGCCGGGTCGAGCAGCTCGATCTTCTCCGGCCGGATCGTCAGCCGTCGCCCGTCGCGCTCGATCACGTTGGAGACGCCGACGAAGCCGGCGACGAACTCGGTCCGCGGCTGCTCGTAGAGCTCGCGCGGCGGGCTCACCTGCTCGATCCGGCCCTGGTTGAAGACGGCGATCCGGTCGCTCATCGTCAGCGCCTCGTCCTGGTCGTGGGTGACGTAGACGAAGGTGATGCCGACCTCGCCCTGGATCGTCTTCAGCTCGACCTGCATCTGCTCGCGCAGCTTCAGGTCCAGGGCGCCGAGCGGCTCGTCGAGCAGCAGGACCTTGGGCCGGTTGACGATCGCCCGCGCCAGGGCGACGCGCTGGCGCTGGCCGCCGGAGAGCTCGGCCGGCTTGCGCCCGGCGTAGCCCGGCAGCCGCACCATCTCCAGCGCCTCGTCGCGGCGCCTGGTCCGCTCGGCCTTGTCCACTTTGGCCACCTTCATCCCGTACTCGACGTTGGCGCCGACGGTCATGTGCGGGAACAGCGCGTAGTCCTGGAAGACGGTGTTGACGGCACGGTCGTAGGGCGGGATGGCGCTGACGTCCTCGCCGGCGAGCTCGATCGTGCCGCTGCTGGGGTCCTCGAAGCCGGCGATCATCCGCAGCGTCGTCGTCTTGCCGGACCCCGACGGCCCCAGCATCGTGAAGAACTCCCCGGCCTCGATCTCGAGGTCGATCCCGGCAACCGCAACGACCTCGCCGTATTTCTTGGTGAGGCCGGCCAGGCGAATGTCAGGCGTCGAGGCGACGCGCTCGAAGGTATCCCAGTCGAACCAAATTGCAAGCACAAAGAGGACGCGGCGGATTAGACGAGGTGTAGTACGGGGTCCTTGCCCGGGGTTGGAGGGTGGCGGGCCGGGGGTGCGGGTAACCCCCTTCACTCGCCTACCTGGCGGTTTCGGCGGCGGCCGGTCCGAGATCCACGCGGGGCCAGCGGCGCAAAACGTTCTGGGGGACACCCGCCCCCCCGGCAGCGAAACGTCTCCGGCCCCGGGCAGGCGCTCCGGCGAATCCCCGCCTAACCTTGGTCCCTCTGAAGCTTCGGCCCAAGATGGGCAGGTTGAACTCCTTGCCGCCACCGACCTCCTCGCGCGGCGCTCGGTTGTCTCGAGGTGAGGCTCCGGTGGGAGGGGTTGGGTGCCCCTCTGAACGTTTTGCGCCGCTGGCCGAGCGCGAAATCTCGGACGGCCGCAGCCGAACCAGCCAGTTAGACGAGTGAAGAGGGGTACCCAACCCCTCTCCATCGCAGACCCCTGTCTAGAACCCAGCCGGGTGGCGCGCGATGAAGCCGACGTTGTCGCGCAGTTCTTCGTGCCAGCGCGGGCCGGTTTCGCCGCCGCTGTCGCCGGAGGTGTCCCAGCGGAAGCCGGCGATCACGGCGTAGGCGTGGCCGCCGTTGGCGTAGACGGTGATCCAGCGGCCTTCGCCGGACAGGCCCCAGCTGGTCATCGAGCCGGAGGGCAGCGGGCTTTCGAGGAATTTGCCGCCGTGGAGGGCGAAGCTGACCGAGCCCGAGCAGTCGTAGCCGCGATCCCACCAGCGGCCGTGGCCGCCGCCGTAGATGTAGGGCTTGGAGCGGATCTTGTTGGCCGCGGCGATCACCCGCTTGACGCGAGCCGGGGCGCTCTTCGGCGGCACCAGCATGCCGTTGTCCAGCAGCTTCGCTTTCGCGGTCGGGGTGCAGATGTCGACTTCGGCGGGCGAGAGGCCGCCGCCTTCGCAGTCGGCAGAGGCGGTGGCGGGGCCGATGACGGCAAGCGCCGCCAAGATGAGGACCAATGCCGCTCCGGCCTTCAGCTTGAAGCTATGCAACAGCAAACCGATCTCCTTTGTCGGCCTACGGGGTTAGCTGTCGGGCTGGCGCTGAAGGAGCCTGCGCCCCCGCCTGAGTGGCGAGTTAGCCCCGAAAACGTGGTTCCCCCGTTCCCGTTTGCTTGGTGACGCACGGGACTCGGCGTTTCGGACTGGCGGCAGTGTAGACGATCGCCAGGCGTATTGCTCACAGAACACAAATAAAGCCTCCAAGGTCGTGCCTGAGCCCTGGGGATCTTGTCGGCAGCCCTGCTGGTAGCTTGGCTACTGGTATGCAACTTGCGGGTCGCAAAGCACTTCTGACCGGGGCCACCGGCGGGCTCGGGCGGGCGATCGCGCAGGCGCTCGCCGAGCGCGGCGCGACCCTGCTGCTGAGCTCGCGCAAGGAGGCCGAGCTGGAGGATCTGGCGGCGGCGCTGCCGGGCTCCGGGCACCGTGCCCTGCCCGCCGACCTGGCCGAGCCCGGCGCCGCCGAGCGGCTTGCCGCCGCGGCCGGCGAGGTCGACGTCCTCGTCGCCAACGCCGGCCTCCCCGGCGCCGGCTGGCTCACCGACTTCAGCCCCGAGGAGGTGGCGCGGGCGCTGCGGGTCAACCTCGAAGCGCCGATGCTGCTGGCGCAAGCGCTCTACCCGGGGATGGTCGAGCGCGGCCACGGCCACCTCGTCCTCGTCTCCTCGCTGGCCGGCAAGGCCGCCAGCCCGCGGACCTCGATCTACAACGCGACCAAGTTCGGCCTGCGCGGCTTCGCCCTCGCCCTGCGCAGCGACATCGGCCCCAGGGGCGTCGGCGTCTCGCTCGTCTCACCCGGCTTCATCCGCGACGCCGGCATGTTCGCCGACTCCGGCGCCAAAACTCCGCCGGGGCTCGGCACCGCGACCGCGGCCGAGGTCGGCGCCGCCGTCGTCAGGGCGATCGAGCACGACAAGGTCGAGATCGTCGTCGCCCCCCTGCTCGACCGCGTCGCCGCCCACTTCAGCCTTTTCAGCCCCAGCATCGCCGTCCGCGCCCAGAGCGGCTCCGCCGGCCAGAAGGCCTCGGAAGCGATCGCGGTCGGCCACGCCGAGAACTCCAAAGACAAGAGATGACCCCCCACTTGGAAGGAACCCCCCACCGATGAGCAGCGATTCGTTTGGCGCCCGTTCGACCCTCGCGGTGAACGGGCGCGAGTATGAGGTCTACCGGCTCGACGCGCTGGGGGACCGCTTTGACGTCGCCCGCCTGCCGTACTCGATCAAGGTCCTGCTGGAGAACGTCCTGCGGCTCGAGGACGGGGCCTCGGTCAGCGCCGCCGACGTCGAGGCGATCGCCGGCTGGGACGCCGCCGCCGAGCCCAGCGTCGAGATCCCCTTCCAGCCCGCCCGGGTGCTGATGCAGGACTTCACCGGCGTTCCCGCCGTCGTCGACCTGGCGGCGATGCGCGACGCGATGGAGGAGATCGGCGGCGACCCGACCGCGATCAACCCGCTGGTCGACGTCGACCTGGTGATCGACCACTCGGTCCAGGTCGACGCCTTCGGCAACGAGCGCGCCTTCGCCCTCAACGCCGAGCGCGACTTCGAGCGCAACCTCGAGCGCTACTCGTTCCTCAAATGGGGCCAGGGCTCGTTCGCCAACTTCCGCGTGGTGCCGCCGGCGACCGGGATCTGCCACCAGGTCAACCTCGAGTACCTCGCCCAGGTCGTCTACAGCCGCGAGAACGGCGGCACCCTCCAGGCCTACCCCGACACCCTGGTCGGCACCGACTCGCACACGACGATGGTCAACGGCCTCGGCGTGCTCGGCTGGGGCGTCGGCGGGATCGAGGCCGAGGCGGCGATGCTCGGCCAGCCGATCTCGATGCTGCTGCCGCAGGTGGTCGGCTTCCGGCTCGACGGCGAGCTGCCGGAGGGGGCGACGGCAACCGACCTCGTCCTCACCGTGACCGAGATGCTGCGCCAGCGCGGCGTCGTCTCCAAGTTCGTCGAGTTCTTCGGCCCGGGGCTGCCGACGCTGGGCCTGGCCGACCGGGCGACGCTCGGCAACATGTCGCCGGAGTTCGGCTCGACCTGCGCGATCTTCCCGGTCGATGCCGAGACGCTGCGCTACATGGACCTGACCGGGCGGCCGACCGAGACGATCGAGCTGGTCGACGCCTACGCCCGCGCCCAGGGCATGTTCCACGACGAGTCGACCCCCGACCCGGTCTTCTCCGACCTGCTGGAGCTCGACCTCTCGCAGGTCGAACCGAGCATCGCCGGCCCGAAGCGGCCGCAGGACCGGGTGCCGCTGGCCGAGTCCAAGCAGGCCTTCCTCGAGGCGATGGGGGAGCTCGACGCCGAGGCCGCGGCGGAGATGGGCAACGGGCTCGACGAGGCGATCGAAGAGTCCTTCCCCGCCTCCGACCCGCCGGCCGAGGACCACAGCGACGAGCGCGACAAGCCGCGCCCGGCGCTCAGCGGCGTCGCCACCGCGGTGCCGGCTCGGACCAGCGACGCGATCGGGGTGACGCTGGCCGACGGCAGCGAGTTCGAGCTCGACCACGGCCGGGTCGTGATCGCCGCGATCACCAGCTGCACCAACACCTCCAACCCGAGCGTGATGGTCGGCGCCGGCCTGCTCGCCCGCAACGCCGTCCAGCGCGGGCTGAAGCGCAAGCCGTGGGTGAAGACCTCGTTGGCGCCGGGCTCGACCGTGGTCACCGACTACCTCGAGCGCGCCGGCCTCAGCGAGTACCTCGACGCGCTGCAATTCAACCTGGTCGGCTACGGCTGCACCACCTGCATCGGCAACTCGGGGCCGCTGGAGCCGGAGATCTCGGCGGCGGTCGCCGCGAAGGACCTCGTCGTCTGCGCCGTCCTCTCCGGCAACCGCAACTTCGAGGGCCGGATCAACCAGGACGTCAAGGCCAACTACCTGGCCAGCCCGCCGCTGGTCGTCGCCTACGCGCTGGCCGGCCGCATGGACATCGACCTCGCCAGCGAGCCGCTCGGCGAGGGCAGCGACGGCGAGCCGGTCTACCTGCGCGACATCTGGCCCGGCGCCGAGGAGATCAAGCAGGTCGTCGGCGCCTCGGTCGCGGCCGAGATGTTCGCCCGCAACTACGCCAGCGTCTTCGCCGGCGACGAGGCCTGGAACGCGGTCGAGGTGCCGGCCGGCGACCGCTACACCTGGCCCGAGTCGACCTACGTGCGCCAGCCGAGCTTCTTCCAGCACATGCCGGCCGACCCGCCGGGGGTCGAGCCGATCGCCGGTGCCCGGGCGCTGGCGCTGCTCGGCGACTCGATCACCACCGACCACATCTCGCCGGCCGGGGCGATCAAACGCGACAGCCCCGCCGGCCGCTGGCTGATCGACCACGGCGTCGAGCCGGGCGACTTCAACTCCTACGGCGCCCGCCGCGGCAACCACGAGGTGATGATCCGCGGCACCTTCGCCAACATCCGCCTGCGCAACCAGCTGGTCGACAAGGCCGGCGGCTACACCCGCCACCTGCCCGACGGCGAGCAGACGTTCATCTACGACGCGGCGATGCGCTACGCCGAGGAAGGCGTGCCGCTGGTCGTCCTCGCCGGCAAGGAGTACGGCTCCGGCTCCTCGCGCGACTGGGCGGCGAAGGGAACCAAGCTGCTCGGGGTGCGGGCGGTGATCGCCGAGAGCTTCGAGCGCATCCACCGCTCCAACCTGATCGGGATGGGTGTGCTGCCGCTGCAGTTCGCCGCCGGCGAGAGCGTCGCCGCGCTCGGCCTGACCGGCGAGGAGAGCTTCGACGTCGGCGACCTCGCCGACGGTGAGGCGAAAACCGTGACCGTTACCGCCACCGCCGACGACGGTTCCAGCAAACAGTTCACCGCCACGGTGAGGCTCGATACCCCGAACGAGGTTTCCTACTTTAGAAACGGCGGTATCTTGCAGACCGTGCTGCGCAAGCTCAAAGAGTAGGCGCAGCGGGGCCGCGGGAGGCAGGGGGGTCCGCGCGACCCTCGCTGCACCTGCGCGTCGGTAGCCAGGGAGGGATGCCGACGCGGCCGTTCCCCCTAGACGGGACTGTCCAGGCGGAACAGTCTCGTTTAGCTATACAGGCTGGGCTGCGGTCGGTCAAGCCGTTTCAAACGGTTTTAGGGACGATCAGGCGCGGCGGGCGCGGTTTCCTCGGGGTGGGCGATTCCCCACCCCTTGCGCTCGATCAGTTCGATCCCGATCACGCTCCCGACCGGGCCGACCGGGGTGAGGGTCGCGGCGAGCAGGGTGTAAGGAGTCTCGTGCCTCACACAGGCGATCCAGATGACGACGCAGAGGGCGACGAAGCCGAGCCCGTGCGCCCACCCGAACAGCATCGTCTCGGTGTCGAAGCCGGGCAGCAGCCAGAACGCGATCAGGCCGGCGAAGATCGCCAACTCGACCCAGGAGAGGCGCTTGACCCAGACGAACAGCTTGCCGGGGACGGGCTTCTCGAACGGTCGCGCCATCGCGGTCGGGCGGCCGGACCGGCTCAGGCGCCGGGGGTGAGCGCCGTCAGCACGATCCGCTCCTGCTCCAGGGCGTGGGCGCCGGAGTAGCCCTCGCCAGGGCTGGCGCGGCCGGGACGGCCGATGTAGGTAAGGTCGATGCCCTCGGGGAGGACGGCGGGGAAGCGGCGCGACATCACCTTCCAGGCGCCCATGTTGCGCGGCTCCTCCTGGACCCAGGCGATCTCCTTCAGGTTCGGGTAGGAGGCGATCACCTGTTCCAGCCGTTCCTTGGCGAACGGGTAGATCACCTCGACGCGGGCGATGGCGACGTTCTCGGCGGCGTCGCGGCGCTCGGCGGCGTCGATGTCGTAGTAGATCTTGCCGGTGCAGAGGACGAGCCGCTCGACCTTCTCGCGGCGGGCGGCGGCCTTGGGGTCGTCGAGGATGAACTGCAGCTCGCCGTCGGTCAGCTGCTCGAGGCTGGCGGCGGCGCGGTCGAGCCGCAGCAGCCCCTTCGGGGTGAAGACGATCAGCGGCCGCGGCTTGCGGATCAGCGCCTGGCGGCGCAGCAGGTGGAAGTACTGGGCGGCGGTGGTCGGGTTGGCGATGCGGATGTTGCCCTCGGCGCCGAGCGCGAGGAAGCGCTCGATGCGGGCGCTGGAGTGCTCGGGACCCGAGCCCTCGTAGCCGTGCGGCAGCAGCAGCGTCAGGCGGCTGGTCTGTCCCCACTTCGCCTCGCCGGAGACGATGAAGCTGTCGATGATCACCTGGGCGGCGTTGGCGAAGTCGCCGAACTGCGCCTCCCAGAGGACGAGCGAGTTCGGCGTCGCCGCCGAGTAGCCGTACTCGAAGCCGAGGCAGGCGACCTCCGAGAGCGGGCTGTTGTACAGCTCGAACGGCGCCCTGGCGCCCTTCAGGTTCTGGATCGGCGTGTACTCGAGGCCGGTGTTCTCGTCGTGGAGGACGAGGTGGCGGTGGGAGAAGGTGCCGCGCTCGGTGTCCTGGCCGGTGAGGCGGATGTGGACGCCGTCGTTCAGCAGCGAGCCGAAGGCGAGCGACTCGGCGTGGCCGAAGTCGATCCCGCCCTGCTCCAGCGCCTCGGGCCGTTTGCCGAGCGGGCGGCGCAGCTTGCGGTGGACGTTGAAGCCCTCCGGCGTCCGCAGCAGTTCCTCGTTCAGGGCGCGCAGCTGCTCGGCCGGGACGCGGGTGTCGACCGGCGGGCTGGCGGTGCGGTCGAGGAGTTCGCCGGTGCTGGTGTTGACGCCGGTCACCGTCGGGTCCTCGTATTCGCCCGCCTCCATCTTGTCGCGCAGGGTGTGCAGCGCGGTCGACATCTGCTCGTGGCGTTCGCTCGCCTCGCGCTCGACCTCCGCGGCGCTGGCGACGCCTTCGCCGACCAGCTTCTCGGCGTAGATCTCGGAGACCGGCTTGTGGGTCTTGATCGCCGCCGCCATCGTCGGCTGCGTGTAGGCCGGCTCGTCGGTCTCGTTGTGGCCGAAGCGGCGGTACCCGATCACGTCGATGACGATGTCGCGGCCCCAGCGCTCGCGGTAGGCCATCGCCAGCCGGATCGCCGAGACGCAGGCCTCGACGTCGTCGGCGTTGACGTGGATGATCGGGACGTTGAAGCCCTTGGCCATGTCGGCCGCGTAGGGGGTCGAGCGCGAGTCCTCGGGGTCGGTGGTGAAGCCGACCTGGTTGTTCTGGATCAGGTGGACGGTGCCGCCGGTCGTGTAGCCCTTCAGCGCCTGCAGGTTGAAGGTCTCGGCGACGACCCCCTGGGCGGGGAAGGCGGCGTCGCCGTGCAGCAGCACCGGCACGGCGCGCTTGGGGTCGTGGCTGAGGTGCGGCCCGTCGAAGGCCGACTGCAGGTAGCGGGCGCCGCCGGTGACGACCGGGTCGACGAACTCGAGGTGGCTCGGGTTGGGGTAGAGGCGGACCGAGATCTTCTCGCCGGCCGAGGTCTCGTAGGTGCCGCGGTGGCCGTAGTGGTACTTGACGTCGCCGGTGCCGCCGTGCGGGATCGCGGCCACCGCCTTGACCGCGCCGAGCTGCTTGGAGCCCTCGAACTCGGCCAGGATCGACTCCAGCGGGCGGCCGAGGTTGTGGGCGAGGACGCTGAGCCGGCCGCGGTGGGCCATCCCGAAGACGACCTCCTCGGCGCCGGCGCGGTGGGCCAGGGTGACGGCCTCGTCGAGCATCGGGACGATCACGTCGAGGCCCTCGATCGAGAACATCTTCTGGCCCAGGTAGGCCTTCTCGAGGAAGCGCTCGAACTGGAAGACGTCGATCAGCCGGTGCAGCAGGCGGTGTTTCTCGTCATCGGTGAGCGGCTGGCGGTGGGCGCCGGTCTCGATCATCTCCCGCAGCCAGATCCGCTGCTGGTGGGAGGAGAGGTGCTCGACCTGGTAGCCGATCGTGCCGCAGTAGGCGGTCCGCATCCGCGGCAGCGCCTCGAGCAGGGTTTCGCCGGGGACGCCGATGCGGAGGATCGAGGCCGGGATCCGCGCCATCAGCTCCGGCGTCAGGTTGACGTTCTCGGGCTGCAGCGCCGGGTCGCCCTTCGGCTCGGAGCCGAGCGGGTCGAGGCGGGCGGCGAGGTGGCCGTGGGTGCGGTAGGCCTTGAGCAGCGAGGTCGCCGCCTGCACCGCCTGCAGCAGCTCCTCGTCGACCTCGCCCGGGGCGGTGGTCGGTTCGGCGCTGGGGGCGCCGGCGCCGAGCGGCGGCGCCGAGGCGGCGGCGGGGTGGGCCGAGGTGATGCCGGCGGCGTCGACGCCGAGGTCGGCGGCGACCGCCTCGTAGAAGCCGTCCTCGCCCTGCAGCAGCTGCTCGAGCCGGCGCAGGAAGGCGCCCGACTCGGCGCCCTGGATCACCCGGTGGTCGTAGGTCGAGGTCAGCGTCATCACCTTGGCGACGCCGAGCTGGCGCAACCGGTCGGGCGAGGCGTGGGCCCACTCCGGCGGGTAGGCGATCGAGCCGGTGGCGATGATCGCGCTCTGGCCGGCGAGCAGGCGCGGCACCGAGGCCATCGTCCCGATCCCGCCCGGGTTGGTCAGCGAGATGTTGGTGCCGAGGAAGTCGTCGGCGGTCAGCTTGTTCTCGCGCGTCTTCGCGATCAGCTCCTCGTAGCGGGAGTGGAAGGCGGCGAAGTCGAGCTCCTGGGCGCCCTTGATCGCCGGCACCATCAGGCTGTGCGAGCCGTCCTTGCGCTCGACGTCGACGGCGATGCCGAGGTTGGTCGGGGCGGCTTCGATCGCGTGCGGCTTGCCGTCGCGCTGCTCGAAGGTGCGGACCATCACCGGGAACTCCTTGACCGCCTGGACGATCGCCCAGGCGACGAGGTGGGTGAAGGAGACCTTGAGGCCGCGCTCCTTCAGCACCGCGTTGATCGCCTTGCGCTTGGCGTCGAGGGTGTCGACGGCGATCGTCCGGAACGAGGTCGCGGTCGGCACCGCGCGGCTCTCGTCCATCGCTTTCGCCAGCATCGCCGCGGGGCCGCGCAGCTGCTTGGCCTCCCCGGCCGCCGCGGCCGGGGCGCCGCCGTTGCCCGAGCCCGCCGCGAGCACGTCCTCCTTCGTCACCTTGCCGCCCTCGCCGGTGCCGGTGACGGCGCCGAGGTCGACGCCCTGAGCCGCGGCCACCCGACGCGCGACGGGCGTGGCGCGGACCGACGCGCCGTTCCCGGGCGCCTCGCCCGCGGGTCCCGTCACCGCAGGGGACCCACCGCCCCTTCCGGTAGCTAAGGCTTGCTCAGGGGCGGCCCCCCCTGCGGTGCCACCCACGGGCGAGGCGCCCGACGCCGTGCCGGCTGACGCCTCCATCTCCACGAGTGGGGCGCCGACGGGAATTTCGTCGTCGATAGCTACTAGGAGCTTGGTGATGATTCCGGCGGCGGGGGCCGGGACTTCGGCGTCGACCTTGTCGGTGGAGACCGTGACGACGGGATCGCCCTCGGCGACCGCGTCGCCCTCGGCGACGTGCAGCTCGATGACGACCCCGGAGGTCACCGACTCGCCCATCTCCGGCATCGCCACGGTCAGCGTCTCGCCACCCTGAGCTGCGCCGCCCCCGCCGTTGGCGGAGTCGTCGGCCGGAGTGGAGCCTGCCGTGGGTGGCGCGGGTGGGGGCGACTCGCCCGCAGCGCCGTCCCGGGAGGACGAGTCGTCCTCACCGGCGACAGGACCCGCGGCCGCGGGCGCTCCGTCCCCCGCGGTCATCTCCGCCAACCCCGCCCCCACGGCGACTTCGTCGTCGACCTGGGCGAGCAGCTTGGTGATGACGCCGCTGGTCGGCGCCGGCACCTCGGCGTCCACCTTGTCGGTCGACACCTCCACCACGGTGTCGCCCTCGTTGACGAAGTCGCCCTCGGCGACGTGCCAGGCGAGAACGATGCCCTCGGTCACCGACTCGCCCATCTCGGGCATCGCTATCTGCACGGTGGCCGTCTCTGGCATTTGTCCGTCCAGTCTATGAAACGCGCCGTCTGGGCTCGTCGCGCCTCATGAGTGTGTTTCGAGACATGCAGACGATGGCGAGATACCCTGGTATCCGATGAGCTATTTCGTCACCGGCGCGACTGGTTTCATCGGCCGCAACCTGGTCCAGCGGCTGCTGCAGCGCGAGGGCACGATCTACGCGCTGGTCCGGGCCGGGTCGCGCGGCCGGCTGGAGGAGCTGCGGACCGGCTGGGGGGCGGACGGCGCCCGCGTCGTCCCCGTCGCCGGCGACCTCGGCCAGCCCGGGCTCGGCGTCGCCGAGGAGGACATGGTCGAGATGCGGGGCGAGATCGACCACTTCTTCCATCTGGCGGCGATCTACGACATCACCGCCGACGCCGAGACCCAGCAGGTCGCCAACGTCGAGGGCACGCGCAACGCGCTGGAGCTGGCCGGGGCGCTCGACGCCGGCTGCTTCCACCAGGTCAGCTCGATCGCCGCCGCCGGCCTCTACAAGGGCGAATGGCGCGAGGACATGTTCGAGGAGGCCGAGCGGCTCGACGACAACCCGTACTTCCGCACCAAGCACGAGTCCGAGCGGCTGGTGCGCGAATCGAGCCGGCCCTGGCGCGTCTACCGGCCGGGGATCGTGGTCGGCGACTCGCGCAGCGGCGAGATCGACAAGATCGACGGCCCCTATTACTTCTTCAAGGCGCTGCAGCGGCTGCGGCGGGTGCTGCCGGCCTGGCTGCCGACGGTCGGGATCCAGGGCGGCGAGATCAACATCGTCCCGGTCGACTTCGTCGCCGCCGCGATCGACCACATCGCCCACCAGCCCGACCTCGACGGCCGCGCCTTCCACCTCACCGACCCCAGGCCGAAGAAGGCCGGGGAAGTGATCAACCTCTTCGCCAAGGCGGCCGACGCGCCGCAGATGGCGTTCCGGCTCGACACCGACGTGACCGAGCCGGCGACCAGCCTCGCCCGCGGCCTGCTCGGCCTGCTGCCGCCCGCCAAGCGGGTGACGAAGACGGCGCTCGACCAGCTCGGGCTGCCGGCCTCGGTCCTCACCTACGTCGACTACCCGACCCACTTCGACTGCAGTCAGGCGCTGGACGCGCTGGAGGGGAGCGGGATCGAGGTGCCGCCGCTGGAGAGCTACGCGCCGCGGGTCTGGGACTATTGGGAGCGCAACCTCGACCCCGACCTGTTCCGCGACCGCTCGCTCTCGAGCGCCGTCCGCGGCAAGGTCGTCCTCATCACCGGCGCCTCCTCGGGGATCGGCCGCGCCACCGCGGTCAAGGTCGCCGACGCCGGCGCCACCGTGCTGCTGGTCGCCCGCTCGATCGACAAGCTGGAGGAAACGAAGGCGGAGATCCTCGCCGCCGGCGGCACCGCCCACATCCACCAGTGCGACATGGCCGACGTCGAGGACGTCGAGCGGATGGCCGAAGAGGTGGTGGCCTACCACGGCCACGTCGACGTCCTCGTCAACAACGCCGGCCGCTCGATCCGTCGCTCGGTGGCGCTCTCCTACGACCGCTTCCACGACTACGAGCGGACGATCCAGCTCAACTACTTCGGCTCGCTGCGGCTGATCCTCTCGCTGCTGCCCTCGATGCGGGCGCGCAAGCAGGGTCACATCATCAACATCAGCTCGATCGGGGTGCAGACGAACCCGCCGCGGTTCTCCGCCTACGTCGCCTCGAAGGCCGCGCTCGACGCCTTCAGTCGGGTGATCGCCTCCGAGGTCAAGGACGACGGGGTCCACATCACGACGATCCACATGCCGCTGGTGCGGACGCCGATGATCGCGCCGACCCGGATGTACGACATGTTCCCGGCGATCACCCCGGAGGAGGCGGCGGAGCTGATCGCCAAGGCGATGGTCAACCGGCCGAAGAAGGTGGCGACCAAACTCGGCAACCTCGGCGAGCTGCTCTACGCGGTGGCGCCGAAGGCCAGCGATTCGATCCTCAACACCGCCTACAAGCTGTTCCCCGACTCGCAGGCGGCGAAGGGCAAGACCGAGGAGGCGCGCGACAAGCCCCCCTCGACCGAGGCCGTCGCCTTCGCCCACCTGATGAAAGGCGTCCACTGGTAGCCCGCGATCGTCATTTCATTCGCTATGCGGTTGAAATGACGATCACGCAGTAGGTTTCACGCAGTAGGTTCCGGTGATGGCCGAGCGGAGGCTGAAGCACTGGGGGTGGGGGTATGAGGACCAGGCGCCGACCGGGCGGCAGCTGCGCGAGGCGGCGGAAGGGATCCGCGAGCGGTTCGGGTTCGGCGGCGAGGTTGAGAAGCCGGTGCCGCTGGAGGCGGTCGCGCTGCGGCCGGCGCGGCTGAAGCCGCCGAGCGGGTTCGGCGACCTGTTCAGCGACGACCGCTACGAGCGGGTCGCGCACGCGCTGGGCAAGGCCTACCGCGACGTCGTCCGCGGCTTCCGCGGCGAGTTCGCTGACCCGCCGGACCTGGTCGCCTTCCCGCGCGAGGGGTCGGAGATCGAGACGGTGCTGAGCTGGGCCGAGGCGGAGGGCGCGGCGGTGGTGCCGTTCGGCGGCGGCACCAGCGTCGTCGGCGGGGTCGAGCCGCGGCTCGGCGAGCGGCCGGTGGTGACGCTCGACCTGCGCCGGCTCGACCGCGTGCTCGAGGTCGACCCGGCCTCGCTGGCGGCGCGGATCCAGGCCGGGGCGACCGGGCCGGGGCTGGAGGGGCAGCTGCGCGAGCACGGCCTCACCCTGCGCCACTTCCCGCAGTCGTTCGAGTACGCGACGCTCGGCGGCTGGATCGCGACCCGCGCCGGCGGCCACTTCGCGACGCTGGAGACTCACATCGACGACCTGGTCGAGTCGGTGCGGGCGGTGACCCCGCGCGGCGAGTGGCGCAGCCGGCGGCTGCCCGGCTCCCGCGCCGGTCCCTCGCCCGCCCGGCAGCTGCTCGGCGCGGAGGGGATCCGCGGGGGGATCTCCGAGGCCTGGGTGCGGGTGCGGCCGCGACCCGAGCAGCGGGCCTCCTGCGGGGTCGAGTTCGCCGACTTCCTCGCCGCCGCCGCGGCGGTGCGCGAGATCGCCCAGTCCGGCCTGCACCCGGCCAACTGCCGCTTGCTCGACGCCGCCGAGGCAGG
>CAZHLT010000344.1:0-2050 GCA_964533285.1 uncultured Conexibacteraceae bacterium | reverse complement strand
ACCTATCGATACGTGATTACGAAGGACGCGCCGAAAGAGCGATCAGAAGTCAGATTCGTTGTCGATCTTCCAAATACGACCTATATTTCGACGCCACCGTCGGTCCCACTGATCGATTAGCCCGGAAATCTCACAAAGATTAGGCAGAAGGCCGTCTGATCTGGCATAACTGGTTTATCGAGAACAAGTTTTGCTGAAGAGGAGAACGGCCTTCGCTATGACAGAGTGTACCCAGGAACGGTTCGGATTTGCAGAGCTTTTTTCGCGTTCGGTGGTGGCGGCGTTCGAGGGGGATCGGATCAGCAGTGACGGCGGAGCGCTGCTGTTGCGGGAAACGGAACGGCGACTGGGCATCGTCAGTCGACTGGCAGGTTGTTTCGGCGATTTGCGGGACGCCTCCCGCGTGGAACACAGCGTGGAAGAGCTACTGCGGCAGCGCCTGTTTTCCCTCGCCCTGGGCTATGAAGACCTGAACGATCACGAGGAACTGAGAAAAGACCCGATGCTGCGCCTGATGGCGGGCAAGAAGGACCAGGACAAAGATCTTGCCGGGAAAAGCACGCTGAACCGGTTAGAGTTGGGAACCGGAACGGCGAGCCGCTACAAGAAGATCAACTTCTGGCGCGAAGCGGTGGACGATCTGCTGCTGGACCTGTTCGTGGAAAGTTTCGGCAAACAGACACCGGAAGAACTGGTGCTCGATCTGGATGCCACCGACCTGCCCCTGCACGGTGGCCAGGAAGGACGGTTCTTCCACGGCTATTACGGGCACTACTGTTACCTGCCGCTGTACATCATGAGCGGTGACCAGGTGCTGCGTGCGCGGCTGCGGCCAGCCAACCAGGACGCATCGGCCGGTTCGTGGAAAGAACTGACTCCGGTGGTGGCGCGGTTGCGTGCGCAGTGGCCGGAAGTGCGGATTGTGCTGCGGGCCGACAGCGGTTTCTGCCGGGAAGGCCTGCTGCTGTGGTGCGAACAGAACAAAGTAGACTACGTGTTCGGGCTGGCCCGCAACAAGGCGTTGAGAAGGCTGATTGACGAGCCGATGGCCCAGACCAGACAGCTTCTGCTGGCAACCGGAAAACCCGCCCGGATGTTCACTGAGTTCCAGTATCGGACAGTGTCAAAGACCTGGAGCCGGGCAAGGCGCGTCGTGGCGAAATCGGAACAGATCGAGGGCAAAGAGAATCCGCGTTTCCTCGTTACCAGTCTGAGCGCGGAACAGTGGGATGCGCAGTCGCTGTACGAGAAACTCTATTGCGCCCGGGGCGAAATGGAGAATCGGATTAAAGACCAGTTGGCGTTATTCGCGGGCCGGATGAGCACCGAAAGCTTTCGAAGCAATCAGCTGCGATTGTATTTTTCGACCTTCGCTTATTGCCTGCTGCAGGGGCTGAAGAGACTTGGGCTGAAGGGCAGCGAACTGGAAAACGCGCAACCGCAAACGCTGCGTCTCCGGCTGCTGAAGATTGCGGCGATGGTGCGGGTGTCAGTGCGCCGGATATGGATTACGCTGCCGCGAAGTTATCCGCTGCAACACGTCTTTCGACAGGCTCATCTTGCCTTGCGCTGCTGAGTTTCCGCCCCACTGATCTTTGACAATTTGAGCTGAAAAACACGGAAACAGCCCCTCCGGCGAAATCCCCTGTCCCTTGTCCGTTCAAAACAGGGGACATCGAAAAAACGCGTTTTTTGAAATCCGCTTTTGGACTTCCCGCACGCCTGAATCAGTCGACTCATTTTGCCGGTGAGATATCCGGGCTAATCCGCGAACCAGAAGACGTATCCGCAATTGGTGCAGATGTAATTCGTGGCGCGCTTATCCGCCCACGCGACGCCGAAGAGTTCCCCGGCCCGCGTGTTGAGTAACGACGTCCGCTCGTGAAATCGCATGTTGCGGCATACGATACACGTTAACGCCTGATTACCCAGCAGAACTTCCAGTGAACCATCGGGCTGCGGAATTTCGGAGAATCGGCTCATGGCCGCTCATGTTAGCAGGAAACATGAGTACGCGCTGCGCCCGCGCGGGAGCAGTCCTGAGTGGAGA
>CAZHLT010000343.1:0-3289 GCA_964533285.1 uncultured Conexibacteraceae bacterium | reverse complement strand
GACGACCCCGACGGCCCGGTCACGGTCGAGACCTACCAGTGGTTCGTGCGCAACCACAAGCGCGTCTCCGACGCCTACTCGATCGTCATCTGCGACGAGGCCCACACCGCCCTGGGCGAGAAAACCAGCGCCTGCATCCGCGCCTGGCACGGCCCCGTCTTCATCGGCATGACCGCGACCGGCGCCCTGATCGCGCGCCACGTCGCCGACCTCTTCCCGACCCAGACCTCGCGCTTCGACCTCGCCCAGGCCGCCCGCCGCGGCGTCATCTCGCCGCTGCGCTGCCTGCGGATCCCGCCCGGGCCGGGGGTGCGGACGATCGCCAAGGTGCCGCTGCGCAAAGGCGAGGTCGACCAGGACTTCGACCAGGAGGAGCTGGCGGCGCTGCTCGACCAGGAGCCGTTCAACGTCGCCATCGCCGACCTCTACCGCTCGCGCTTCCGCAAGGTCCCCGGCGTCGTCTACACCGCCGGCGTCCAGCACGCGAAGAACGTCGCCAAAGCCTTCCGCGACGCCGGCATCAACGCGCAGGCGGTCTCCGGCGAAACGCCGAAGCGCGAGCTGGCGGAAATCCTCGCCGGCTTCGAACGCGGCGACGTCGACGTCCTCTGCAACGCGATGCTGCTGGCCGAGGGCTGGAACAGCCCGCGGGCGACGATCTGCATGCACCTGGCGCCGACCGCCTCACGGCGGATCTACCAGCAGCGGGTCGGCCGCGTGACGCGGCGGGCGCCGGGCAAGGAGGCGGGCCTGGTGCTCGACTTCGTCCACCCGGCGACGACCCACGACGAGACGATCGTCACCCTGCACAGCCTGCTCGACCGCGACGTCTACCGCGGCGGCGCGATCGTCGTCGGCCCGGTGCGGCGCGGGCGCGGGCGCAAGGTCCGGGTCGAGCGGCGGATCGTGCCGGTCTCCGACTCCGAGGAGAAGCGGATGGAGGTGCTCGAACGCGAGCTCTGGCGGATCGCGGTCGAGAACCTCGATTACCCCGAGCAGCACGCCTGGGCGGCGCTGGCCGGGGCGCGGGTCACCACCCAGGGCTGGCGGCGGGCGCGGGCGATGCTGCAGAACGACCGCACCAAGGAGCTGCGCCGCCGCTTCCTGCTGACCTGCGTGCAACGCAACCGCAACTCGCAGCTGCGGCTGAAAGCGCTGGGCGAGATCGCCGACCTCGGCGACCCCGACGCCTTCGACGACGCGATCGACATCGTCGGCACCTGGAGCCGCGAGGACAAGCGGGCGGGGACGAAGACACTCCTGCAGGCGCTGGTCGACAAGCGGATCGGGCGCCGCGACCAGGCTCAGGCCTGGGTCTGGCGGCTCGCCTCCTACACCCGCGAGCTGCACGAGGAGTACGCGGTGCAGCGCTGGCCGGAGACCAAGCGGCTGCTCGGCCTGCTCGTCAACTCCAGCGGCCGTGCCCACGGGCGCAACGCGCGGCGGCTGGTCCACGCGGCGCGCAAACAGGACCGGCGGTTGGCGGTGGCGCTGCTGGCGGCGGCGGTCTCGCACACGCCGGAGGGCGAGGAGGTGCTGCGCGGGGCGCGGATGCGGATGGCGCGGAAACCCTCGGCGGTGGCGCGCGAGCTGCTGCGCAACTTCCCCAAGGGCGGCAAGCGCCGGCGCAAGCGCAAGCGCGGCGGCGGCGAGAACGGCGGCGCCCCGGAGGGCGAGGCGGCGGCGGAGGCGGTCGCGGCCGAGTCGCTCGACGACGAGGCGGAGGAGGAGAACGGCGGCGCCGAGGCCGAGGGCGCCGACGGCGCGACCGCGACCGACGACGGTGGCGAGGACGCGGAGAAGGCCAAGCCGGCGAAAAAACCGCGCAAAGCTCGCAAACCGCGCAAACGCAAAACCGCGGCGAAGAACGGCGACGCGAAGGCCGGCTCAGGCGACGGTGAGGTGGACCTCGCCGGCGCCGACGGCGACGCGGTCGCCGCCGGCGGTGACGACGACGAGGTAGCCGCGGTCATCGACGCCGTCGGCGACGCCTGAGCCGCCGTCCCAGCTGACCTCGCGACCGCGCAGCGCGTCGCGCTCGCGCCAGGCGAGGAGCACCGAGCGCGGGTCGGCATCGACCCATTCGTCCAGGCGTCGGTTCAGCACTTCGGCCGCGGTGCGGGCGCTTTGGGGGGGTCCCGCCGGAGCAACAGCGGGGAGGCTCCGTCGGGGCCCCCCCACAACGCCCTCATTCTGGTCAGAGGGCCGGGAATCCGCAGGCGGGATGGAGCTGCGTTCGGGTGGAGTCAGCAGGGACGTGGCCTTGTCTTGAAGCTCCGGGGGGAATTCGTGGGGCTCGATCGTCAGGTTGAGGCCGACGCCGACGATGCCCCAGCCCTCCTGCGGCCGGGCTTCGATCAGGACCCCGGCCAGCTTGCGGCCCTCGACCCAGACGTCGTTGGGCCACTTGACCCGGCACGGGGTCCCCGGCGCCAGCGCTTCCGCCGCCTCGCAGACGGCGAGCGGCGCCGCCAGCGGCAGCAGCGCCCGGCGCTCGTCGAGCGGCCGCACGATCGCCGAGTAGAGCAGCGCCTTGCCCGTCGGCGCCGTCCAGCTCCGCCCCTGGCGCCCCCGCCCCGCGGTCTGCTCGCCGGCGGTGACCACGGTCCCGTGCGGCGCCCCCGCTTCCGCCAGCTCCCGCGCCCGCGAATTAGTCGAATCCGTACGCCGATAGTGCCGCCAAGGCGCCCCGAACCCCATCACCCTCCCACCTCACTCGCGGGTTTTCACTGGCTTGCGTCTCCCAGCAGCGCTCGGAGGAGGCCGTCGACGTCGTGGTGCTCGGCCTCGACGTCGACGTCGAGGCCGGCGGCGCGGGCGGCCTCGCTGGTGATCGGGCCGATCGAGACGACGCGGGCGGCGGCCGGGAAGCGCTCGCCGAGCGCCGCGGTCAGGTTCCTCACCGTCGAGGAGGAGGTGAAGGTGACGTAGTCGGCGCGCTGGGCGGCGGCGACCGCCTCCTCGTCGGGCGCCTCGCGCACGGTCTCATACAGGGCGACGACGTCGACCTCGGCGCCGCGCTCGCGCAGCGCCTCGGGGAGGACGTCGCGGGCCTCGGCGGCCCGGGCGACAAGCACGCGCCGACCCTCGACCGGGATGTCGCCCAGCGCCTCGATCAGGCCCTCGGCGACGAACTTCTCCGGCACGAGGTCGGCCCGGATGCCGCGCTGCGCCAGCGCCCGCGCCGTGCCCGGCCCGATCGCGGCGACGGTGATGCCGGCCAGCGCCCGCGAGTCGCGCCCGGCGGCGTCCAGCGCCTCGAACAGCAGCCGCACCCCGTTGGGGCTGG
>CAZHLT010000342.1:0-3148 GCA_964533285.1 uncultured Conexibacteraceae bacterium | reverse complement strand
CGCCGCCCGCTGAGCGGCCGGCCGATCGTCTAGGTTCGGCCGATGGCGATCGAGGCGGTCCTCTTCGACATCGACGGCACCCTGCTGGTCACCGGCGGCGCCGGCGCGGTCGCCTGGCAGCGGGCCTTCGAGGAGCTGTGGGGGGTCGAGGCCAACATCGAGGAACACACGCGGGCCGGCATGACCGACCCCGAAATCGCGGCGATCGTCTTCCGCGAGGTGATCGGCCGCGAGGGCAGCGAGCAGGAGCGGGCGCGGGCGATCACCGGCTACCTCGGCCACCTCGCCGACGCGGTCGCCGAGTCGCGGGGCTACCGGCTGATGCCGGGCGTCGCCGAGACGCTGGCCCGGCTGCGCGAGCAGGGGGTGCTGCTGGGCATCGTCACCGGCAACATCGAAGCCGCCGCCCACATCAAGCTCGCCCGCGGCGACCTCAACCGCTACTTCGCCTTCGGCGGCTACGGCTCCGATTCGCGCGACCGCATCGAGCTGACCCGCCGCGCGGTCGAGCGCGGGGGAGAGGTGCGCGGCGCGCCGCTGCCGCTCGAAGGGACGATCGCCGTCGGCGACACCCCGCGCGACGTCAAGGCCGGCCACGGCGCCGGCATCCGCGTCGTCGGCGTCGCCACCGGCGCCTACTCGGTCGAGGAACAGGCCGAGGCCGGCGCCGACTGGCCGATTCCGAACGTCCTCGAGGGCTTCCCCCTCTAGCGAAGTCGACTTTTTCCGGCCTATAACCCGGAAAAAGTCGACAGCGGCGGCTAGGCCTTCTCGCAGCGCGCCTGGTAGATGTTGATGAACCCCGAATCGAAGCCGTTCCTCGCGGCGCGCAGGTAGAGGCGCCAGACGCGGAGCCGTTCGTCGCCGGCCAGCCGCCTGGCCTCGGCCAGGTCCTCGTCGAGGTTGGCGGCCCAGGCGCGCAGCGTCTTCGAGTAGTCGGCGGCGAAGTCCTCGACGTGGTGGGTGACGAAGCCGGCCCGTTCCAGCGCCAGCAGGTTGCGCGAGAGGTGCAGCGGGGCGCCATCGGGGAAGACGTAGCGCTCGGAGAAGGGGCCGGCCTCGGCGTCGGTGTGGCGCAGCCGCGTGATCCCGTGGTTGAGCAGCCGCCCGCCCGGCTCCAGCAGCCCGGCCAGCGTCTGCGCGTAGAGGTCGATGTTGGCCGAGCCGACGTGCTCGACCATGCCGATGCTGGCGATCGCGTCGAACTTCTCGCCGCTGCCGGCGAGGTCGCGGTAGTCCATCACCCGGATCTCGACCCGGTCGGCGACGCCGGCCGCCGCGGCCCGCTCGCGCGCCTTCTCGGCCTGCGGCGGCGAGAGCGTGATCCCGACCGCCGAGACGCCGTAGTTCTTCGCCGCCCAGATCGGGAAGCCGCCCCAGCCGCAGCCGACGTCGAGCACCCGCTCGCCCTCCTGCAGCGCCAGCTTGCGGGCGACGACGTCGAGCTTGTGCTCCTGCGCCTCCTCCAGCGTCTTCGCCCCGTCGCGCCAGATCGCGCAGCTGTAGACCATCGTCGGCCCGAGGAAGAGCTCGAAGAACTCGTTGGAGACGTCGTAGTGGTGGCGGACGGCGCGGGCGTCGCGCTCCTTGCTGTGGCGGCGGCCGCTCGGGCGCAGCTCCGCCGCCGGCCGCGGCGGCGGCTTGGTCACACCGGCGGCGCGGACTGCGGCGAGCAGCAGCGCCCGCTTGTCGGCGCCGTCGAGCGGCGGCGGCTTCCACTCGTTCAGCAGCGCGATCACGGCCTCCATGTCGTCGACGTCGAGCTCGCCGCTGACGTAGGCGCGGCCGAGCCCGAGCTGGCCCGGGGCGAGCAGCGCGTGGGCGGCGGCGCGCGGCGAGCGGATGCTGAAGACGGGGCCCTCGCCGCCGGTCGAGGGCACCCGCGTGCCGTCCCAGAACTCGACCGTGAAGGGCCGGTCGGGCAGCCGGGATTCGATCTCGCGACGCAGGGGGGCCGGGTTCGCGAAGGCCATCTGCCGGGACCCTACAACCGGGGCGCCGCCGACGATACCGCGAAGTTCTCAGGCAAGCTTCAGCTCCGACCCGTATGATCGCCGCCCTCATGGCGAGTAGGACGGGGCCGCTGCCCTCCGACATCCAGCCGGTCGAAAACGAGACCCGCGACCGGATCATCACCGGGCTGGTCACGCTGGTCCCGTTCCTGGCGCTCGGCTTCGCCGCCTGGCAGGTCTGGGGCAAGGCGCTGCACTGGAGCGACGTCTTCCTTTTCCTCGGCATGTACGTCTTCACCGGGCTGGGGATCACGGTCGGCTTCCACCGCCACCTCACCCACCGCGCCTTCAAAACCACCCGCTGGCTGCACGGCCTGCTCGGGATCCTCGGCTCGGCGGCGATCGAGGGCCCGGTCATCTCCTGGGTCGCCGACCACCGCAAGCACCACACCTTCTCCGACCAGGAGGGCGACCCGCACAGCCCGCACGTCGACCACGGCGGCGGCTGGAGCGGCGCCATGCGCGGCCTCTTCCACGCCCACATGGGCTGGCTCTTCATCCACACCCAGCGGGGCAACAAGGAACGCTTCGCGCCCGACCTGCTGAAGGACCCGGTGATCAGCTGGATCGACCGCACCTTCCTGCTCTGGGCGGTGCTCGGCCTCTTCGTCCCCTTCGCCCTCGGCTGGGTCATCGGCGGCACCTTCTTCGCCGCCGTCACCGGGCTGCTCTGGGGCGGCCTCGTCCGCGTCTTCGTCCTCCACCACTTCACCTACAGCGTCAACTCGCTCTGCCACGTCTTCGGCAACCGCGACTTCGAGACCACCGACCACTCGCGCAACCTCGCCCTGATCGCGATCCCGACCCTCGGCGAGGCGTACCACAACAGCCACCACGCCTTCCCGACCTCGGCCACCCACGGCCTCGGCCGCTTCCAGATCGACATCTCGGCCCTCGTCATCGACGGGCTCGAGAAGGTGAACCTGGTCTGGGACGTAGTCCGCGTCAGTCCCGAGCGGATGGCCGCCAAGGCGGTCTGAGCCGGCGCCTCCGGCGAGCCCTGCGCGGCTCGATCGGTTGTGGGGCCTGACCCGCCCCCCCACAAGGGCTGGTAGGGGGTGCGGGTCAGACCCGGGTTCGGGGCCGTTTCGAGGGGCAGCCGTCAGCTCTTCGCCGTTGTCGGCTTTGTACGGCCT
>CAZHLT010000341.1:0-3704 GCA_964533285.1 uncultured Conexibacteraceae bacterium | reverse complement strand
CCCCGAGGCCCGGTTGGGGCGCCGGCGCCCCCGCCGCCGACCCGCCACCCCCAAGGGGCGTGGGTCCTTTGCCCCCCTCGCGGGGACAAAGGAACCACGGGATGGGGAAGGAGCCGTCTGTCCGTCCCCGCGGTTCCTTTGTCCGGCTCCGAAGGACAAAGGAACCACGCGATTCGCAGGCCTGGGCCCGGGAGGGGAGGGTGCCGGCCGCCCTACCTGCTCAGAGAGGGGTGGCCGGCACCTCCCCGGGCGTGGATGGTCGGCTCATCGCGTCTCCGACCCTGACCCCACCCTGACGGGGTCGAGGTCGGAGGCGCTAATCCTCAGCACACGTAGTCGGCAGGGGTGAGCGAGACCACCCCTGGGGTCCGTAGAGCGGGACGGCGATCAGCCCGAAGCTGGGTCCATCGGGATTTGAAAACCAACCGAAAGGAGCCCCCGATGACCAGCAAGATCCGTTTCCCCCGCGTTTCGCCGGCGATGATCGTCAGCTGCGTGGCCCTGTTCCTCGCCCTGACCGGCAGCGCCTTCGCGGTCGGCATCGCCAAGAACAGCGTCCGCTCGCCGCAGATCGCCGACAACACGGTCCGCACCGTCGACCTCCGCGACGGCTCGGTGAAGACGCCGAAAATCGCCCCGGCGGCGATCGGCAAGGACCAGCTCGCCGAAAACTCGGTCGACTCGCTCAAGGTCGAAGACGAGTCGCTGACCAACCAGGACCTGGGCACGGCCTCCGTGACCAGCTCCGAGGTCGCCGACCAGTCGCTGACCGAAAGCGACCTCGGTCCGGGCTCCGTCGGCTCCAGCGAGCTGCAGAACGGCAGCGTCCGTGCCTCCGAGCTCGGCAGCATCGTCCAGGTGTCTGAAAGCGCGACGATCAAAGCCAACGCCAACGCGACCGTCACCGTCAACTGCCCAACCGGCACGACCGTGATCAGCGGCGGCGGCTTCAGCTCCTCCTACCTGATCCACCAGTCGGCCAACTTCCGCTACGGCAACGGCTGGCGGATCGACGCCCACAGCGGCTCCGGCGAAGACAAATCGATCACCGTCTACGCCTACTGCCTCAGCGGCGGCAGCAGCAACTAGCCGCCCCAGGAACGCCGAAACCGCAGAAACCCGCCTATATGGCGGGTTTCTGCGGTTTCGTAGAGCGGCGTCTCAGGGATACGGGTCGGGCACTGGGGCCTCGGGAGCAGGGATCGCGAGGTTGACCAGGTCCGCCAGCGTGAACGTCCCGGCCTGGCGTGCCGGCAATTCCGGTTTCCAGTTCGGCTCGACGCTGAGGTAAGAGAGGGGGTCACCGGCGAGGAGGCCGATCAGGACCTCGGCGATGATGCGGCCGGCGACCGGGCCCAGGTGAGCCGATTCGGCCCGCTTCTCGGCCTCCTTCAGCACATAGAACCAGAGCGGCGCTCGACCTTCGAGATCTTCCCGCACGCCAGCCTCGATCGAGACGCCGTCGTAGAGCTCTTCCTCGCTCAGCGGCTCGATTCCCATCGCCCGCGCCACGGCCTGGCCGGCCGGCAAACCAAGGCGCTTGCCGCGCAGAAGATTGCGGAAGGCGAGGCTCTTGGCGATCGACGGGTCGACGCCAGCGACCAGCAGTTCGGATCCGGCAGTCGAGTCCGGCAGCGCGCCCAGGGGGTGCGAGAGCTGGGCATCGAGCTTGTAGCTCGGTTGCGGCAGCCGCGGGTCCGCTTCGAGCCCGTCCTCGATCCCGCTGAGGAAGAACCGCCACTGCACCGCCCAGTTGTCGGGCAGCGCCTGGAAGCCGTCCAGGGAGGCGGTCGGCGTTTCGTCGAGGGTGAAGATCGGGATCCGGCTGGCGCCTTCGACCGGCGGGGCCGCAGCGGCGACGGTGTTGATCAGGTAGCTGGGCCGGACCATCGAGTGGCCGAAGCGGTAGGCGGCAACGGAGAACTCGACCGGCATGTATGGGCTCTCCTCCCAGCGGAAGAAGCGGAGCCGCGGCGGCCTGGACAGCTCCACCTGGCCGCCGGGGACCGCGTAGGGCTGCGGCGAGAGGATGTCGTCGATCACCTCGTCCCCGACCAGGCGTCGCAGGTAGTCGTGGATCACGATCCACTGGTAGTGCCAGCGGACCGTTTTCTGCGCCAGCTTGAAGACGTCGTCCTGGGTGAGATGCCGGTTCTCGTTCCCGACCCGGTCGAGGACGGTGTTGTGAAAGCGGATCATCGTCGCCTGCAGCTGGGAGACAATCTTGTTCTCGTCGTTGCGCGGATCGCCGATGATCGCCCGCCCGGTCGCCTCGACGCGCAACAGGTCCGGGCCCGCGGTGGGGTCGGTGGTGCCCTGGTCGGGGGAAAGCTTCCGGCCGAGCGAGAGATGGAGATGGTCGGCGTCGTAGAGGTAGGGCTGGTCGGCCGGCCCGCGGCCGTAGACGTTGTCGAGGTCGAGTCGGGGCGTGCGGAAGTCGGTCAGCCCGTCGGGGTCGTTCTGCCGGGAGAGGCTCGAGACAGGGTCGAAGGTGATGTCGTGGTCGACGAACTGACCGAAGTACGTATAGCCCGCCGGCAGCCGCAGCTCGCCGTCGAGCTGGGCGGTGTTCTCGTCGTCGTCCGGCTCGCCGAGTGGCTTGTCGAGGACGCCGTCCTCCAGCGGCTGAACCATCGCTTCGCTCAGCTTCACCAGCGAATCGTCAGCCGGCGCCGTCACCGGCAGGTTCCGGAACATGCGCCCGAAGCGACCCTCGTGGCTCGTCGAGGAAGGCGTGCCGTCGAGGCCGCGCTGGGGCAGGGCGCCGTGGAAGACGGGTTCGATCGGAGTCGTGGGGGCCGGGGGCTCGGTCATTGCGGAGGATCCTTTCAGTAATCAGGGAGTCCCCTTGTATCAGCCCTCCTGTGAACCCGCGCGTAGGCCCTTGCCCCGAGGGCCGGTTGATGCGCGAAACCGCGAAAGACCACGCATAGCGTGGTCTTTCGCAGACTCGCGGAAAGCGGCCGGGCCTCGGGCCCGGCCGCTTCGCGTTATTTCGGCTCTTCGGAGGTCGACTCGATCTCCTGCGCCAGCTCCTCGAGCTCCTCGGCGAAGGAGAGGCCGAAGCCCTCGACCGGGGTGTCGACGCCGTCGACGCCGAGCTCGGCCGCGAGCTCGTCTTCTTCGAGCAGGTCCTCGTCGCTCGGCGGCTCGATCGCCACCGCCGGCTCGATCGCCACCGTGCGGTAGTGCTTGAGCCCGGTCGCGGCGGGGATCAGCTTGCCGATGATCACGTTCTCCTTGAGGCCGACGAGGCGGTCCCGCTTGCCTTCGAGCGCGGCATCGGTGAGCACCTTGGTCGTCTCCTGGAAGGAGGCCGCCGAGAGGAACGACTCGGTCGCCAGCGAGGCCTTGGTGATCCCGAGGATGACCTCCTCGCCTTTGGCCGGGGTGCCGCCCTCTTCCTTGACCTTCTTGTTGATCCGCTTGAGGCTGCCGCGGTCCTCGAGCTGGCCCGGCAGCAGGCTGGTCGAGCCCTTGGACTCGATCCGCACCTTCTTCAGCATCTGCCGCGCGATCAGCTCGATGTGCTTGTCGTTGATGTCCACGCCCTGGGCGCGGTAGACCTTCTGCACCTCTTCGACCAGGTAGAGCTCGGTCGCGGTGCGGCCGCGGATCGCCAGCAGGTCGGCCGGGTAGAGCGAGCCTTCGTTGAGCTGCTCGCCGACCTCGACCTTGTCGCCGTCGGCGACGTGCAGCCGGGT
>CAZHLT010000340.1:0-5006 GCA_964533285.1 uncultured Conexibacteraceae bacterium | reverse complement strand
GGGGCTCGCTTCGGCGGCGCCTGCTGGGGTTGCGAAGTACGGGGCCCATCCCGTTGGGGAGGGGGGGGGGGGGGGGGGGGGGGGGTGGGGGGGGGGGGGGGGGGGGGGGGGGCGGGGGGGGCCCCCCCCCCCCCCCCCCCCCCCCCCCCCCCCCCCCCCCCCGCCGGTCAGTCGGCGCCACCGAGGTTGCCGAGCATCGCCTGTTCGGCCATCCGGATCAGGCCGAGGCCGCTGTGGGGGCGCATGTCGCTGCTGCGCACCCGGACGTGGGAGCCGTGCGGACCGACCACCTCGACGATCGTGCAGACGTCGCCGATCTCGCAGTCGTCGCCGTAGTCGTTTTCGATCGCCTCCATCTGCTCGGCGACCACCTGTCCCACCTTGCTCTGATCGAGCGCCATCCTCGCCCCTCTCTTCGAATTCCGCGGATTTCGTTCCCGCCGCCACCGATGACCTTAGTCAGCGCCACCGCCATGACCCTATGTGATCGAGATCACGCTTCCAGATATATCTGCTAGATATATAAGGCAGAGACATGGAGACGCTGAGCCCGACCGCCTACGTGATCCTCGGCATGGTCCGCAAAGAGCCGAAGTCCGGCTACGAGATCAAAGCCCTGGTCGACAACTCGACCCGCTTCTTCTGGGCCGCCAGCTACGGCCAGATCTACCCCGAGCTGAAGCGCCTCTCCGAAGCCGGGCTGGTGGTCGGCGTCGACTCCCCCACCGGCGGCCGCCGCCGCACCGTCTACGAGATCACCGCCGACGGCGAGGAGGAGCTGAAGGCCTGGCTGCGCCAGCCGCCGCAGACCTTCGAGATGCGCGAGGAAGGGCTGCTGAAACTGTTCTTCGCCGATGCCCTGCCGGCGGCGGAGGCGATCGAGATCCTGCGCGCGATGCGCGCCCACCGCGAAGCGGCGAACGCCGAACTGCGCGAGCTGCAGAAGCTGAAAGAGGAGATCGACGACCCCTACCCGATGATCGTGCTGCAGCTGGGGATCGAGTTCACCGAGTGGTTCGCCGACTGGTGCAAGCGGATGGAAGCCGAGCTGCTTGCCGCCGCCGACAAGGAAGGGAGCAGCTGATGTTCGACGCCCTCGCCCGCTTCGCCGACGGCAGCGCCCGCCGCATCGCCGTCGGCGCCCTCGCCTTCCTCCTCCTCGCCGGCGCCCTCGGCGGCTCGGTCGCCAGCAGGCTCGACCCCTACGGCGCCGACGACTCGACCAGCGAGACCGTCAAGGCGCGGGAGAGCCTGCAGGCCGCCGGCCTGCGCTCGCCGGCGGTGATCGCCGTCGTCGAAGACGCGCCGGTCGCCGACCCGGCGAGCCGGGCCCGGGTCGAGCGGCTCGAGGACCAGGTCCGCGCCCGCGAGGACGTCGCCGCGGTCAGCGGCTACTACGACACCGGCGCACGCGCCTTCGTCTCCCGCGACGGCGACTCGACCTACTTCGCCGTCTCGCTGAAGCCGACCGGCGACAAGGCGGTCCAGGACGCCGGCGCCGCGATCGCCGACCAGCTCTCCGCCCACCCCGGCGTCCTCGTCGGCGGCTTCGCCGTCGCCCAGGAGCAGGTCAACAAGCAGGTCGAGCAGGACCTGCGGACGGCCGAGCTGCTCGCCTTCCCCCTCCTCTTCCTGCTCTCGCTGCTCTTCTTCCGCAGCCTCGTCGCCTCGGTGCTGCCACTGATGATCGGCGGCCTGGCGATCGTCGGCACCTTCCTCATCCTCCGCCTCGCCAGCGAATTCGCCTCGATCTCGATCTTCGCCCTCAACCTGACGACCGCGCTCGGGCTCGGCCTGGCGATCGACTACAGCCTCTTCATCGTCTCCCGCTACCGCGAGGAGATCGCCAAGGACGGGCCGGGGCCGGCGGCGATGCGCCGCGTCCTGAACACCGCCGGGCGCACCGTCTTCTTCTCCTCGCTGACCGTTGCCGCGGCGCTCGCCTCGCTGCTCGTCTTCCCGCAGCGCTTCCTCTACTCGATGGGCGTCGGCGGCTCGCTGGTGGCGCTGTTCGCGGCGCTGATCGCGCTGACCGTGCTGCCGGCGGTGCTGACGATGCTGGGGACGCGGGTCAACGCCGGCGCGCCGAAGTTCCTCCAGCGCCGCGCCGAGGCCGACGCCCGCCCGGCCGAGAGCGGCTTCTGGTACCGGCTCTCGCGCTTCGTCACGCGTCGCCCGGTCCCGATCGCGACCCTCTCGGCCGCCTTCCTGATCCTGCTCGGGCTGCCCTTCCTCGGGATCAAGTTCAACACCGTCGACCCGACCGTGCTGCCGCAGTCGGCCAGCGCTCGCCAGGCCTACGACACGGTCAGCAACGAGTTCCCGCCCTACCACGAAACCCCGATCTGGATCGACCTCGAGGGCGCCACCTCGGGCCAGGCGCGCGCCTTCGCCGCCCGCGTCGACGCCGTCGACGGCGTCGCCGAAGTGCTGCCGCCGCGGCGGCTGAACAGCGAGGTGACGGCGATCGAGGTGGTCTCCGCCCACCCCTTCGCCGCCGACGCCAGCCAGGACACGGTGCGCGCGATCCGCGACCTCCCGGCGCCGCCGGGGGCAAGCGCCCGGGTGACCGGCGCCAGCGCCGACTTCATCGACTTCCAGGCGAGCCTCGCCGACCATCTGCCGATTGCGCTGGCGATCATTGTCCTCGCCACCCTCGTCATCCTCTTCGTGATGACCGGCTCGGTGGTGCTGCCGGTGAAGTCGCTGCTGATGAACTTTCTCAACCTCAGCGCGGTCTTCGGCCTGCTGGTACTGATCTTCCAGGACGGCCGCCTCGAGGGCCTGCTCGACTACTCGAGCCCGGGCGCGATCGAGCAGACGATGCCGATCCTGATGTTCGCCGTCGCCTTCGGCCTCTCCACCGACTACGCGGTCTTCCTCCTCTCGCGGATCAAGGAGGCGCGCGACGGCGGCGCCTCGGACTCCGAGTCGGTGGCGATCGGGCTCGAGCGCACCGGCCGCATCGTCACCGCCGCGGCGCTGCTGTTCGCGGTCGCGATGCTCGCCTTCGCCACCTCGAAGATCATCTTCATCAAGGAGAACGGGGTCGGCATCGCGCTCGCCGTGCTGATCGACGCCAGCATCATCCGCGCCCTGCTGGTGCCCTCGCTGATGGAGCTGCTCGGCAAGTGGAACTGGTGGGCGCCGGCGCCGCTGCGCCGCCTGCACGCGCGGATCGGGATCAGCGAGGGCGACGAGCCGGAAGCCGTCACCACCTAGCTTCGATTCTCTTACAGCCGCCGCGCCGGGCGCCATCATCATCGGCACGATGCCCGAGGAGCGCGGCGGCAACAACGAGGGCCTGCTCGAACAGGCGGTCGACGCTACCCGCCGCACCCACCTCGCCAGCGAGCGCAACCAGCTCGCCTGGTGGCGGACCGGGCTGGCGGCGCTGGCGGTGGCGATCGGCGTCGGCCGCGTCGTCCCCGACCTCGGCGGCGGCCACGACGAGTGGCCCTACGTCGTCGCCGGCGTCGGCTTCGCCCTCTGGGGGATCCTCGCGATCGGCTACGGCAGCCTCCACCAGGTGGCGATCGAGCGGGCGCTCGACGAAGGCCGCTTCCCGCGCTCGCGCGGCTGGCCGCTGGCGGCGCTGACGGTCAGCGGCCTGGGACTGGGCCTGCTGACCGCACTGCTGATACTGCTCGACTGAGCGCCCGGCTCAGCGCCGGGCGGTGCTTGGCGCGACCGGCGACGGTCGATTCTTCCTCGCCGGAGGAGTTGAACACGGTGCTGCTGAAGGCGAGCTGTTCGGAGGCGTACCCGAGGGCGCTGAAACCGAACAGTTCCTCGAGCGTCGCCAGCAGCGTGAAGTGGTTGTAGTAGCCGTCTTCGGTGACGGTGCCCGGTTTCACGTAGGGCGAGATCAGCAGCAGGCCGACGCGACCGCCGCCGCCGTTCGGTTTCACCGGCCCCGGCGTCGTCTCGGTTTCTTCGCGCGGCGGCATGTTCGGGTATTCGGGGGTGCCGCAGCAGGCGCTCGAGTCGGCGTGTTCGCCGCTCTGCGGCGCCTGCGCCGAGGTGATCGCGATCAGGCTCCTGCCTTCCGCGTAGGCGGGCGATTCGACGATCGCCGGCACCACCGCCTCGAGGAATTCCTCGACGGCCAGAGCGCCGGTCGGCGCCCCTTCCGCGCACGGCACTTCGCCGCCGGAATGACAGGCGTTGGGGACGATGTAGGCGAGGCTCGGCGTCGTCTTCGGCTTCTTCAGGTCGACCGCCAGCCGTTCCAGGTCGACGTCGTTCTTTTCGCATTCGGTCGAGTCGACGATCGCGTGGAAGTAGACGAACGGGTTGCGCCAGGTCTGGTAGGCGTCGCCGGGCAGCGGCAGCTGGCTCGGGTCGGGGCTGCCGAGGGCCGGGTGGCGGCAGCTGGTCGGCTGGCCGCTGGCGGCGCCGTTGTCGATGTCCTCGACGTAGGCGCGCCAGGTCTTCTTCGCTTCGGTCAGCTGCGAGATCAGCGTTTCCGCCGCGGCCGGGTAGACGCAGCCGTTGCCTTCGACCTGGCCCTCGGCCGAGATCGTCCCCGGCAGCAGGTCCGTATAGGTCGGGCAGCCCGCCGCGGTTTCCGGCGTCGGGCCCTGGCCGCTGAGCAGCCCGATCTGGTTCGCCAGGCTGCCCGAGGTGACCGCGTAGTAGTTGGTCAGCAGCTCGCCTTCCGCGGGCAGCGTCTGCGAGAGGTAAGTCGAGGGCGAGGTCGCGCCAAAGGTTTCTTCGTAGCCGTTGTCGCCGAGCATGACGACGAAGACGTGGTCGACTTCCGGCAGCTCTTCTTCTTCGGGGATTTCCGGCACTTCGTGCGGCGGCGGCGTCGCCGGTTCTTCGCTGCCTTCTTCTTCGTCGATCGGTTCTTCGTAGATCGGTTCCGGGGTCACGGTTTCGACCGGCGCTGCGACGACTTCTTCTTCCGGCGCTTCGTATTCGATTTCTTCTTCTTCGACCGGCGCCGGTTCGGGCGCCGGTTCGGAGAGGAGGATGATCGGCGCGACGCCGGCGCTGCGGGC
>CAZHLT010000339.1:0-4964 GCA_964533285.1 uncultured Conexibacteraceae bacterium | reverse complement strand
TACAGCGACATGAACGACGACGCCTTCGCGCGCCGCTTCTACGCCGACCGCGCCGAGCTCGAGAGCCTCGGCATCGTGCTCGGCGTCGAGAAGCCGGGCGAGGGCTTCTTCGAGGCCGAGCTCTACTCGCTGCCGCCGGAGAACTTCTACCTCGACGCGATCGAGTTCTCCGACGACGAGCTGGCGGCGCTGAGCACGGCGCTGCTGCTGCTGACCGACGGCGGCTTCGCCTACGCCGAGCCGCTGCGGCTGGCGCTGCAGCAGGTCGCCTGGGGCCACCCCAACCCGCTCAGCGAGGGCGAGCGCGCCCCGGTCGAGATGGCGATGACCGCCTCCGCCGGCGGCCGCGACCTCTCCCAGCGCCTCTCCAAGATCGAGACCGCGATCAGCCGCCGCAAGACGATCGAGTTCACCTACTACACGATGGAGCGGGGCGAGACCGAGAAGCGCAAGGTCGACCCGTACCACCTCGTCTTCCGCAACGGCCAGTTCTATTTGATCGGCTTCTCGCACGAGCGCGACGCGGTCCGCGTCTTCCGCCTCTCGCGGATCCAGGGCAAGGTCGGCTACGCCTCCAAGGCCGAGCACGACTTCTCGCCGCCGGAGGACTTCGACCGCCGCGACTACGGCAGCCGCGCCGACTGGCAGCTGGGCGAGATCCAGGGCCGGGCGAAGATCTTCATCAAAGAGCGGATCGCCTGGCTGATCGAGCGCGACTTCGGCGCTTACGGCGAGCTGCGCGAGGCGAAGCGCTCCGACGGCGCCCCCGGCAAGGGCCGCATCTTCGAAACCGACTACGCCTCGCACCGCGAGCTGATCGCCTGGGTCCTGCGCTGGCGCGCCAACGCCCGCGTCCTCGCCCCCGACGACCTCCGCGAGGAGGCCGAGAGCCGGGTCGAGCTGCTGCGCGAGCGCCACGACAACGGCTTCAAGCCGGCCAAGGTCGTCGACCGGCCGCTGCGCGAGCAGCCCCGCCGCGCCCGCGCCAACGGCCGCGGCGAAGCGGCGATCCGGCCCGAGCGCTTCGCCCGCCTCGTCACCCTCGCCGGGCTCCTGATCGAAGCGGCGAAAAAGGGCGAGCGGCTGCAGATCGCCGAGCTGCGCCGGCGCCTCGAGTTGACCGAGGAAGAGCTGCGCGAGGACGTCGAGCTGCTCAACGTCGTCAACTTCGGCGGCGGCACCTACGTCCTCTACGCGGAAATCCTCGGCGACGAGATCGAGGTCGACTCCGAGCCCTACGGCGACAACTTCGCCCGCCCGGCGCGGCTGCTGCCGCTGGAGGCGAAGGCGCTGGTCGCGGCGATCGACCTCTTCGGCGACCACCTGCCGCAGTCCGACCTGCAGAGCGCCCGCCGCAAGATCGTCAAGGCGCTCGGCCACGACCCCTCCGAGGAGGGCCTGGAGATCGCCCCCTCCGGCGGCGGCGACGCCGAGGTCGCGCGCCGCGTCAACGACGCGATCGCCGGCAGCCGCGTCCTCGAGCTCGCCTACTACAAGGAGAACGAGGACCAGTTCACCGACCGCCGCGTCGAGCCCTACCGGCTCGAGAACGGCCGCGAGGGCTGGTACGTCGAGTGCTACGACCTGACCAAAGGCGGCATCCGCCACTTCAAGCTCGACCGGATCAAGGAGGCGACCGTCTCCGCCGAGACCTTCGAGCCGCGCCCCGAGGTCGAGGAGATCGCCGGGGTCGAGGGCTGGATGACGCACGGCGAGGTGCCGACCGCCGAGGTCGCCCGCGTCTGGGTCTCGCCCGAGCGCGCCCGCTGGCTGCGCGAGGAGCGGACCGTGGTCGAGGAGCTGGCCGACGGCGCCGTCGTCGTCGAGCTGCCCTACGCCGGCAAGCCCTGGCTGGTGCGCGAGATCCTGCGCGGCGCCGGCGACCTCGTCGTCCTCGAACCCGAGGACGCCCGCGAGGCGATCGCCAAAGAGGTCGCGAGCTGATCGAGCTCGCCCCCGGCCACCCCGAGGTGGCGAAGATCGTCGCGCCCAACCCGGGGCCGATGACGCTGGAAGGGACGAACACCTACCTGGTCGGCGCCGACCCCTGCGTCGTCATCGACCCCGGCTCCCAGGACCCGGCCCACTTGGCGGCGATCCGTGCCGCCGCCGCCGAGCGCGGCGGGATCGGCCGGGTGCTGCTGACCCACTCCCACGCCGACCACACCGCCGGCGCCGACCAGCTCGAGGTCGAGGTCGTCCTCCCCGCGCACGGCGAGGAGCACTTCGGCCTGCTTGCCGTGGCGACCCCCGGTCACGCCGCCGACCACGTCGCCTTCATCGCCGGTGGCGTCTGCTTCGCCGGCGACCTCGTGCTCGGCCTCGGCTCGACGATCGTGCCGCCGGGCGGCGGCGCCCTCGCTGCCTACATGGACTCGCTCGCCCTGCTGCAGGCGCACGACCTCGACCTGATCGCCCCCGGCCACGGCCCCTGGATCACCGAGCCGGCGGCGAAGCTGGCCGAATACGTGGAGCACCGCCAGAAGCGCGAGCGCCGCCTGCTTGCCGCCCTCGCCGGGGGCGAGCGCTCCCGCGCCGCCCTGCTGGCGACGGTCTGGGACGACGTGCCCGCCGAGCTGCTGCCGATGGCGGCGATGGCGATGGAGGCCCACCTCGAAAAGCTCGAGGAAGAGGACCGCCTGCCGGAGGCGCTGACCGAGTAGCGGCCGAGAGCCTCTTTCAGCGCCCGCCGCTGAGGAAGCGGGCGAAGGCGAGCCCGTGCCCGGTCGACAGCCAGGGCGCCACAACCGTGCCGGCGAGGACGAGGCGGCCGCGGCTGTCGCGGTAGACCTGGCTGGCCATCGCCGTCGCCCGCCTGCCGAAGCCGGCCTTGGTGGCGCCTTCGTCGCCGAACCAGGTCTGCAGCCTGCCGGCCGCGTTGAGGCGGACGACGACGAAGCCGCGGCCTTCCTGCCGCGGCGCCGAGCCGGCGAGGATCACCCGGTTGCGCCCGTCGGTCGTCAGCGCGCCGAGGCGGGTGCCGGGCGGGCCCGGTGAGGAGACGACGCCGGCTTCGCCGTAGTTGACGCCGAAGTCGGGGTCGGGGCTGCCGTCCGGCAGCAGGCGGCGGACCTGCTGGTGGAAGTTGCCGCCGCCCTCGGCGTTGCTCCTCGTCAGCAGGACCACGATCCGGTTGCGGGCGTCGACCGCCAGCGAGGCGGTTTCGAGGAATTCGTAGGAGCCGTCGGGGCTGAGCGGAAAGCGGCGCAGGAGGTTGCCGCCCGGCCCGAGGACCGAGGCCACCGGGGCCTCGCCGGCGCCGAAGCCGACAAAGCCCCCGCAGCGCGGTTCGGTGCGGTTGACGTAGACGACGCCGTTGCCGTTCGCCGTCGGCAGCTGCGGGTCTTCGAGCGCGTCGGTGAAGGTGCCGCCGCTGCCGAAGCTGGGGTCGAGGGCGCCGCCGGGCGTGAGCCGGGCGACGGTGGTCGTGTTGAGGAAGACCGGCGTCGTGTTGCAGAACGAGGGCGTCAGCGCCGCAAACCCGGTCAGCACCGCCCGGTCGCGCGAGTCGACCGTCAGCCCGGTCGCCTCCATCGGGCCGAGCGCGGCGCCGGTGACGCCGCCTTCGCCGAAGTTCCGGTCGAGCCGGCCGTTGGCCAGGAAGCGGTAGACGCTGACCCGCGCCTGCCGCGAGCCGCTGCCGGCTGCCGCCGGCGGCTCGGTCGTGCCGGCGACGAGGACGCGCCCGCGCGAGTCGACCGCGAGGCCGGCGAGCTGGAAGGTCATCCCCGCCGCGGTCGGGATCGCCGCCCGCCCGTTGCCGCCGAACTGCGTCTGCGGGCGCCCGTTGGCGCGGTAGCGGAGCACGCGCCGGTTGTTGGCGGCGACGAGCTCGCTTTCCGGGCCCGGCGCGCTCGCCATCGCGATCGGCTGCAGCCGGCTCGCTTCGATGCTGCGGCTGACCTGGTCGTCGACGGCCTGGATCGCGAGCCGGCCGTTGCCGCTGAAGCTGCGGTCGAGGTCGCCGGCGGCGGCCAGAGCGGAGGCGGGCGCGAGGGCCAGGAGCGTCACGGCAAGCAGGGCGATCTTCCTTATCGTCATCTCAAACCCATTGTCGGGCATGAAGTTCCGTCTGTCGCCTTGGCCAGCCGGCCAGGCGTCGTGCATAATCGACGGATGGGCAGGTCGACGAAGCAGACCGCCGCCCGGGCGGGCTTGATCGCGGGAGTGGCGGGAACCGGGCTGATGACGGCCGCGGCGGCGGCCGCCTGGCACCGGCTGGCGCGACGGCCGCTGCCCAAGGTGCGCGGGACAATCGAGCTGGCGGGGCTGCACGGACGGGTGCGGGTGCGGCGCGACCGCTGGGGCGTCCCCCACATCGAGGCCGATGACGGCCGCGACCTCCACTTCGCCCAGGGCTTCTGCCACGGCCAGGACCGGCTCTGGCAGATGTCCTTCTACCGCCGCGTGGTCGAGGGCCGGGTCTCCGAGTTCGCCGGCGCCGACGGCCTCCCGGTCGACCGCCTGATGCGCACGCTCGGCATCCGCCGCGCCGCCGCCCGCGAGGCCGCGGCGCTGGAGCCCGAGCTGCGGCAGACCCTGGAGCGGGTCTGCGAGGGGGTCAACACCGCCGCCCGTGTCGCCCGCGCCAAGCCGCTGGAGATGCAGCTGCTGCGGCTCGAGTGGGAGCCCTGGCGGCCGGTCGACATCCTCAGCCTCGGCAAGCTGCTCGCCTTCGGGCTCTCGACCAACTGGGAGCGGGAGCTGCTGCGGGCCGACATGGTGCGCGCCCTCGGCCCCGAGCTGACCGCCCGCCTCGACCCGACCTACCCGGCCGACAACCCGGTCGTCACCCAGGAAGCCTGGTCGGGCGACGGCCTCTCGCTGGTCGAGCAGATCGACGCGGTGCGACGCTCGATCGGGCTCGCCGCCGAGGCCAGCGGCTCCAACAACTGGGCGGTCTCCGGCTCCCGCTCGGCGACCGGGGGGCCGCTGATCGCCGGCGACCCGCACCTGCCGCCGAG
>CAZHLT010000338.1:0-23148 GCA_964533285.1 uncultured Conexibacteraceae bacterium | reverse complement strand
GCCCACCGGCTGCCGTCGGGCCAGTTGAGCACCAAGTCCACCTCGGCACCGCCGCTGGTTCGGTAGAAGCTCGCTTCGGCACGTCCCTCGACGACCGCGAGGACGTTCTCGATCACCATGCCCTCCCAGCTGGGGCCGACGACGGGGTGGCCGACGACGGCCTCCTTGCTCCCCAGGCCCAGCAGGGCATGGACGAGTCCACTGTCGCGGACGTAGACCTTCGGCGACCGCACCAGCCGCTTGCCGACGTTCGCCAGATGGGGCTGCAGTCGCCGCATCAGCAGCAGGTCGACCATCAGGTCCAGATAGTGGGCTACCGTGACGCCGCTGACCCCGAGGCCCCGCGCGAGCTGCGCCGCGTTGAGCAGGCCGCCCTGCTGGTGGGCCAGCATGGTCCACAGCCGTCGCAGCGTCTCCGCCGGAATGCGCGGCCCGAGCTGGGGGATGTCCCGCTCGAGGTAGGTGCGGATGAACTCCCGTCGCCAGCGGAGACTGGCCTGGTCGCTCTCGGCGAAGAAGCTGTCCGGGAACCCACCCCGGATCCAGAGCTCGTCCAGCCGTCGCGAGCCGACCTCGGTGACGTCGAAGGGCGTCAGCTCGACCAGGGCGGTCCGGCCGGCGAGGGTCTCGCCGCTCTGGGCCAGGAGGTCGAGCGATGCGGACCCGAGGAGCAGGAAGCGCCCGGACCCCCTGCCGTCCCGGCGGCCACGGTCGATCTCTCCTCGCAGGGCTTCGAGGATCCCGGGAGTGCGCTGGATCTCATCGAGGACGACAAGCTCGTCCCTGTGGTCCGCGAGGTAGAGCTCGGGCTCCGCCAGGCGCGATCTGTCGGCTTCGGACTCGAGGTCCAGGTACACGGCGGGGCGACTCTCGGCGATCTCGAGGGCGAGAGTCGTCTTCCCCGCCTGCCGCGGCCCGGTCAAGATCACCGCGGGCATCTGCTCCAGCAGCGCCGTTATCTCGGCGCCAATCCGCCTCTTCAACATCCTTGTAATTCTAAAGTATAGATTTAGATTTACAGGGATAATCAGGCGGCCATCGGTTCCCCCATCTCGAAGATCTCCCGCGAGGGGATCCCGATCACCTCGCCCTGGAAGCGCTTGCGGTTGCCGTAGACGACCCAGGTGGTGTCGATTTCGCCGATCTCGAGCTCCAGCCGCAGCTCGTCGCGATGCGGCTCGAGGTGCTCGAGGTGGGTGAGGCCGGCGTCGTAGCGGCCGGCCAGCAGCTCTTCGGCGACGATCGGCTTCGACTGCACCGGGATGATCTCCTCCCAGTCGCTCTCGTCGATGTAGCCGGCAGTTGCGGGAACGAGGCCGAGCGTCCTGGGCCGCTCGACCTCGCGGCGGCTGAGCACCGCCAAGGCCTTGGTCGGATAGATGAAGGTGTCGACGACGAAGACGTCGCGCCAGTGCTTCTCGGTGATCTCGTGGACGAGCGGATGTGCTGAGCACTGGATCAGAAACGCGTTCTCCCGTCCGCGGATCATCTCCAGCCCGTCGTAGAAGTCACCGATGAAGTCGATCTCGAACTCATCGACTCCCTGGAACTCCATATAGGCGATCGTCGCCCGCTCATGGCAGGTGCCGTGGGGTCCCAGCGTCACCAGCTGGATCTTCGGCCGATCTTCCTCCGCCAGAGCCATTTCCCACGGACAAGGTTAGTCGAGTAAATAGATATGTCAACGGTCGTTCGACTACTGAAGGAAACTTTGACATCAGTGTCTCCAGTGATATAAACAAAAGGCGTTGACCGTTGTTCAGGGGAAGGGGGATGCCGGGGTGCGAGCTGGAGCAAAGGTGCTGTCGCTGCTCGCCGTCCCGCTCAACGTCCACGTCCTCACGGCGCTCGAGGAAGCGCCGCGCCCGCTCCTCGACCTGCGCCGCGCGGTCGGCTCGCCGCCGCAGACGACGCTGCGCGGGCACCTTCGCAAGCTGACCGAGCTCGGCGTCCTCGAGCGCGAGCGCCGCAACGAGTTCCCGGGCAACGTCGACTACGAGTTGAGCCGTGCCGGTCGCGAGCTCCACGCCGTCGCCGAGATCGTCCAGGCCTGGCTGGCCCGGGCTCCCGAGGGTCCGCTGGAGCTCGGCTCCAGCACCGCCCGCAGCGCGATCAAAGCGCTCGCCGGCGGCTGGTCCGCGGCGATCGTCCGCGTCCTCGCCGCCCGGCCGCTCTCGCTGACCGACCTCAACCGGTTGATCTCCGAGCACAACTACCCGTCCCTGGAACGGCGCCTGGGAGCGATGCGCCTCGCCGGCCAGGTCGAGGCTGCCTGCGGCACCGGCCGCGGCACGCCCTACGCGGTGACCGATTGGCTGCGTCAGGCGGTCGCGCCGCTTGCCGCCGCGATCCGCTGGGAGCGCCGCCACGCGCCGGCGTCCACCACTCCGCTCGGCCGCATCGACGTCGAGTCGATCTTCCTCCTCGCGGTGCCCCTCCTGCGGCTTCCGGCGGACGTCAGCGGCACCTGCCGCCTCGCCGTCGAGCTGCGCGGCGAGGGCGGCTCCGGCCTCGCCGGAGTCCTCGTCACGGTCGAGGAGGGGCGGGTCGTCTCCTGCGTCTCGCGCCTGCAGGGCCACGCCGACGCCTGGGCCTCCGGACCGGCACTCGGTTGGATGGACGCCCTTCTCGACCACGATCTCGACTGGCTCGAGGTGGGCGGAGACGCCACCCTGGCCCGCTCCCTGCTGGACAGCCTTCACGGCAGCCTGCTGCGCTCGAAACAGCCCACGTAGGCGTCGAAGGACGCCGGGAACGGGCGCTACACATCAGTTCCTATGTCTTGACAAAGACTTTTTCAGTTGAGTATTTTGCGTTGACGTCGCAGTTCTTTGTGTGCTCGTTGTGGGATGCGGGCCGCAAGCAAGAGGCAGGAGCTCTCCGCCAGGGGGGGTCCGGGACTTGATCAACAGACACAGGGAGGGCTGATGTTCTCGAAGCTTCACGAACGCCTCGGCACCGCCGGGCTGATCATCGCTGTGGTGGCGCTCGTCGCCGCCCTGGCCGGGACCGCGCTCGCGGCCGCCGGCCTCAACGGCAAGCAGAAGAAGGAAGTCAAAGCGATTGCCAAGCAATACGCCGGCAAGCAGGGTCCTCAGGGTCCTGCCGGCCCTCAGGGCCCAGCCGGTAAAGATGGAGCCAACGGGACCAACGGCAGCTCCGGCGCCGACGGCGCCAAAGGCGCGACCGGTGCCGCCGGCACGACCGGCCCAACCGGCACGACCGGGGCAACCGGCTCCACGGGCACGAGCGGCACCAAAGGCGCCACCGGCCTGACTGGCCTGACCGGCCCAACCGGCCCAACCGGGTTCGCCGGCTTCACGGAAGTGCTGCCGCCCGAAAAGACCGAGACCGGGACCTGGGCCAACTCCTTCGACGAAGAAGGCTTTGCCGCTGCGACCTTCGCGATCCCGCTGGCGGCTCCGGTCAACGCCGCCCACACGATCGTGGTCGGCGAAGGCGACACGCCGCCCGGCGAATGCGACAACGGGACCGGCGAAGCTCCGTCTCCCCCGAATCCCGAGGCGGACCCGGGTTACTTCTGCGTTTTCGTCACCGCCTTCTTGGCTGGCGGGGGAATCCCGCCCGGCGGCGTCAGCCCGACCAGCGGCAGCGGCACCGGGGCGGGCAAGACCGGCGCCCTGATAGTGCTGGCCTCCAGCGGTCCGGACGTCGGCTTCGGAACCTTCGCGGTGACCGCGCCCCCGGCCGGCCCCTGAGCGAGATCACCAACTCGACAAGCGGCTGGACGAAACGGCCGGGCATATCGCCCGGCCGTTTCGCGTTCAAGCACGCGCCAAAGCGCGCCACGTACGAATAGACGAGCGCACTTTTCCGCGCGCGCAGAATTTGGTCGATCGTTCCTTGCAGGGGATTCGCCGCTCCTGAAGCGCGTATTTGCAGCGATCAAGCTGATCAGCACGAACTTCCTTGACCGTTGGTGGCCACGATTGCGAGTGTCGTCGCCAGCGGGCAGCAGCCCGCGAGACAAGACACGAAAGGAAGAGAGAATGACGCGCAACCTCAAGGTCCTCGGCCTCGCTCTGGTCGCGGTTTTCGCGATGAGCGCTGTCGCGGCCTCGGCGGCGTCGGCGAATCAGTGGATGACGGCGGGTAACGTCAACGCGAAAATCATCGCCGACCAGGTCGCCGAAGAACAGCACGTGTTCAAAGTCGAAGGCGCCAGCACCGAAGTCAAGTGCAAAACCGCGCACTTCGAAGGGGCCGAAGAAATCTCGTCGCCCGCGACGACAGTCGACGTGACACCGAGCTACAGCAACTGTAATGCGTTCCTCGGGCTCAGCGCCACGGTGACGAACCAGGGCTGCCACTACAAACTCCACATCGGCAGCACAACAGGTACCGCAACATGGTACATGACCCCGCTGACACTGATCTGCACAGGCTCGAACAAGATCGTCATCGAAGCCGGTACGTGCAAAGCCAGCGTCGGTGGTGAACAGACGTTCGAAAACGGCGTCGAATACATGAACAACGGCGGCTCGCCCGAAAAAGGCCTGCTGACCGCGAACCTCAGCGGCATCAAAGTCAACAAGGAAAAAGACGGCTTCCTCTGCCCGCTCAGCGGCACGGGTGAAGTCAGCACCGGCACGTACGAAGGTGACACCAACGTGACGGCTGAATCCGGCGGCACGCCAGTGTCGATTACAGCGGAAGGCACCGAATAGGAAGCCGACCGCATAGCTCAGGATCCCTGGGCTGGCTGTGACGTGAGGGCCGGGAGCGATCCCGGCCCTCGCTGTAGTCGCTGAAGGCGACGTGACGTCGATCGATTCCGGCAGGCGAGTTCCTTTGCGTGAACGTGCCCGTTTCGCTAGAGTCCCATAGCGAACCGCGGCGTTTAGCGTGGCTCAGCCAGGGAAAGGGGGGTATCGAGGTGAGTGCAAGGAAGCGGGGCGCACGCGCGTGCATCTGCCTGGTCCTCGCCATCGCGGCGGCGACGGCTTTGCATCTTTCGATCGGCCTCGCGACGGCGACAGGTGCCACGCCTCCCTTGCTGGCTCAATTCCCCGAAGACACCGCGAAAGGGGATGGCGCCGGTCAACTCCGGGTGCCCCGGGCGACTGCCGTCGACCCCGTAACCGGCGATCTCTACATCGTCGAAACGTCCTTGGCCGGCTCCCGCGTCAGCGAGTTCACGGCCTGGGGCGAATTCGTCAGAGCACTCGGTTGGGATGTTGCTCCGGGGGCGGTGAACGAGCGTCAAGAAGTCCGGTTTCGCGCGACCGCCGGCGAGTTCCGCTTGACCTTCGGAGCGCAGACGACGCCGGACCTGCCCTTCGACGCCAGCGCCGGGGAAGTTGAGGCGGCACTGAACGCACTGCCGTCGATCAGCGCCGGAGGTGGCGCGGTCGCCGTCACCGCGAGCCCCGGCAATCAGGTTCCAGGGAAGACGCCGAGCTTCTACATCGTCACCTTCACTGCCGGTCCATTGGCCGCAACCGATGTCGAACCTCTCACTGCCAGCAACGGCAGTGTGCCCTTGAGTGGTGGCGTCCCGTCCGCTGGTCTGTTCGTGAGGATGATCGCCAACGGGACCAGTGGCGGTACCGGCTTGGAGGCCTGCACTTCCGAATCAGGCTGCAAGGAGGGCATCCTCGGCTCCGGCTCGGGCCAACTCAAACAGGCCAACGGAATCGCCTTCGACGCCGCCGGAAACTTCTACGTGCTCGAACGCGTGAACGCCCGCGTTCAGGTTTTCAACCCAAATGGCGAATTCGTCCTCATGTTCGGAGGCGAAGTCGACAAGACGACGAGCGGGAACGTCTGTACCGCCGCAAGCGGTCACACCTGCGGGGCGGGGGTTAAAGGGACTGGCAGCGGGTTCTTCGAAGGTCCAAACAACTCAACTGGCAACTACCTGGCCGTGGGGAGCGATGGCACTGTCTACGTCGGTGACCGGAACCGAATTGAGGAGTTCAACTCCGACGGGACCTACAAAGGCCAGATCGGCTTTGCTGCCCTCCATGCCGAAAACTCGCAGTTCCCCGAAGTGGGAGTGCCGAAGGCACTGACGCTCGATCCGGCCTCCGGGGATATCTACTTTGCGCTCGAAGTCAACGAATTCACGTTCAACCCTTCCGTCTACAGGGTTGATGCGGCCACCGGCCACGTCGTGGGAACGGTCAAAGCCGAAGCACCCGTGAAGGGCAGGATCGAAGCCCTCGGGGTCGATGGGCGGGGCGACGGGGACTTGTTCGTGATCTTCGATCCTGAAAGCGTCGCTTCCCCGGAAGTTGAACCGCGCGTCATGGAATACGGTCCGGCCGGGGAAGAGCTGATCGGATATTCCGACGCATTCGCGTCCCCCCCGGCCGTCTTTGGAGCGGGGGAACAGACGGCCCTCCTGGCGGTCGTTGGCAGCCTTGCCGACGACGTGTATGTGAGCGAAAACGGACCGACGACGGCGGCGATCAGCGTCTACGGCCCGCCGCCGCTGGAACTGGCGCCTCCGCCGAAGGATCCCCCGGTGATCGTCGAACAGCTCGTCACTTCGGCATCGGCAACCGATGCCACCGTCAAGGCCAGGATCAACCCCCGCTATTGGTCGGACACCCGCTACTACGTCGAATACGGCCCCGTCAGCTGCAGCGTGAGCTCGTGTGCGACCGAACCGACCGCGCCGGGCTCGCTGCTGACGAAACAGGTCGTCAACTCGCCGGTGACCACCGCCGGCGTTCTCCTCGGCGGCCTCGATCCGAACACCACCTATCACTACCGCTTCGTCGCCGAGGGCTCGGGGGGTGGGCCCGTCAAAGGCTTGACCGGCAAAACCGGGGAAGAAGGGGAAGGGACCTTCACGACCTCGCCGATTCAGGGATCCCAGCCTCCCTGTCCCGAAAACCAGGCGTTCCGCGCCGGGGCCGGCAGCTACCTGCCGGACTGCAGGGCCTACGAGATGGTCTCGCCGGTGAACAAGAACGGGGCAGACATCTCGGTGCTCGAGAACACGAGCGGCGAACCGCTCGCGCTCAACCAGGCGGCGAGCGATGGCGAAAAGCTCACCTTCTCCGCCTACCGGGCCTTCGGCGAAGTCGAAAGCTCTCCCGCCACCTCCCAGTACCTCGCTCGCCGCGAAGCGGGGATCGGGTGGGCGGTGAAGGGAATCTCGCCCAAGCGCGAAGGCCCGAGCGTCTACACGCAGGGCCTCGAAGGCATCGACTCGCAGTACAAAGCCTTCTCCGACGACCTCTGCGACGGCTGGCTGCTGCAGGACGCCAACCAGCCGCTGGCCTCGAGCTGGACCGAGAATTGGGCGAACCTGTACCGGCGCGATCTCTGTGGAAGTGGCTACACGACCCTGGCGCCGCTGACCGTCCCGACCGTGACCGAAAGCGGTGGCAAGCCGGAAGTGAACGAATACCGGCCCCAGGTCGAGGGCGTCTCCGCCAACGGTTCGAAGGCGCTTGTCGTTAGCGCCGGCCAGTTGACCGGCGACGCCGCGGTCGGCGTTCCCCAGCTCTACGAATCGTCGGCGACCGGGCTGCAGCTCGTCTGCGTCCTGCCGGCGTCCGAGGGCGGCGAACCCTGGGCCGACGGCTGCTCGGCGGGCACCGGGAACGGCGGCGCGCCGGACCGCTCGGCGACGATCGACCACGCGATCTCCGACGACGGCGAGGTGGTCTGGTGGACCGCCGCCGCGACCGGGCCGGCGAAGGTCTACGTCCGCGTCGGAGGTGCCGAAAGCTTCCCGGTGACCGCCTCCGCCGGGCGGTTCTGGACCGCGGCCGCGGAGCACGGGTCCCGCGCCGTGGTCTCCGAAGGAGCGACTCTCAAGGTCTTCGATCTCGCGACGAAAGCCTCGACCACCGTCACCGGCGGCTTCCAGGGCCTGCTCGGGGCGAGCGACGACGCGACCAAGCTCTACCTCGTCTCGACTGAAGTGAAGGCTCCCGGGGCGATCCCGGGAGAGTGGAACCTCTATCTCTACGAACTCGGGGAACCGGGCAGCTTCGAGTACATCGGCACGCTCGCGGCTGGGGACGTGTCCAACGGCGCGCAACCCTCGCCCTTCGCACCGAAGCCGTCGCTGCACTCCGCGCAGGTGACGCCGGACGGCGGTGCGGTCGCCTTCATGTCGGTCGCTCGCCTGACCGGTTACGACAACACCGATCTCGAGAATGGCGAAGCCGACGCCGAGGTGTTCGTCTACCGAGCTGCCGCCGATCAGCTCACCTGTGTCTCCTGCCGCCCGAGCGGCGCGCGGTCATCCGGCATCAGGCTGCGCGGCGGTCTCTGGGCGGCGGCGCAGATCCCGACCGCCTGGAACCAGATGCACTTCCCGCGGGTGATCTCCGACGACGGCAAACGGGTCTTCTTCGAAAGCGTCAACCAGCTCGCCCCGCGCGACGCCAACTCCGCCGAAGACGTCTATGAGTGGGAGGCGACGGGTTCCGGCAACTGCGCCACGGGGGTCGCCGGTTTCAACGCCTCTCTCAACGGCTGCCTCAACCTGATCTCGTCCGGCGAAGGAGAAGCCGACTCGCAGCTGATCGACAGCAGCCCCGACGGCCGCGACGTCTTCTTCACCACCGAATCGAGCCTGCTGCCGCAGGACCCGGGACTGGTCGACATCTACGACGCCCGGGCTGGCGGCGGCTTCCCGATCCAGCAGCCGCCGCCGCCCGGCTGCGTCGGCGAAGCCTGCCAGAGCCCCGCCCCCGCTCCCAGCGACCCGACGCCCTCGAGTCAGGCCTATGTGGGTCCCGGCAACGAAGTCGAGCAGTCCAAGCCGAAGCCCCGCAAGTGCGCCAAGGGCAAGCACAAGGTGACGCGCAACGGCAAGACCGTCTGCGTGAAGAACAACAAGAAGCACCGGAAGCACAAGCGAGCCGACAAGACCCGGAGGGCGGGACGGTGAGGCGCTTGGTCGCGACCGCGTTCGCCGCAGTGGCCCTCGCCCTGTTCGCAGCGGCGCCGGCCTCGGCTGCCTTCGGCCTCAACGAACTCGACGTCATTTTCACCAACCAGGACGGGTCGACCGCCACGCAGGCCGGATCGCACCCCTACGCCATGAGCACCACCCTCGGGCTCAATACGCACGTGGTCCCGGAAGGCGCGACCGATCCGAATACCGAACTGCTCGTCGACGGGGAAATCCCCGACGGGGAAGTGAAGGACATGCGGATCGACCAGATCGAAGGCCTGGTCGGCAGCCAGAGCGCCGTGCCCAAATGCTCGTCGGTCGACTTCAACACGAGAGTCAACCTGCGAGCCTCCTGCCCTGATTCCACGGCGGTCGGCGTCGCCGCGGTGAAGGCCGAATTCAACACCTTCCCCGTGGGAGTCGAGGAATACGTCCACGTGCCCGTCTACAACCTGGCGCCGTCGCCCGGCGAGGCAGCGAAGCTCGGCTTCGTCGCTCTCGACGTGCCGATCGTGATCGACGTCGGGGTCAACGACAAACCGCCCTACAACCTCGTCGCTCGCCTCGACGACGTGCCGCAGGGAGTCATCTTCTACAGCTCGACGCTGACGATCTGGGGCAACCCGGCCAACTCGAGCCACGACAGCCTGCGCGGCAGCTGCGTCGGCGAACCGCTGCAGTTCAGCCAGGAACCGATCTCGCTCGGCAGCTGCCCGGTCAACGTCCCCGAAGCCCCGTTCCTGACCCTGCCCCGGGCCTGCAACGGCCCGCTGGCGACGATCTTCACCGCCGACTCGTGGGCGAACCCGGGTGCCTTCACCGAACCGCAGAGCATCCTCACTCACAACGAATCGGAACCGCCGATCCCGACGGGCATGACCGGTTGCTCGCTGCTCAACTTCGATCCGACCATCGCCGCGCAGCCGACGACCGCCCAGGGCGAGAGCCCGTCCGGCCTCAGCGTCGACCTCGACGTCAAGGACGTCGGTCTGACCTCGTCCGGCGGCCGGGCGAAGGCGGACATCAAGAAGGTCCAGCTGACCCTGCCGGAGGGGGTGACGGTCAACCCCTCCGCCGCGGAAGGGCTCGGCGTTTGCACCCTGGCTCAGTACAACGCGGCAAGCGCCGAGGATCAGGGCTGCCCGGAATCCTCGAAGCTGGGCACCGTCCTGGTCAAATCACCGCTGATCGAAGAACCGGTGGAAGGCTCGATCTTCCTCGCCGCCCAAGAAGACAACCCGTTCGGCTCGCTGCTGGCCTTCTACATGCTGCTCGAGAACCCCCGCTTCGGGATCTTCATCAAGCAGGCCGGCAAGGTCGAGCCCGACCCGCAGACCGGCCAGCTCGTCTCCACCGTCGACGACATCCCGCAGCTGCCGTTCTCTCACTTCACGCTGCGCTTCCGCGAAGGCCCGCGGGCGCCGCTCGCCACCCCCGGTCTCTGCGGGACCTACACGACGAAAGCGGTCCTCACGCCGTGGTCCGGCGGCGAATCGGTGCTCTCGGACTCGACCTTCACCGTCAGCTCCGGCCCGGGCGGCGGCCCCTGCCCGACGAGCGGCACCGCGCCCTTCCGGCCCGGCTTCGAAGCGGGAACCGTGAGCAACGCGGCCGGCTCCTATTCCCCGTTCTACATGCACCTGACCCGCGCTGACGGCGAGCAGAGCCTGACCCGCTTCGACGCCGTGCTGCCCGCCGGCGTGGTTCCCAAGCTGGCCGGGATCCCGTCTTGCACCGATGCCCAGATCGCCGCGGCCAAGGCGAAGACGGGCCGCCAGGAGCTCGCCTTCCCGAGCTGTCCGGCCGCCTCGCAGATCGGCCGCGTGCTGGCCGGCGCCGGAGTCGGCTCGGCCCTGACCTACGTACCGGGGAAGATCTACCTCGCCGGCCCGTTCGGCGGCGACCCGCTCTCGGTTGTCGTCATCGTCCCCGCGGTTGCCGGGCCCTTCGACGTCGGCACCGTCGTCACCCGCGAGGCGATCACGATCGACCCCGAAACCTACGTCGGCGAAATCGACGGCGCCGCCTCCGACCCGATCCCCCACATCCTCAAGGGGATCCCGCTGAAGCTCCGCGACCTGCGTGTCTACGTGGACCGGTCCGAGTTCATGCGCAACGCCACCTCATGCAACGAAGGGTCGACCCTGGCGACGGTCTTCGGCTCGGGTGCGAACGTCTTCGCCCCGAGCGATGACGTGCCAGCGACGGTTGCCGCTCGCTACCAGGCGGCAAGCTGCGCCTCCCTGGCATTCAAGCCCTCCCTGAGGATCCAGCTGAAGGGAGAAACCAAGCGCGGCGGCTTCCCCAAGCTGCACTCGGTCGTCACCTACCCGGAGGGATCGGGCTACGCGAACATCGGCAGCGCCGTCGTCACGCTCCCGCATTCGGCCTTCATCTCCCCTCTGAAGATCGCCAACCCCTGCATCAGGCCCCTCTTCGCCGAAGGCAAGTGCCCGCCGGCCTCGCGCCTCGGCTACGCCAAGGCCTGGACGCCGCTGCTGGACGAACCGCTGCAGGGCCCGGTCTACTTCCGCTCCAACGGCGGGGTCAGGGACATCCCCGACATCGTCGCCGACCTGAACGGCCAGTTCCACGTCGTCCTGGTCGGCGCCGTGGACTCGGTCGGTCCGTCGAACAAGGCGAGGCTGCGAACCACGTTCGCCAGCGTTCCGGACGCTCCCGTGACCCGCTTCGAACTGGACCTCAAGGGCGGCAAGGAAGGCGTGATCGAAAACAGCCAGAACCTCTGCGCCGGCAAGCGCTACGTCAAGGTCAAGCTGCGCGGGCAGAACGGCAAGCTGCATGAGTTCCAGACCAAGCAGCAGGTGAAGTGCGGGGGGAAGAAGGGCGGGAAGCGGCGGGCGCGACACTCGCGCCGTCGTTGAGCGCTCGCCTCGGGGGCCGCGCGTAACGGCGCGCGTGAATTTCCGTCGTAGGGCGTGAGCAGGAGATTTGCGCCGAGGCTTTGCGGATCGCCCAAATCCACAACACAGCAGTTTTTAATCAGGAAATACTCCCTCAATCAGGGTCCTCCAGCGAGGACCGAGCCAAGTGAGGGAGAGATGAGATGAAGGGAAAGCACCGCACCGCACTGGTTGCGGCCGCGCTCACCGCCATGTCGGCGCTGGGGCTATTGGCGCCAGCCGCTCAAGCCGCCACGCCGGCGAAAGGGTACGAGGCGTTCGCCGGCTGCCCCAGCCCGGGTGAAAACCCGTCGATCGCGCTCTGCGTCCACTCCGTGATCCAGGGCGGCCACTTCAAGATGGGCAACAAGAACGTGCCGATCAGCAAACCGATGACGCTGAGTGGCGGGGTCAACTCCAGCCTGGGTGGCTTCTCCGCCAGCCCCAAAGGCGGTCTCTCGCCCGTCAAACAGCTGGTGCCCGGAGGAATCATCGGCCTCACCGGGCTCGACTGGCTGGTCAACTTCCTCAGCATCGAAGCGCTGCAGCTGTATGCGGTCACCGAACTGGTCGGTCAACCGACGGTCGGCGAAACGCTGACGCTGCCGATCAGGGTGCACCTGATCAATCCCGCGCTCGGCAGCAAATGCTACGTCGGCTCGGCCTCCTCGCCGATCGTGCTGAACCTGACCGAAGGCACGACGAGCCCGCCGCCGCCGAACAAACCGATCACCGGCGTCCAGGCGGAATTCGCCTTCGACGAAGCGACGGAAATATTCACATTCAACAACGCGACCGACGTCGACAACTCGTTCTCGGCGCCCGGCGCGAGCGGTTGCGTGCTGACGCTGTTCGGCTTCATCCCGGTCAGCATCAACGGCCTCGTCAACGCCGCCTCCGGGCTCCCGGCCGCGGCCGGGACCAACGAGACCGTGCAGGAAGTGGACACGGCCTTCGCGCCCGTCGAACGGGTCTACCCGTAGGGCTCGAGGTCACGCTGAGACGACCTGCGCGCGGCGGATTCGTCCCTCGCGCGCAGGTTGTTGACAGCCCGGTTTCTTTGAAATAGATTTCCCGCACTAATCAGTGAGTTGGGAGGGGAAATGGGACTGAAGAGGGGGTCCATCGCACTTGTCGTGGCGCTGCTCGTCGCGGTGCTGGTCGCTGGCTGCGGCGGATCGGGTTCTGGCTCGTCCGACGCGACTGGAGCCTCGACCAAGGCCGAGTTCATCGCGCAGGGCGACAAGATCTGCGCCGCTGCCGAAGCAAAGAAGAACAAGGCGATCACCTCCGCCTTCTCCAAGACTCCGAAGCAGTCGCAGGAGCCGACCAAGGCCTACGAAGAAGAATTGGTCACCGAAGTCGCGCTGCCGCCGATCGCGTCGATGAGCGAAGAACTCTCCGAGCTGCCGCTGCCCAGCGGTGAAGAGGAGGAGGCCGAAGCCATCCTCGCTGCCTTCCAGAGCGCTGTTGCGGAAATCGAATCGAACCCAGAGGTCGCGATCGAAGGCGCAGCTCAGCCCTTCGCCGAAGCCGACAAGCTCGCCGGCGAATACGGCTTCAAATCGTGTAGCGAAATCTGACCCGGGCAATAGAATCGCCCCGATGGCAAAGGGGCGGGGTGAGGTTGGCGTGGGCGCTCGTCGTCGGCGGCTGCTCGGCAGCGTCGTCGCAGCGGCGCTCGTCGTCGTCGCGGTTGTGCTCGCGATCGTCGGCGGCTCGAGCGGCGGCGCGGCGCCGGTCGTGGAAACGCCGCCGCACCTGGTCGACGCCAGCCAGCTCGCGCAGCTCGAATCCGACCTCGGCCACGCCGTCTACTGGGCCGGCGAGCGGCCGCCGGCGCGGCTCGAGCTGCGCCAGGAAGCGAGCGGCGACGTCTACCTGCGCTACCTGCCGCCGGGGGTCGCCGCCGGCGACCCCGAACAGCGCTTCCTCACCGTCGGCACCTACCAGGTGACGGACGCCGTCGCCGCGCTCGAACGCACCGCGACCAGCTCCGGCACCGAGGTCGAAGCCGGGCCCGGGGGCGCGGTCCTGCTCGCCAATCCCGCTTCGGCCGGCAGCGTCTACCTGGCCTACCCCGGCGACGACCTGCAGATCGAGGTCTACGACCCGGTCCCCGGGCGCTCGCTGCGGCTGATCCGCTCGGGCCAGATCGTGCCGGTGGGGGGCTGAGGTGCTCGTCGCCTGGATCCTCTTCCCGCTGCTGCTGACGGCTCTCTGTCTCGGCTGCGGGCTGCTGCTCGAGGCCTGCCTCGGCCGCCGCCTGACGGGCCTGCTGCTGGCGCCTGGCGGCTTCGTCGTCATCGTCGTCATCGCCGGCCTTTTCACCTCGCGCGGCGAGACGGCGCCGCTGGCGATCTGGGCGGTGCTCGTCGCCGCCCTGCTCGGGCTCGCCCTCTCCTTCCCCTCGGCGCAGGGGGGAGGGCGGCTGACGCCGTGGCGTGGCCGCCTGCCCGAGGCGCCGGCGCTGCTCGCCGCCCTCGCCATCTTCGCCGTCTTCGCGGCGCCGGTCGTGCTCTCCGGCAACCCGACCTTCACCGGCTACATCAAGCTCGACGACACCGCCACCTGGCTCGCCTTCGTCGACCGGGTGATGGAGCACGGCCGCGACCTCTCCGGCCTCGAACCCTCGACCTACCAGACGACTCTCGCCGTCAACCTGCCCGCCGGCTACCCGGTCGGCGCCTTCCTCCCGCTCGGGGTCGGCGCCCGGCTGACCGCCACCGACCCCGCCTGGCTGGTCCAGCCCTACATGGCGACGATGGCCGGGATCTTCGCCGCCTGCCTCTGCTGGCTGCTGCGGCCGCTGCTCGAGCCGCGCTGGCTGCGGGCACTGGTCGCCTTCGGCGCCGCCCAGTCGGCGCTGCTCTTCGCCTACAGCCTCTGGGGAGGGATCAAGGAGGTTGCGGTGGCGCTGGCGATCGCGACGCTGGCGGCGCTGACGCCGGCGGCGGTGCGCCGCGAGGGCGGCTGGCGCGCGGTGATCCCGGCCGCGGTGGCGACGGCGGCGCTGTTGACGATGGTCGGCTCCGGCGCCCTGGTCTGGATCGGGCCGCTCCTCGCCCTCGCCGCCGTGGCGCTCTGGCGCGCCGACGGCCTCCGCGCGCTCCTTCTGCGGGCGCTGCCGCTCGCCGTCCTCGTCGCCGTCCTCGCCGTCCCCGCCCTCTTCGCCGCCGGCGTCTTCTCGCCGACCCAGGGCGGGCTCACCAGCGCCGCCGAGCTCGGCAACCTGTTCGGGCCGCTGAAGCTCTCCCAGTACGTCGGCATCTGGCCCACCGGCGACTTCCGCGGCGACCCGATCAACCAGCCGCTGACCTGGTTCCTGATCGCGCTGGCGCTGCTCGCCGCGGTTGCCGGGGCGGTGCTGGCCTGGCGCCGCCGCGCCTGGGAGCCGCTGCTGTACGTCGCGGCGACGACGATCGGCAGCCTCGCCGTCTTCGCCTACTCCTCGCCCTGGGTCGGCGCCAAGGCGCTCGCCTCCGGCAGCCCCGCCTTCCTGCTGCTGGCGCTGGGCGGCGCCGCTGCCTTCGCGCTGCGGGTCGAGCGGGTGCTGGGGGGGACGGTGCTGGGCCTGCTGCTCGCCGGCGTGCTGTGGTCGAACGCGCTCGGCTACCACGACGTCAGCCTCGCCCCCTACGACCAGCTGCGCGAACTGGAGAGCATCGGCAACGAGCTCGCCGGGCAGGGGCCGACGCTGATGACCGAATACCAGCCCTACGGCGTCCGCCACTTCCTCCGCGACGCCGACGCCGAGGGCGCTTCCGAGCTGCGGGTGCGGTCGATCCCGCTGCGCGAAGGCGGCGAAGCCGAAAAGGGCGCCTGGGTCGACACCGACCAGATCGTCCTCCCGGCGCTGCTCACCTACCGGACGCTGGTCCTGCGCCGCAACCCCGGCCAGAGCCGGCCGCCCTCGATCTACTCGCTGGTCCGCCACGGCGAGTACTACGACGTCTGGCAGCGACCGCCGCAGGTCGTCGGCGGGGTCGCCGAACACTTCCCGCTCGGCGACTTCTACGACCCCGGCGCCGAACCGAGCTGCCGCGAAGTGCGCGAGGCGAGGCGGGTGGCGGGGGCTGGCGGGACCGTGGTGGCGCCCGAACGGGCGCCGACCGTCTACGCCTCGCTCTCGGAATCGATCCACCCCGACAGCTGGATCCCGACCGAAGCCGGCAGCCCCGACGTCGTCCCGCACGGCCACGGCCTCGCCCGCCTCGTCGTCGACGTGCCGGCCGCCGGCCGCTACGGCGTCTACGTGCAGGGCAGCACCCGCAACCGCCTCCACGCCTACGTCGAAGCCGAGGAAGTCGGCTCGGTCGCCGAGCAGCTCAACGGCAACGCCCAGTTCCTCTACTTCGGCGACGCCCGCCTCGGCGCCGGCCGCCACGAGATCGAGCTCGAACTCGACGAACAGACCCTGGCCCCGGGCAGCGGCGGGCCGCCGGAACCGATCGGGCCGCTCGTCCTCAGCCCGGTCCGCAACCAGGACCCGCGCCTGCTGGAAGTGCCGGCGGCGCGGGCGCGCACCCTCTGCGGCCGCCACCTCGACTGGCTCGAGGCGATCCCGGCGGGATAGTCGCGGCCGACGGGCGAGGCGCCTCCTCGGAGCGCCCGGCACACCGGCACGCCGGCAGGTGTCCCGCCGCCGTCGAAGAGGAAGCCGATGGCCGAGCTCATCCGCGGCTTCAGGGAGTTCATGCTGAAAGGCGACCTGATCACGGCCGCCGTCGGCTTGGTGATGGCGCTGGCCACCTTCACGCTGGTCACCGCCCTGGTCGAAGACCTGATCCTGCCGATCGTCGCCGCGATCTTCGGCGAACCCAGCTTCAGCAGCCTCAGCTTCACGATCAACGACAGCGAATTCCGCTACGGCGCCTTCATCACCGCCGCGATCGTCTTCGCCGCCACCGCCACCGCCGTCTACTTCTTCGTCGTCGTGCCGTACCGGGCCTACCAGGAGATGCGCGGCGTCCCGGACGGGACCCGGACCTGCCCGGAGTGCGTGACGACGATCTCCGCCGCCGCCCGGCGCTGCCCCAACTGCACCGCGCCGCTGGCCCCCGAGGTCCCCTCTTAGCCTTCGCGCGCGGCCTTTTCGATCAGGTCCGCCGCCAGCTCGGTGCCGGGGTTCGCCTGCAGCCGCCGCGAGACGGCTTCCAGCCGCGCCGCCAGCGCTTCGTCAGCGAGCAGCCGCTCGATCGCGGCGACGATCTCCTCGCCGCTGTGGCGGTAGGTGTCGAGGCGGATGCCGAACCCGGTCTCGTCGAGCCGCTGCGCGTTGTCGTGCTGGTCCCAGAAGATCGGCAGCACGATCATCGGCTTGCCGAAGTAGAGCGACTCGGTGACGGTGTTGTTGCCGCCGTGGGTGATCACCAGGTCGACCTGCGGCAGGATCGAGGTCTGGGGGAGGAACTCCTCGCCGACCATGTTGTCGGCGAGCTCGAACTGGTCGTGCTGGGGGCCCTTGGAGACGACGAAGTGGAAGCGGGTCTCGGCCAGCTCGGCGACCAGCTTCTTCATCTGCTCGACGTCGGCCGAGCCGAGCGAGCCGAGGCTGAGGTAGACGAGCGGGCCCTCGCGCTCGGCGAGCTGCGGCGGCAGCTCCCAGGCGGCGTCGGTCCTGCGCACGCAGGCCTGCAGGTTGTGCCAGTGGGGCCCGAGGGCCCGCGCCCGCTCGTAGTCGATCTGCTCGGGGTAGAGGTAGAGGTTGAGCCACGGGCTCTCGTGGATGAAGTCGTCGGCGTGCAGGCCCGGCGCCCCGCGTTCGCGGCAGAACTCGCTGAACTCGGTGTGGATCGTCGTGTGGGCATCGCGGTAGGCGCCCCAGAAGTCGTCCCAGCCGGTCGCGTTGCGGCTCGGCAGGCCGGAGAACGGCGGCGGCACCAGGTGGTCCTTCATCTCCGCCGGGTTGCAGGAGGCGATCCGCGCCCAGGGCCGGCCGCTGGCGAACAGCGCCGGGAAGGTGACGACGTTGTCCTCGACGACGATGTCGGGCCCGACCTCGGCGATGACCTCGAGCAGGCGGTCGTCGACGTAGCGGGCGCCGTCGCAGAGCGCCTTGAAGGTGGGGGCGATGAAGCCCGCCAGCTGCTCGATCGTCGGCTGGCGGAAAACGGGCGCGGTGTCGCGGATGAAGTCCTTCCAGAACTGGCCCGGGGCTTCCTCCGCCTCGGGCGGCGGCGTCAGCCGCATAATCTCCTCCTCGAACCCCTGTGCCGCCAGCGTCCCGGCGAACGATTCCTCGACGATGAAGAGGACGCGATGGCCGCGCCCCCGCAGCACGTCGCCGATCCCGACGCAGTTGTTGGTCGGCCCGTAGGCGCCCTCGGGAAAGAAGACGATCGTCAGGTGGTCGCTCATCCCCGGGGCCCCCGCTGCCATCGCGACGAAGATTTCACGGTTCCGCTTCCGAGTTGGCACATCCTGCGTCCCTCACGCAACTTCCTGTCTGAGATGGTGCCATCATGGAGACCATGACCGAGGCCGGGCTCGAGAAACGGATCGACGACCTCCGCGTCGATATCGACCACCGCTTCGACGCGGTCGACAAGTGCTTCGCCGCGGTCGATAGGCGCTTCGACGGAATCGACGGGCGCTTCGCCGCGGTCGACGAGCGGTTCGATCGCGTCGAGGCGCATCTGATTCGCATCGACGAGCGGTTCGAGCGGCTGTACCCGCTGATCGCCGGCAGCGCGGTGGCGGTGGTCGCGGCGCTGCTCGGGGTTATCGCGACGCAGCTCTGAGGGCATCCTCAAAGTCCCACCGGGTGGCGGACCTTGAAGCGGGGGAGGATGCGGGCTTCGGGGCTCGCCTGCTTCCAGCGCGGGCCGCTTTCGCCGAGCGGGTTGTTGCGGGTGTCGAAGCGCAGGCCGGCGACGACCATGAAGACGTGCTCGTCGTTGGCGTAGATGCTGATCCAGCGCCCCGCTCCCGGCGCGCCCCAGCTGGCGAGCTGCCCGGACACCATCGTCGTCGCCAGCAGGCCGGCGCCGTGCAGGGCGTAGCCGACCGCGCCCGAGCAGTCGTAGCCGCGGCTGACAAAGCCGAGGTGGCCGCCGCCCCAGACGTAGGGCCGGTCGTTGATGCGGTTGGCGGCGGCGATCACCTGCTTGACCCGCGGCGGCGCCTCCGGCGGCGCGATCGCCCGCCCTTCGACGAGCTCGGCGCCGCAGTTGGCGGCGGTGCGGGTCGCCCCCGGCGCCAGCGGCATGCAGCCGCTGCCCCAGGGGACCTGCTGGGCCGCTGCCGGAGCCGCCGCGAGGGCGGCGGCGCAGGCGGCCAGGCCGAGGCCGAGGGTCAGTCTCGCGATCGCCGAGCGCACCCCGTGGAGCCTACGGTCGGCCCGGTCTTCTCGCAAGCGGTGCGGCACGGCGCAAGAAGAAGGGCGGCCTGGGGCCGCCCTTCCCTCTCCTGCCTGTCCCTTGGGTTGTCCCTGAGGTCTAGCCGTCCCAGCTCACTTGCCGGTGCAGGGACGGACGAATTCGGTGGTCGCCTTCAGCCCGTTGGAGAAGTAGGCGACGGCGTGGGCCTGGAGGCGGCCGTCGGGGCACTTCGCCGTCAGCACGCTCTTCTTCCTGCCTTCGGCGGTGAATTTCTTGTCGATTTTCAGCTGGAACTGGGTCACCGAGCCGCTGCCGCCGGCGATTTTCGGGATCGTCGCGATCGATTCCAGGCCGTAGCGGCCGTGGTGGACCTTCTTGATCTTCACCGTGGTGACGATCGCCCCCGGCACCGGGTTGCTGAAATAGGCGTGGATGTAGAGCGTCGTCGTGCCGCCCTTGAAGCCGCCGTTGAAGACCAGCAGCTTCGAGTGCACCATCACTTCCGGCTGTTCGGCGAAGGCGACCGCGGCGGTCGTCGTGCCTTCTCCGATCAGCGCCGTCTTGCAGGCGTTTTTCGCGGCCGGGGTGTCGCGGGACTGCACCCGCCCCGCCTTGCAGATCGGGTAGCCCTTGACGTCGATGGCGCCGTTCTTGTCGGTTTCGAGGACGACTTTCTGCAGCGCCGGCGGGTGCGTCCCATCGGTCGTCTTGATCTTGCCTTCGGCGGTCAGCGCGATCGGCGTCTGCTTCGTCTTCGACAGCTTCTTCGGGCTGAAGGCGCCGCCGGCTTCGAAGCAGAGATTGCTGACGCAGGCTTTTTCCTTGTTGCCGCCCGCCGCCGCGATGCCGGCGACGGAGACGGCGATCACCCCGGCCAGGGCGAGCGTGACCAGCAGGTACTTGCGCATATCCCTATGTCTCTCCTTTTGAGCCCCTGCTCATCCCAGAGCCACGGGCGTTGAAACCTGTGCGTGAATCGGTGAAGCGTTTCCCTCCCGGCCAACTTACCCACCCGGGTCTGCTTCGTAAACCCATCGCGACAGGAAAAAGAGCGCCTTAATAGACAACAAACCGTTGCGTTTTTGGGAAGGGGCCCCGATCCAATCGCCGCCGCCCGGCGGCGCTCAGCTGGCGGCCATCTGTCGCCGCACGCGCTCGCGCTCGGCGCTGGCGCCGTCGCTGCCGAGGAACGGCAGCACGATCCAGAAGACCAGGTCCGGCAGCCGGCTCGGCAGCCGCGCCACCGCCCCGTGCAGGATCTCGCTGTAGAGGAGCTCGTTGACGCCGCCGGCGAGCGAGAGGGCGGTGATCCCCGGCAGCTCGACCGTCGTCTCGGCCCGGCCGGCGTCGAGGAAGCCGGTGAACTGGCGCAGGGCCGCGTCGCGCCGGGCCAGCGCCTTCGGCCCTGCCGCCAGCACCTCGACGATCGCGAAACGGGCCTCGTTGGGGTGCTGGGCGAGGTGCTCGAGCAGCGCCCGCAGCCCCTCGGCCACGCGCTCGGCCCAGGGCGCGCCCGGCCGCGACTCGAAGGCCGCCGTGGACTCGCCCAGCAGGTTGTCGAGGAGGGCGTCGTAGGTCGCGAGGAAGCAGTCCTCCTTGCTGTCGAACAGCTCGTAGAAGGTCTTGCGCGAGACGCCGGCGATGCTGATCACGTCGACCACCCGGGTGTCCGGGTAGCCGCGCTCGGAGACGACCTCGATCATCGCTCGGTTGATGCGGTTGCGTTGCGAGGTCGTCACCACCTCCCGCGAGAGGCCGTGTCTCCCCCGTGGCAACCGCTCGTTCAGCCGCGTTGCGCGTCCGCTCGAGGCCACCTGCAGACTGTAGAGCAGACCAACAAACCCGAGCGTAGGCTTTTCCCCTGCGTGCGGCGCTATTCGCGGTCGAGCCAGACCACCTGGTCGCGGGCCGGCCCCACGCCGACGAGGCGGATCGGGACGCCGACGAAGTCGGCGACGTAGCGCAGGTACTCGCGCGCCCCGGCCGGCAGGTCGGCCTCCTCGCGGCACTCGCCGATCTCCTCGTCGAAGCCGGGCAGCTCCTCGTACTCGGGCGTCGCCGAGTGCAGGATCGACTGGTGGTAGGGGAAGCTGTCGAGGACGGCGCCCTCCTTCGAGCGGTAGCGCACCGCGACCCGCAGCGGCCCGATCCCGCTCAGCACGTCGAGCTTGGTGATCGCCAGCGAGTCCATCCGGTTGAGGCGCACCGCGTAGCGCAGCGCGACCAGGTCCATCCAGCCGGCGCGGCGGCGGCGGCCGGTCGTCGTCCCGAACTCGTGGCCGCGCTCGACGATCCGATCGCCGGTCTCGTCTTCCAGCTCGGTCGGGAAGGGGCCGGCGCCGACCCGGGTCGCGTAGGCCTTGGCGATCCCCCAGACCTCGGTGATGTCGGTCGGGCCGACGCCCGCCCCGACCGTCGCCGCGCCGGCGATCGGGTTGGAGGAGGTGACGAAGGGATAGGTGCCGTGGTCGAGGTCGAGCAGCGCCGCCTGCGCGCCCTCGAAGATCACCGTCTCGCCGCCGTCGAGCGCGTCCCAGCAGAGGCGCGCCGTGTCCGCGATGTGGGGCTCGAGCCGGTGGCCGTAGCTGATGTGGTCCTCGACCATCGTGTGGACGTCGAGCCGCGGATCGGGCGCTGTCGCCCCCGGCTCCGGCGCCTTTGCTTCCTCACCCGCTTCCTTGCGCTGCTTGCGCCGCTGCACGGCAAGCTCGCGCAGGGCCTGCTGCTTCGGTTCCAGCGCCGCCCGGATCTTCGTCCGCAGGATCTTCTCGTCGAGCAGGTCCTGGACCCGGATCCCCAGCCGCAGCGCCTTGTCGGCGTAGGCCGGGCCGATCCCCCGCCGCGTCGTCCCGATCGAGTTCTTCCCCAGTTTCGTCTCGCCGGCGGTGTCGAGCAGCACGTGGTAGGGCATGATCAGGTGGGCGTTGGCCGAGATCCGCAGGTTGCCGACGCCGATCCCGGCCCGTTTGAGCCCGTCGATCTCGCTCAGCAGCACCCGCGGGTCGACCACGACCCCGTTGCCGATCACGCAGGTCTTGTCGGCGTGCAGGATCCCGGAGGGGATCAGGTGGAACTTGAACTCCTCGCCGTCGCGGACGATCGTATGGCCGGCGTTGTTGCCGCCCTGGAAGCGGACGATCACGGCAGCGCGCTCGGCGAGCAGATCGGTGATCTTGCCCTTGCCCTCGTCGCCCCACTGGGCTCCGACTATGACCACGCCAGGCACAGCGGGAGATTGTGACGATGCCGCCCGCCGCCCGCGTTGCGCGCCTCGCGTGTTCCGCCTGTGACCGAGGCCTGTGAATCTGCGCGCCACATACGTGCTCTCCCTCGGCAGGATCGGGGCATGACCGATATCGCGCCAATCCGTAGTGCGGATCGCGCTACGCTCCGCCGCATGTCGCCAAGCGCCCCTCCGCCGATCTCCCTGCGCCTGGGACGCGCGGGGGCCCGGGCGCTCGAGGATCTGGCCCGCCTGCGAGGCGTCAGCCGTGCCGAGGCCGCCCGCCAGGCGATCGAAGAGACCGCACAGCGGGAGCGCAGGCGCAGCGGCCTGGCTGCCGAGGCGCGGCAGCTGATGAGCGACCCTGCCTACGTGGCCGAAGCCCGCGAGCTGGCCGAGTTGATGGAGGAGCTGGATGGTCCGGGGTGACGTGCACGCGATCACGCTGCCGCGAGGAAGGGGGCGAGCCCAGCACGGCCGCCGCTTCGCCGTCATCGTCCAAGCAGACGACCTGCTGGCTCTCTCGACCGCCGCGATCTGTCCCACCTCGCAGTCGACGCCGCCGGCGAGCTTCCATCCCGAGGTCGAAGTCGACGGCGAGCGGACCAGGGTGATGTGCGAGATGGTGCGCGCGGTCGATGCGACCAAGCTCGGTGCCCGGGTGGGCCACCTGTCCCGTGGCGAGATGGAGTGGGTCGACGACGCCTTGGGCCTGGTTCTCGACCTCGCGGGTTGAGGGGTCAGGCGGCGGGACGGACGGTGCCGTAGCGGCGGTCGTCGCCGAAGACGGCCACTTCGTCGCAGATCTGGGTC
>CAZHLT010000337.1:0-8724 GCA_964533285.1 uncultured Conexibacteraceae bacterium | reverse complement strand
GGCAGTACTTCTGGTCGCCGCGGAAGGGCGTCCCGCACTCCCCGCACGAACGGTTGGCGATCCCGTCCCCGGGCCTTTCCTTACCGGTACTCACTCAGCGCGAGTATTCCAATCGCGAAGTAACGGAAATGTGAAGATCCTGGTTCCCGCGCGAGCGCGAGCCGCACTCGCTCCCCAGACACACCCCACGCTCGTTCACAACTCTTAAACAATCCGCCGCACAGGCGGGCTGAGAATCCGTTTCGTGACTGCCGGCCCCGACCCCGCCGACCTGGCGAACCAGCCGTCGGTGGCCGCCCCAGGCCCCGACCCGATCTCACCGCCGCCCGCCGGTCAGGTCCCACCGCCCGCCGGCCAGGTCCCGCCGCCGACCGGCCAGGTCCCGCCGCCGATCCCCGAGCCGCCGGCGCAGCCGACCCAGGTCAGCTCCTCGCTGCTCTCGGCCGGCGGCGACGCCTGCCCCAGCTGCGGCGCCCCGATGGCAAAGGACCAGCGCTACTGCCTGGAGTGCGGCGCCCGCCGCGGCGACCCGCGGCTGCCGTTCATGGACGCCGTCGTCTTCATGGAGGCCTCCAAGCAGCCCGAAGCGGCTGCCGCGCCGCCGTCGCCGCCGAGCGAAGCCAGGCGCGGCGGGGTCTCCAACAACGCGGCGCTGATCGCCGGGGTCGGCACCCTGGTGCTGGCGATCGGGGTCGGCGTCCTGATCGGCCGCGCCGGCGACAACGGCACCCAGACCGCGGCCAGCAACACGCCGCAGGTGATCAAGGTCGAAGGCGGCGGGGGCGGCACCGCAACCGAACCGACGGAAGCCAGCGGCTCCGGCGCCGCCAAGGGCGGTGGCTCGGGCAAGTCGAAGGGCAAGGGCAAGAAGGCGGAGAAGAGCCTCGAAACCGGGTCCAGCGGCACCAGCAAGGCGGCCGAAGAAGTGCTGAAGCCGAGCGCCGACGCGAAGCCACTGCCGCCGCCGACCACCGGCGTCGGCGACAAGTGCGAAAAGGGCGTCGCCGGCTGCAACGAAAGCGGCGAATTCGACGGGAGCTTCTTCGAATGAAGCTGCGCGGCCCGAAGCTCACCCCGCCCAAAGGCGCGGCGAAGACGAAACGGCCCGCCGCCAAGAAAGGCGCCGGCCCCGCGCGCAAAGCCGCGCCCAGCACCCTCAGCACCGCCTACGGGCAGGAGTTCGTCGTCGACCTGCGGCGGCGCCGCGACCAGCTGACCGCCCGCGTCGCCGAGCTGCAGTGGGACCTCGGCGGCCTCGCCTACGAGATGGCGGTCCGCAACAGCATGCGCGTCGAGGTCCTCGTCAGGCGCGCCGCCGAGCTGCAGGACGCCGACGCCGAGCTGAGCGAGGTCGAACGGATCCTGCGGATGGAGGAGACGGGCGCCGCCGGCTCCTGCCCTTCCTGCGGCGCCCCCCACTCCAGCGGCGCCACCTACTGCTGGCAGTGCGGCAAACCGCTGCTGCAGCAGGTCTCCGGCGACGCGATCCTGCGCCGCTGAACGGCCGGGCCAGGGCGACGCGACCCGCAAGACCGAGCGACGCCGTCGACCCGGGCAGCGCCACCGTTGTCGACTTTTCCCGCCCTATCGCCCGAAAAACGTCGACAACGGCTGGACCCCCCTGCCGCCAACCGGGCGGCCATCGGGTCTAGCCGAAGCGGCCGGTGACGTAGTCCCGCGTGCGCGGGTCGCGCGGCTGCGAGAAGATCCGCTCGGTCTCGTCGAACTCGATCAGCGTCCCGACCGCGCCGGCGGTGCTCGACTCGAGGCTGAAGAAGGCGGTGCGGTCGGCGACGCGCGCGGCCTGCTGCATGTTGTGGGTGACGATGACGATCGTGAAGCGGCCTTTGAGGCTGTGCATCAGGTCCTCGATCGCGCCGGTGGCGATCGGGTCGAGCGCCGAGGCGGGCTCGTCGAGCAGCAGCACGTCGGGTTCGATCGCGATCGCGCGGGCGATGCAGAGCCGCTGCTGCTGGCCGCCGGAGAGGCCGAGCGCGCTCGACTTGAGGCGGTCCTTGACCTCCTCCCAGAGCGCCGCCCCGCGCAGCGCTTTCTCGACCCGGTCGTCGAGGCCGGAGCGCATGCCGAGGTTGCGCGGCGCCCAGGCGATGTTGTCGTAGATCGACTTCGGGAAGGGGTTCGGTTTCTGGAAGACCATCCCGATCCGGCGCCGGACCTCGACCTGGTCGACCTTGCTGCTGTACATGTCGTGGCCGTGGTAGAGGATCTGGCCCTCGATGCGGAAGCCGGCGACCGAGTCGTTCATCCGGTTGAGGCTGCGCAGGAAGGTCGTCTTGCCGCAGCCCGAGGGTCCGATCAGAGCGGTGATCTGGCCGCGCGGGATCCCCAGCGAGACCTCGGTCAGCGCCTGCTTGGCGCCGTAGAAGATGTCGACGTCGCTGGCCTCGAAAACCGAGTCGGGGGCCGGCTGCCAGTGGCCGTTGGCGCTGCTGGTGACCGCCGCCTGCGGCGGCCCGGTGCGGATGCGGACGCGGGCGGGCGCGGGAGCGGCGAAGGGGTCGCCGGGCGGCGGCTGGAGCGGGTCGGTCATGAGGAGATCTTCCTTTTGCTGCGGGCCAGCAGCGCCCGGGCGCCGAGGCTGGCGAAGAGTATGAGGGAGACGAGGATCAGCGACGCTCCCCAGGCTTCGGCGAAGCCTTCCGGGTTGGCTTCTTCGGAGAGCTGGAAGATCCGGACCGGCACGTTGGGCACGGCTTCGAACGGGTTGAGCTGGAAGTAGCGGGCGTCGAAGCCCGAGCAGACGAGGATCAGCGGCGCCGTCTCGCCGGCGGCGCGGGCGACGGCGAGCACGGTCGAGGTGACGATGCCGCCGAGCGCGGTCGGCAGGATCACGGTGAGGACGGTGCGCCAGCGGGCGACGCCGAGCGCGTCGGCGGCTTCGCGCAGGCTGGCGGGCACGAGCAGCAGCACCTCCTCGCTGCCACGGGCGATCAGCGGCAGCTGGATGATCGCCAGGGCGATCGCGGCGGCGATCCCCGACTGCGTTTTCGTGCTTTCGACGAGGATCCCGTAGACGAAGAGGCCGATGATGATCGAGGGCAGGCCGTTGGTCAGGTCCATCGTCGTCCGCACCAGGCCGGAGGGGCGGTTGCCCTTGTACTCGGTCAGCAGCAGGGCGATGAGGACGCCGATCGGCATCGCCATCGCGGTCGAGATGGCGACGATCTCGATCGTGCCGACCAGCTCGGGGGCGATCCCCTCCGGCGCCCCCTTGGTGATGAAGTCGAAGTCGATCGCGCCGACGCCGCGCTGGACGACGGTCCAGACGACGACCGCGAGGACACCGACCGCGAGAATCGCCGCCGCCGTGGCGCCGCCCTCGGCGATCCGGGTGACCCACTCGCGCCGGCGCAGGTTGCCGGAGGCGACCAGCGGCGCCGTCGGGTCGAGCTCGGCGGAGGAGCCGCGGCGCAGCCTCATCGGGCCGGCGCCCCCTTGTAGGAGAAGCGGCGGCCGATCCACTGCGCGACCAGGTTCGAGACCAGCCCGATCACCAGCAGGATCAGGCCCAGGTAGAAGAGCGAGGAAGCGTGCAGCTGGCTGAGGTTGCCGGGGAACTGGGCCGCGATCCGGCTCGCCAGCGTGTCGCCGGTTTCGAACAGCGAGGCTTTGATCTGGGTGCCGGCGCCGATCACCTGGGTGACCGCGATCGCCTCGCCGAGGGCGCGGCCGCGGCCGAGGATCGAGGCGGCGACGACGCCGGAGGCGGTGGTCGGCAGGACGACGCCGCGGACCACCTCCCAGCGAGTCGCGCCGAGCGCGCTGGCGCCGTCCTTCAGCTCCTGCGGCACGGTGAGGAAGAGGTCGCGCGAGATCGAGGCGATGATCGGGATCACCATGATCGTCAGGATCAGGCTGGCGGTGAAGATGCTCGAGCCGGTGGTCTGCGGGTCGCCGAAGATCGGCAGGAAGCCGATCGTGTCGTGGAGGAAGGGCTCGATGTTGTCCTTGACGAACGGCGCCAGGATGAGGATGCCCCAGAAGCCGAGGATGACGCTGGGGATCGCCGCCAGCATCTCGACCAGCGGTCCGATCACGCCGCGTACCCCGGCCGGCGCCAGCATGCTGAGGAAGAGCGCGATCGCGACCGCGATCGGGACGCCGAGGACCAGGGCCGAGAACGAGGTGACGGCGGTGCCGAAGATCATCGGCGCGGCGCCGAACTGTTCGAAGGGCGGGTTCGGCTGCCAGGTGGTGCCGGTGAGGAAGTCGAGGCCGAACTTGGAGATCGCCAGGCTGGAGCCGTTGACAACTTCGAGCACGATCAGGATCAGGACGGCGGCGGCGAGGCCGACGGCAAACAGGCAGACGCCGAGGAGGGCGGCGTCGCCGAAGCGGTCGGCGCGGCGCCGGGCCTGACCGGAGCGGCGCGCCGGGCGCCCGCCAGGAGCGTCGGCGGTCTGGGCGACGGTGCTCATCGCCGGGCAGCGTAGAACAGTTGTGACGGAGTTCCAGTGTCGTCGGCGCAATTTTCACAAGATTGAAACAACTCCACGACTGGCCGCTTGGCCATGCGGTTCACGCCTGGCGGACGTACACATTTCTTTTACAACTCTGTTACATCACGAGGTGAACAAATCGTTCACAGAATTGACACACCACTCCTGGCCGCGATCGCGAACCTACCGTCGCCAGGGTGCGAACTGGGGACACCTGGCTGAGGTTCAACACATCTAGCTGAAAGGACAACCCCTTTGATTCGCAAAAGGTTGCTAACCGTCTTCCTCGCCGCGGTCGGGTCCATCGCGACCATGACGACCATCGCCACCGCCAGTGCCTCCGCCGCGATCGAAGGCGCCGGCTCGTCACTCGTCGCGCCGCTGATGGCCAACTGGATCAACGGCTTCGAAATCAAAGAAGGCATCCCCGTCCACTACGCCGCCGTCGGCTCCGGCACCGGGATCAAACAGATCACCGCCCGCACCGTCGACTTCGGCGCCTCGGACGCGCCGATGACGCCGGAACAGGCCGCCGCCTGCAACAGCTGCGTGCAGATCCCCTGGGCGCTGACCGCCACCGGCATCGGCTTCAAGATCCCCGGGGTGAAGAAGCTCAACCTCACCGGCTCGGTCCTGGCCCAGATCTACTTCGGCAAGATCACCAAGTGGAACGACCCGAAAATCAAGAAGATCAATCCGAAAGCGAAACTGCCGGGCCTGACGATCACGCCCGTCTTCCGCAGCGACGGCTCCGGTGACACCTACGCCTTCACCAACTACCTCTCGAAGGTCAGCAGCGCCTGGAAGAACGAAGTCGGCTACGCGACCTCGGTCGGGTTCCCGACCGGCGTCGGCGCCAAAGGCAACCAGGGCATCACCGCGACGGTGACCAAAACCGACGGTGCGATCGGCTACATCTCGGCCTCCTACCTGATCGCCGCCGGCCTCGGCGCCGCGGCGCTCCAGAACAAGGCCGGCACCTACACGTTGCCGAACCTGGACAACATCGCGGAAGCGGCGTCCTACGTGAAGAAGCTCCCGGCGAGCAACACGATCAGCATCACCAACCCGCCGAAGAAGCTGAAGAACGCCTACCCGCTGTCCACCTTCACGTACGCGATCATCCCGCATGACGCGCCGCAGAAGGGGTTCCTCCAGCAGTTTGCGAAGTACGCGGTCACGCTCGGTCAGAAATACGGCGCTGCGCTCGACTTCGCGCCACTGCCGAAAGTCGTCAAACAGGCCGCGATCAACGCGATCGGCTCCCTATAGACAAGAACACAAGCGCCGGCAAGCGCAAAGGAGTTCCTCCGACCGACGCGGGGCCTGCGGGCCCCGCGTCGGTTTTTTGGTTCACAGCCCGAAAACAAGTCGGGCTCGCGCGGGCGCCACGCTATGGCGGTCCCCCGTGCCAGCCCCACGCTCCGGGACGCGAGATCTCCCACAGCAAGCGGAAAGGAAAGTTCTTGATTCGCAACAGGTTGCTGCGTCTGTCCATCGCCCTGGCCGCAGCCGCGACGGCCACGGCCGGTGTCTCCACCGCGACCGCCTCGGCCAGCCTCACCGGCGCCGGCTCGACCCTGGTCGCCCCGATCATGGCCAACTGGGTCAAAGGCTACGAATCCTCCGGCGGCACCAGCGTCAAGTACAGCGCCGTCGGCTCCGGGGCCGGGATCCAGCAGGTGACCGCGCGGACCGTCGACTTCGGCGCCTCCGACGCGCCGCTGACCAGCGAACAGGCCTCCGCCTGCGGCAGCTGCGTGACGATCCCCTGGGCGCTCTCGGCGACCGGTGTCGGCTACAACATCCCCGGCGTCAAACGCCTCAACCTGAGCGGCCCGGTCCTCGCCGAAATCTACCTCGGCAAGATCAAGAACTGGAACGACGCCAAGATCAAGAAGCTGAACAAAGGCACCAGGCTGCCAGGCACCAAGATCACCCCGGTCTTCCGCAGCGACGGCTCCGGCGACACCTACGCCTTCACCGACTTCCTCGCCAAGGCGAGCCCGTCGTGGAAGCGCAGCGTCGGCTTCGCCACCTCGGTCGGGTTCCCGACCGGCGTCGGCGCCAAAGGCAACCCGGGGATGACCTCGACGGTGGGCCGGACGCAGGGCGCGATCGGCTACATCTCGGCCTCCTACCTGATCGCCGCCGGGCTGAAAGTGGCCGCGATCCAGAACCGCGCCGGCAATTTCGAGTTCCCCAACCTCGCCAACATTGCCGCCGCGGCGGCGACGGTGAAGAGGGTGCCGGCCAGCAACACGGTCAGCATCGCCGACCCGCCGAAGTCGGCGAAGACGGCCTACCCGATCTCGACCTTCACCTACGCGATCGTCCCCAAGGACGCCTCGCAGAAGTCGACGATCAAGTCGTTTATCACCTACGCGATCACCAAAGGCGCGAAGTTCGGCGCCTCGCTCGACTTCGCCCCGCTGCCCGCGGTGGTGCTGAAGGCGGCGAAGCAGGCGGTCGGCTCGCTCTAGGAGGGATTCCTAGCCGCGGTCCAGCTCGGCCACCAGCCCCTCGACGCGGGCGGCGATCTCCTCCCGGGTCGCCCGCACCGCCTCGAGGGGCTGGCCCTTCGGGTCCGGCAGGTCCCAGTCGAGGTAGCGGCGGCCCGGGATGTAGGGGCACTTGTCGCCGCAGCCCATCGTCACCACGACGTCGGCCCATTCGGCGTCGGCGCTCGTCAGCCGGTGCGGGACGCGGTCGCTGAGGTCGATGCCGAGCTCCTGCATAGCCGTCACCACCTCGGGGTGGACGCGCTCGCCCGGCGTCGTCCCCGCCGAGCGGGCGCCGTGGCGGCCGGCGGCGGCGCGTTCGAACAGCGCCTGGCTCATCTGCGAGCGGCCGGCGTTGTGGAGGCAGACGAAGAGCGCGTTGGCCATCAGCGGCCGCGCTCCTGCGGCGGGCAGCAGGAGGGCCCGAGCCAGGCGGTGAGCTCGCCGAGGGCCTCGGAGAGAACGTAGTAGTAAGCCCAGAGGCCGCGCCGCTCGGACTCGACGATGCCGGCCTCGCGCAGGACCTTGAGGTGGTGGGAGACGGTCGGCTGCGAGAGCTCGAAGAGCGGCACCAGCTCGCAGACGCAGACTTTGCCGGCGTGCTTGCGGAGGACATCGACCAGCTGCAGCCGGATCGGATCGCCGAGCGCCTTCGCGATCGCCGCCATCCGCTGCGCCTCCTCGCGCTGGACGTCGGGGTAGACGACCGGCTCGCAGCAGGGGTCGCCGGCCGGGCGCTTGGTCTTCGGCGCGAGCTCGAGATCGACAGCCATCTATTCACATATATCTATTGAAATGACAGTTGTCAATGTTTAGGCTGGCCGCCGTGACCGACGCCCCGCTGCCCCGGCGCCTGCTCGCCGAGTTCCTCGGCTCCGCCTTCCTCGCCGCCGCCGTGGTCGGCTCGGGGATCGCCGCCGCCCAGCTCTCGCCCGGCGACACCGGTTTGCAACTGCTGGAGAACGCGGCGGCGACGGCAACCGGCCTCTTCACCTTCATCCTCATCTTCGGCCCGGTCTCCGGCGCCCACTTCAACCCGGTGGTCTCGCTGGTCGACGCCGCCTTCGGCGGCCTGCGCTGGCGCCACGCCCTCGCCTACATTCCCGCCCAAATCGCCGGCTGCATCACCGGGACGATCGCCGCCAACCTGATGTTCTCGCTGACCGCGATCTCGATCTCGACCCACCACCGCGCCTCCCCCGCCCACCTCTTCGCCGAGGTCATAGCCACCCTCGGCCTCCTCCTGGTGATCTTCGCCCTGGCCCGGACCCGCCGCGGCGACCTCGCCCCCGCCGCCGTCGGCGCCTACATCGGCGCCGCCTACTTCTTCACCAGCTCGACCAGCTTCGCCAACCCGGCAATCGACCTCGGCCGCATCTTCTCCGACACCTTCGCCGGCATCGCCCCCGCCTCGGTCCCCGCCTTCATCGCCTTCCAACTGGTCGGCGCCGCCGCAGCCATCGCCCTCCTCCGCACCCTCTACCCCGACCTAACCCCCGAAGAGGCATCCGAGATCCTCGTTCCCCACGAGGGCGGGGCGTAGCCAGGGGGCGGGATGGGGGGCGGGCGAGGGACGGCGGGGGCGCAGGGAGGGACGGCTGAGGGTTCGGGGGGTGGTCTTGGAGGGGTGGGGGGGGTGGGCTTCGCGGGGCGCGCTGGTGATTCTGTCGGGGGCGCGGTTGTGGGCGCCGACGGCGGCGGGGGCGAGGTCGCCGCGGCGGGTCCGGGCCAGGGCGAAGATCACCAGGAGGAGGCCGAGGGTG
>CAZHLT010000336.1:0-8789 GCA_964533285.1 uncultured Conexibacteraceae bacterium | reverse complement strand
TTTGCGGGCGAGGGGGACGACCTTGCCGTCGACGCTGACCTGGCGGCGGAGGGGGTCGATGACGAGGTCGCCGACCCGGTTGGGGCCTTCGCCGCGGCCGAGGCGGCGGCGCAGGACGGAGCCGATGCGGGCTTTGAGCTCCGGGTAGGAGAAGGGCTTGCCTTTGTGCGAATTGTTCGGGCCGATTTCGGTCGGAAACTGAAATGCACCGGCCCGGCGCCGCAAGTGTGCTCGGAATCCACCTATCCAGGGACCGTAGCTTGCCGGCCGGAGCGGCGATCCTCGGGAGGCATCCAGGCAGGAGGAATGCAGAGCGCCCTATGCAACCGAGGACCTAGCCCTGGCCTAGGTTCCGATCGCGGCGCAAACGGCCCAAAGAGCCATCAAACGGGTCAGGCGCCCGCGGAACAACGGCGCCACGGACCTGTCTGCCAAACTCCAACCTTGCTAGCACACCAGGCGAGGCGAGTAGGGCAGTTCCGATGCTTCCATCGAGAGTTCGCGCCAGCCAACGCTCCAAAGCACTCTACCGCGATCGTCGAAGGTTCGGAGGCGCGCAACGCACCATGGACCGGGCCTTCCAAAAGCCGCGTACCGATACCGCGAGACGGCCTTCGCGCCGCGAATAGTGCGTAGATGCAGCGACTCGGTCGCACCATTGACGAGGGTGACTTCAACCCTGGCGACCGATCGGCTGAAAGCAGCTGCCACCGCAGTAACCTTGGGCCGGCCAGATCGATACTCCGGCTCCACCGCCGCCAGTACGATGCCTCGCCGCGGGGAAGGCGCAGAGCACTGCCCAACGCCGCTCCGTTCATCCCTCTCCCGGCCGAACACCGATACTTCCATACAGATGGCGTATTCCCCGCGGCTGGATACTTCGGCGCGCCAGTGGTAGCCGCCGACTTTGTCCCCGTCGATAAGACGCCATCCATCGGCGGCCCTCGCCGCATTGCCGCCGAGCAGCAGAACGCATGCCACAAGCGACGCCCCGGCAGCCGTCGCCCGAAAGGCCCGGCCGTAGCGCCTTGAAGACGCGGAATCGTGGCCCTGCACTCCAATGCCTCGAGTCAAGTTCAACTTCACAAACCCGGACAAGGTTCCCCCAATTGATCCAAGTATTCCGGACGATGATAAACAAGCGGCTGTTCGTAAGGAGCATCGCCAGCCTTGCGCGGATTCGGAAACAGATTCCCTCCGATGGTCAGGCAGGCAGGTTTCCCAACGCCCCAATGCCCATGAAAGGCAGGGAAGCGGTAGCGGCCCCTAACATAGATCGGTCCTTTCACCCACTGGAAGCCGTTCGCCTGATGTGGAGTTTCGTTGTAGAACGCTTTACACCCTCCTAGGACTGGCAATTCCCCCTCGTCTCCCCAGATGGTATTGCAGTCCCACTCCGAGGGGAGCAACCAGACGCGCTTGTGGAACACCATGTGAAACCGGCCATGAACCGACACTGCCCAGAACAGACCTTCGTGTTCCGGGTTGTGACAGTCGAAGAACAAATGCTCAGCCTGCTCTCTCATGTGTGCCGATCCTCCCCCCGGGCCGCCGGCGTTTTCGCCTGGGTCTGAGTCGAAGCCACGATGCGGTCGACAAACCGTGAACTTGAATTTCTTCCGAAGTTTGGCGTGTGGATCGTATGGCTGCAGTTCCAGCTCACTTGCTTCCGCGCCGCTCAACTGTTGCTTACTTTCGGGCGGAGAGATAGATGCTGCAATCACAAGTGGGCCTTCTTCTTCGATACTTTCTTCTGCAGGTTCTTCTTCGCCTTCCGTTTCCATGGTGCCAGGCGGAAAGTACACCGTCGCGGCTTCATAACCCACTTGCATAGCGGTACCAGCCAAGATTGGATACGCGAAATTGCTCGCCTTGTAATGAACGGTTAGCGTGATGACATGCCCTTCGGTCACCCCCAACGTCGTCTGAACTTGCCGGCCGGCTGCATCATGAGCCAGCGTGGCACCGATGGCCATCGCGAGAGAGCCATTTGACGTCCAGAAGAGCCCTGCAGTTTGCTGGTCGATGGATTTGAGTTCCAAGCCTTCCCTCAGGTGGAATTCCCAAGAATATTCTTCCGGAGCCTCTGGGCCACGTATGGCCTGAAAAATCATCGATCCGTCGTACAGCGGGCGAGTTATCGTATCCACGCTTTGTGACGTGTTCGTCTCCACGGCCGCAGCTTCGTTCATCACAACCGCATCACAAGGGTCGGCTGACGCAGCATCCGAAGCAACGGACACCGGTTCGCCCTCAGGAATCAGCCGCACTTCTTCGCCATCACCGAGAGATCCACTAGTCGGAGGCTGTCCTGCCCCGGCCAGTGGGCTGGCTTCCGCTCCAGTTTCCTGCTCAGGGGTAAGAGCGTCACTGGCCAGGCTTTCCATTTCCACTGCGCATGGTCCGTCGCCCCCTATAGTCACTGGCGTAGCGGTGCCCGCTGCCTCGATACCTTCTTCTCCGTCTTCGAGCGTAAGGTCGGGGTAGGTGCCTTCGTATTCTTCTTCTTCCTTCGACGGCCCAACGGGGTTCACCGGACTGGTTTCTGCCATCGCTTCAAGCGTGTCCGCGCTCTCCCCCGCACCTATCGAGCCTTTTGGGTCGACGTTCATGGTGAACGTCGTGGATTGCGAGTTATCGGCGTTATCGAGCCCGATTACTTCGACGGTGTGCGCCCCACCGGGGAACTGCGCCGCGTTTACCGTCCAAGTCTTGATCTTCTGACAACCCCCGTCGAGGCACGAAGTAGCGGCAGTTTCGCCGACAAGTTTTTCGTCGATCTTCAGCAGGAGTTGCTTGGCCCCGTATCCCCCTGGGTCGCTTGCCGTGGCCGTGAGGTTGTAGGGTCCTTGCTCGACCCAGCCCTCTGGGGCTTCGGCCAGTGGCCCTGATAGCTCAATAGCCGGTTTCATCGTATCGGGCTCAATATTGAAGGTGACGGTTTTCGTAGGCGAAGTCAGGCCAGCGGCGTCTTTCGCGTTGGCTTCGAGGACGTGCACCCCCGGCGCATAGTTGCTCGACGTAAGCGCCCACTGGCGCGAGATGGTGCACGTTGGTGGCGGGCCGCCGCACCCTGGGCTGTAGGTATCCACAACTTTTCCGTCCACCTTTAGCGTCGTGCTGATCACTCCGGACTGACTTCCTCCGGCAATCGCCCACTTCTGGACGCGGTTGTTGTTGGCGTCGGCGATCCAGAGGTTGCCTTTGCCGTCGGCTGCCATGCCGAAGGGATAGGAGAAGCTGAACTGGCCCGCGCCCGAGCCCGCGGTGCCGAATTTCCGGACGTATTCGCCGGATTCGCTGAAGCCCTGGATGCGGCTGTTGTTCTGATCGCCGATCCAGACCGTGCCGGCGGCGACGGTCACCGCGTCAGGGCGGTTGAACTGCTCGTTGCCGGTCCCCGCGGTGCCGAAGGAGCGCACCAGGGCGCCGGCTTCGGTCAGCTCGACCACGCGGTTACCCGCCCAGTCGGTGACCCAGACGTTGCCTTTGGCGACGTCGATCCCGGTCGGTTCGATCGAGCCCATGCCGCCGGGGTTGACGACTTTGATGAATTCCCCGGCCGAGCTCAGCTTCTGGATCCGGTAGTTGTAGGTGTCTGAGACCCAGAGGTTGCCTTCGGCGTCGATCGCGATGCCTTCGGGGCCCGAGAACTGGCCGTTGCCAGAACCCGCCGAGCCGACGGCTTTGACGAATTCGCCTTTGCTGTTGAACTTCTGCAGGCGGTTGTTGCCCGAGTCGGCGACCCAGAAGCTGCCGTCGGGGGCGAAGGCGATCGACTTCGGCGCGGAGAACTGGCCGTTGCCCGAGCCGCTTGAGCCGAGCGAATTCATGAATTCGCCGGTGGCGCTGAACTCCTGCAGGCGGTTGTTGGAGCGATCGGGCACCCAGAGGTGCCCTTCGGGGTCGATCGCGACGTCGGCGGGGTGGTTGAACTGGCCGTTGCCCGAGCCGCTTGAACCGAAGGCCGCAGAAAATGACACGAGGCCTTCCCCTGCGGCGTCCGTCGCAGCAGCGTTGACCGAATACCGCGGAAGCGTCGTTCCGAGAGTTGCCTGTTCGGTCATCGTGCCCGACAACGTCACGCTGGGAGGGGACACATCGTGATCTATATCGACCATCTGTTTTGCGGCGGTTATGAGCCCTACACCATCTTCGGCAAGGACTTCCACCGTGTGTTGACCGTTAGAGAATTTGCTCGATTCAAGCGACCATTCTTTCGTCATCCCGCAGCTTTGCGCACAGGCCTGAAGCCATTCTTTCTGGACCGCGCCGTCTGCCTTCACAAGGACTTTAGTCACACCCGACTGCGGCTGTCCCGCCACACCATCAGTCGTGTTGATTTTGACGGTGTAAGCAGGGAGACCGTAGCCCAAACTAGCTTGTTCAGTCATCGGTCCCGATAGGGAAACCGTCGGCTGTAGGTGATCTACCTTGATCTGGGCCGGCTGCGCTTCTACTTTGGGATTTTCAGGAGCCGGAGCTACATTCGTGTGCCCAATCGGGTCCGCGGCGACAAGTTCGACTAGGTCGATGCCGGTCGGCAGGACGGATGGATCGTAATTCAGTGCCGGCTGTCCGCTGAACGCCGAGCCCCACTTCCGGGGACACGGGTTGCTTGCGACTCCCACGCAGCCCTCAAGCGTTTTCCAACTATGGCCGGCGTTATCGCTGACGGTCACCGAATACACCCCGAGGCCGACGTCGGTGAATTCAAACGGAATCGGCGAGGTCGGAGCATTGTTGACCCATTTAGCGGTAATCCCAGGTTCGTTGCCTTTTGGATGGTTTTCGTCGGCTAGTTCAAGCGTCGCCCAGCCAAGCCACGCATCACGCCTCGCGCTGAGGACATGGTAGTCGGAGGAAACCACCGTGAAGATGGCCTCCTTTGACGTGTTTTTGCCGTTCAATCCGATCACGCTTCCACCGAGCGTCAGGTTGACTTTTCCATCGAACCATTCCGACGACTGAAACTGCGCGAGTTCGGGGGACCAGAGGCCGGTGACGAGGTACGGGCTCAGATTGGAATCGCTGCGATGCTGCCAACTAACCGCGAAGTAGTTGGCGTGGGAGATATAGCTGTGTGGCGATTCGCCATAGGTCGCCCAGTCTGATGACCACCGCGGAACGTAGTAGGAGAATCCTCCCTGATATCCGGGTGCGTCATAGGAGGTATCCCAGGCGGCGATCCACAGGCCGGGAGAGCCCGGAGCGAGGTAGCCTTGACACCAAGTTCCGCAGGCCGCCGACGTGGCCAAGACGAAGGGGGTCGGACTTTGTTCTGCTTTCCAGTCACCGATGTTGGTGTAGGTCCCGCTTCCCCAAACGTATTCTTGGATGAGGGGATCCACCAGAATCGGATATGCGGTCTTGGGTTCGGCTTCGACGGTGTAGGTGAGTCGGTTATCGGCGACGGCAAGCGATACGTCCACCGGAGCGCCGGTGGCGTCGATCGCCGTAGCGGGAGCGATCGTCACCAGCGTTTGTCCGTCGGAGACAACGGCAGCTCCCCCTTCTTCGCTTCTCAGCAAATCCGCCCCTGGGGGCATCGTCAATTCAAGCGTCTGGCTGGGCGGCGCCTCGGGAGACCGAATCTGCATGTAGGTCTCGACCCCCGTTGGCGTAGGCGTAGCCGCGAAATCGGTGTCCTCGGCGACGTTCGGGTAAGCAGCTCCTACCCCGTCTTCCAGGATCGAAGGAGCACGTTCTTTGGGCGCTCCTGCGAGGTCGACCTGGACGCGCGCAGCGGACAGTTCGATCCCGTCGCCGAGTTCTTCCGAGATGCCAATCTCCGCCAGCGGATTGGCGGGCTGGAGTTCCCCGTCAGCGTGCTCGAGACTGAGATCCACCGCTTCCAGATCCCCCGAGGAATTGGGCGCTACCAAAGGCAGCGACGAGTCGAGCAAAATGGCATGGGGCTGGCCGGGGCCTGCGGGGATCACTGCCACGTACTTCGAGAGGAAACGCTCGGCTTCCAGACCTGCAAACGGCCCCGCCGACTTCTGCAGTTCGGCCCCGAAGGTTTGGCTAAGCAGGCGGAGTGCATCGTCGCGGCCAAGGTCGCTGTGGGGAAGCCGTTCGGCCACCGCCGGGTCGGTCGAGCTGCCGTCGGCTTGCCCCGCTTCACGTTCGGCGCTCTGGCCTTCGTTGTAGTTCTCGATAGTCGGATGAGAGACCGGCGCAGCGGCACCTTCGGCCCCGGTAGAGGCGTGTGCTGCAAGTGCGCACACAAGCGAAAACGCGAGCGCGCTGAGCCCGACCCTCAGCATGGAAGCTGCGTACCGACGGCGGATCCACGACACCCTCCAACCCTTGCCTCCCACGTCCCCTCCCCTGTTGGTCGTCTTGCTTTGCGCTCAGCCTCCCGCCGAGCCGCGCCATCCTTGCACAGTCGTGCTTGCGGTTATCTACCTGCTTTTAGAACTGAAAATGCCTATCGGCATTCGGAGCGGCCGACGCAGATCGCCAAGTTCAATCCAAGAGCCGGCCGGGCGGTAGTTCAACGGCCGCCGCGAGTTTTTCCAGCGTCGAGACCTGGGGATCGCGCATGCCGCGCTCGATCCTGCTGACCTCGCCGGCTTGCACCCCGCTGCGCTCGGCGACTTGTTCCTGCGTGAGACCCAGGCGCTTGCGGGCAGCTCGTAGGTTCTTGCCGAGATTGCCCACCGCGTTGATCGTCCACGCTTCATGGGCACAATTCCATGTAAAACTTTACATTTTCGTGGTAGGGTCTTGAGCATTCCTGAGCGACGGAAGAAGCCGAGCCAATCCATATGCGGGACGGCCCCGATCCCCACCCGTGAAGATCGGGACCGACCTGATTACGCACTCCTAGCCGTGCTTGAAGATCTGCACGACCGGAGCCAGTGGAGCTTCCTTGCGAACGCTCATTCCCTCACCCCCTCCCCTTCTCAGCGCTCTGGCCCGTCCGCCAGAACGAGGAGGGCCGATGCTAGGGAAATCCCGAGTGAAGGCTAAAACCCGAGCGAAGGGAAAAACCGCTCTATGTGACGGCTTATGCTCTGCCCTTTCTGACTACCCAGCGATAATCAACAGGAGGTCTCTCGATGACGTTGGCCAACAGCTTGGAGGAGGGTCGAAGCGTCGAGGAGGCAGTTTCCTATGGCGTCGGTCACCGCATCCGGATCGAAATCCTCTGCATCCTCAATGAAGGCACCCGCAGTGCCTCCGAACTGGCTCAGTTAACGCGCCAGCCGTTGACCAAGATCGGCCACCACATCAAGGAACTGGCGAAGTCCGGCTCGATCGAGGTCGCCCGAGTAGAGAAGGTCCGGAACACCGACCAACACTTCTACAGGGCGATCGAGCTCCCCATGATCACCGATGAGGAAGCCGCTGCGCTCCCGTCAGAGGTTCGCCAGCAATACGCGGCGCTGATCCTTCAAGCCATCACCGCGGAGAGCCTTGGGTCGCTCTGGGCAGGGAAAATGAAGGACGATCCCAACGTCCGGCTGATGTGGAGCTGGTTCAGCCTCGACGCCGAGGGGCGTCGTGAACTCGCCGACGAGCAACGCGAATCATGGGAACGGATTGTGGAGATCGAGGCCAGGTCCGCCAACCGGCGAAGCCGATCAGGAGAAGATCCGGTGACGGTGATCGCGGCGGTGATGGGGTTCCAGCGCAGTAGACCCGTGGGGGCGACGATGGCAGGCGCGAGGGCAACCTTGGATCGTCTCAGCCCCGGAAAAACTGACTGACGGCGAAACCTGTTTCAAAAAAACAGTATGGAACCGCGCGGGGCATTCTGGAACGCTGAAGTAGTCAATCGCCTCCGAGCGCCAGAAGCATAGGCAGGGGCAATCGAGGCCCGATCCGATAGCCAGGGCGACGACGTTCCAGTCCGTTCCCATGGGAGGCGTCGCCCTGGCTATCTCACGACGACCAGTGAGAAAGTCTTCCTCCACCACCCCGATCAAGTGCCGGCCGAGTCGGGCGGCATGACGACGATGGAGGGGGGCGAGCCTGTGATCGACTGGCCAGCGCTCGCCCCCCACATCGCCCACCCCACCCGCGAGGCGATCATCGAAGCGATCTTGAGGATCGGCGAGCCCCTCGGGGTCGCCGACCACCTCGTCGAGATCTTTCGGGACGGCGATCCAGATCTGAACCCGTCGCGCGTCTTCTACTACGTGGAAACCCTCGTGGCTGTCGCGGTTCTCACCAACGTCGCCGAGCACGTCAGCGGCGCGGCGTTAGAACCCCTTTACGCCTTGCGTACGGCACCGTGAGTCTGACGATCACGGCGGCCCAACGGGACGCGCTCTACGATCAAATCATCGATCGGCTCAGCGGCATCGGGACATTGAGATGGCGCTGCGTTTGGAGAACTACGAGGCGGCCGAGCGCCTTGCCCGCGAGTACTGCGACGACCTCCGACTACTGCTGGACGATCTAGGTATCGGTCGGGGCTCCGGTGCACCTGTGGCATTGACTACGCCGCCAGACGTGCTTCGCCGCGTGCTGCCTCGTTTACGCGAGCTGGCAGAAGGGCTCAACGCAAGCCATGAGCCGGCCTGGTTGGAGGCTCGCCAGTTGCGGACTCGGAACCTGTTGGTCGCTGAGGCTTGCACGACGGTGCTTTCCGACCTCTGACACCCGTAGACCGAACGATTTTTGGCGAATTCTCTGCCCGGGCAGGATCGGCGTCGAGGGTCGCGAGCTGCTCGCCGAAGCGGTCTTCGATCAGTTGCGCCGCACCGGTCGCGCCTAGGTCGGTGTAGGCGGTGCGGGTTGCTTCGCGTTCGGCTACGGCCTGAGGGGTTTCGCGG
>CAZHLT010000335.1:0-3212 GCA_964533285.1 uncultured Conexibacteraceae bacterium | reverse complement strand
CAGCGGCAGCGGCAAGTCGGCGCGGAGGCCGGCGAGCCGCGCCGCGGCGGCGGCGAGGCGGGCGGCGCGGTCCTCGCCCGGCGAGAGCAGCGCGTTCAGGGTGAGGAAGGTGCGCTCGCCGCTGCGGCAGAGGGAGAGCTCGGGCAGGACCAGCGAGCCCGGTGCCAGCGAGGACCAGGCCGAGGAGCCGCCGCCGTCGGGGTCGAAGGCGAAGCCGCCGAGCCATACCGGCCCGGCACCGGCCGGCAGCCGCGGCGGCTCGTCGAGCACCGCATCGCCGCCGCTGCGCAGGCACTCGGCAGCGACGTCACGGAACCGCTCGCCCCCGCGCGAGGCTGCCTCGTGGGCGACACCGAGCCCGGCGAGGGCGAAGCCGCGGTCGGGCTGCTCCCAGCAGAACCAGCGGTCGGAGGCCAGCCGCGAGGCGAAGACCGCCGCGCACGGGTCGGCGATATCGACCTCGCGGGTGACGCTGACAAGAGTCCGCTTGCCGCGGGAGAGCGCGCGATCGACCGCCTCCCCCAGTCGGGCTGAATATGACGAGGTCCAGAGGGTGCCAGGCAAGGACGCAGGCCGCCGTAGTAGCAACGCTACTTCGGCGGGCGAGGACGCAGCATGGCGCCGTCTGGGGCCGTCATATTCAGTCCGAACCCCTGGCGATCGCGATCTCTCCCGTGCGGACCATTTCGACCAGGCCGTGGGGGCGGACCATCCGCTCGAAGGCTTCGATCTTGTCGGCCGAGCCGGTCACCTCGATCGTCATCGTGCGGCGGGCGACGTCGACGATCTTGGCGCGGAAGATCTCGGCGAACTGGATGATCTCGGCCCGGTTCTCGACTGCCGAGGAGACCTTGAACAGCGCCATCTCGCGCGCCACCGTCTCCTCCGGCTCCATGTCGCGGATCTTCAGCACGTTGACCAGCTTGTGCAGCTGCTTGGTCACCTGGTCGATCGGGTGGACGGCGCCGTCCAGCGTCAGCGTGATCCGCGAGATGCTGGGGTCGTCGGTCGGCCCGACCGCCAGCGTGTCGATGTTGAAGCCGCGGCGCGAGAAGAGGCCGGCGACGCGGGCGAGGACGCCCGGCTTGTTCTCGACCAGGATCGAGAGGATGTGCTTGCGGCCGCTGAGCTGGCCGGGGACGTGCAGGTCCTCCAGCTTGACCGTCTGCGGCGTCCCAGCCTCCATCATGACCACCTCGACGCTGCGCATATCGGCGTCCTCGGTCGCTCGCGTGCAGAGCACGCCACGCTCCCTGCGTCCTTGATCTGCTTGGTCGAGGTGATCATTCGTGCATGGCTCCCCGTGGCGCCTCGACCATGTCGCGGGCGGCGTTGCCGGGCGGGATCATCGGGTAGCAGTTCTCCTCGGCGGTGACGCGGACGTCGACCAGGACCGGGCCCTCGGTCTCCAGCGCCCGGGTCATCGTCGCCTCCAGCTCCTCGGCGTTCTCGCAGCGCAGGCCGGTGGCGCCGAAGGCCTCGGCCAGCTTCACCCAATCGGGGCTGCCGGCCATGTCGACGCCGCTGTAGCGGCGGTCCCAGAACAGCTCCTGCCACTGGCGGACCATGCCCATGTAGCCGTTGTTCATGAGGAAGACCTTGACCGGGATCCGCTCGGTGACGCAGGTCGCCAGCTCCTGGATGTTCATGATCAGGCTGCCGTCGCCGGCGACGCAGACGACGGTCTCCTCGGGGCAGGCGACCTGGGCGCCGATCGCCGCCGGCAGCCCGAAGCCCATCGTCCCGAGGCCACCGGAGTTGATCCAGTGGCGCGGCTGCTCGAAGCCGTAGTACTGCGCGGTCCACATCTGGTGTTGGCCGACGTCGGAGGTGACGATCGCCTCACCCTTGGTCACCCGGTGCAGGGCCTCGATCATGAACTGCGGCTTGATCTCGCCGTCCTTGCCAGGCTCGTAGTAGAGCGGGTGCTCCCGCTGCCAGCCGCGGATCGTCTCCCACCAGACCTCGAGCCGGCTGGAGTCGGTCTGCAGCGCCCGGTACTCGCGGGTCAGCTTCGGCAGCACCTGCTTGACGTCGCCGACGATCGGGATGTGGGCGCCGACGTTCTTCGAGATCTCGGCCGGGTCGACGTCGATGTGGATCACCTTCGCGTGCGGCGCGAACTCGGAGAGCTTGCCGGTGATGCGGTCGTCGAAGCGGGCGCCGATGGCGACGATCAGGTCGGCCTTGTCCATCGCGTAGTTGGCGGTGAAGGTGCCGTGCATGCCCAGCATCCCGAGCCAGTGGTCGTCGGAGGCGGGGAAGGCGCCGAGGCCCATCAGGGTCGAGGTGACCGGGAAGGCGTCGGACCCAGCCAGCTCGCGCAGCTCCTCGGAGGCGTTGCCGTTGATCACGCCGCCGCCGGTGTAGAGGATCGGCCGGCGCGCCGTCGCCATCGCTTTGGCGGCGATCCGGATCTGCTTGATGTTGCCCTCCAGCGAGGGCTTGTAGCCGGGCAGGTCGACCGGCTCGGTGCGCGGCTCGTACTCGATGTCGGCGCGCGAGAGGTCGGTCGGGATGTCGAGCAGGACCGGTCCGGGCCGCCCGGTCGAGGCGATGTGGAAGGCCTCGTGCACGTACTCGGGGATCTGGCGCGGGTCGGTGACCTGGAAGGAGTGCTTGACGAACGGCAGCGTGGCGCCGAGCACATCGGCCTCCTGGAAGCCGTCGGTGCCGATCAGCTCAGTTTTCACCTGGCCGGTGATGAAGACGGTCGGGGTCGAGTCGAGCATCGCGTCGGCGATCGCCGTGATCAGGTTGGTGGCGCCGGGGCCGGAGGTGGCGAAGGCGACGCCGACCCGGCCGGAGGCGCGGGCGTAGCCCTCGGCGGCGTGGCCGGCGCCCTGCTCGTGGCGCGCCTGGATGTGGCGGAAGTCGGCGTCGACGACCGCGTCGTACATCGGCAGGTTGGCGCCGCCGGGGATCCCGAAGACGTGCTTGACGCCCTCGGCCTTGAGCGATTCCATCAATGCGTCGGCTGCTCTCATCGGGACAGCCGATGCTACCAGCGCCGCGCCGGTGTCCCCCGCCGCGGCCTCGCCCGACTTTATGCCTGCGCCGCGGGGCTTTTCGCCGGGGTCCAGCGGGTGCGCGGGTCGATCGAGCCCTCGATCGCGTTGCCCTTGTCGCGCTCGATCGCGTGCAGCATCGTCTCCACCAGCTCCGCGCCCAGCAGCGTCGGCTGCAGGCCGAGGTCGAACAGCTTGGTGTGG
>CAZHLT010000334.1:0-5452 GCA_964533285.1 uncultured Conexibacteraceae bacterium | reverse complement strand
ACCCGACAACGCCATTCGGGGAACCCGCCTCCAACGCAGGCCCGCCCCTGCTCGCACCCCTACCTGCCCGTGGGGTGCGAGCAGGGGCGGGCTGTCGACCTATCGCTTGACCTTCGAGGCTATGGCGAGGCCGGCGACTCGTACCAGTCGATCCAGCCCTCGCAGGCTTCGCTCAGGGCGACTTCGCGGTGCGGCTCGGCGGGGACGGCGACGAGCTCGCCGACGTAGGCCTTGCCGTCGTAGCCGGTCAGGCTCTGCAGGGTGCTGGCGTCGGCGGCGCGCAGAGTCAGCTCGGTCTCGCCGCCGTCGCTGCGGTAGCGGCCCGCCGGCCAGTACTGGCCGTTGTTGCCGAGGCTGATCGTGTTCGGCCGCTGGCCGTCGAGCGCCGCCTCCAGGTGCTCGGAGAAGCCCGGCGCCGAGAGCGTCAGGCCGAACGGCGAGAAGTACTGGATCGAGAGGTTCCAGGTGCCGGCCGGCAGCGCCAGCCGCTGCGAGGTCTGCTCGCCGGTGCCGAGCACGCTGCCCTCGCTCCAGTCCGCTTTGGCGCCGATCACGGCGTCGGGGAAGAGCGAGGCGCGGCCCGGTTCGCCGAGCAGGATGCGGATCTCCGGCGAGGCGCAGCCGGCCTTGGCGGCGGCCTCGGTGCCCTCGAGCAGGACGTGGCGTTCGCGCGGGGTCTCGCCGTCGCGCTTCCAGAGGACGAAGGAGGGCGTCGTCGCGACCCGCTTGAAGTTGGGCGGCGCCTGGCTGTTCCAGGCGGCGCGGCTGGTGATCACGTAGGGGAAGTGGTCGAGCGTCGAGCGGTCGAAGGAGTCGAAGTCGATCGGGCTGTAGGCGTCGCCGGTGTCGAACGGCTTTTCCGGGTTGGGGGCGACGGCGTCGTCGGGGAACTCGACCAGCGGCACGTGGGTGTCGGCGCCGAGCAGGTCGTAGGCCGCGTAGCGGTCCTGGCCGGCGTAGAGGACCGGTTCGCCGTGGACGATCGGCAGGAAGGCGCGCAGCTCGGCCCCGTGCCCCGGCGGCCCGACCGGCGCGTCGCGCAGCACCAGGAAGCTGGAGTAGATCGCGCCGCCGACGAACGCCACCGCCAGCACCGCCCATCCGACCCGCACGACCGCCGCCCCTCCCGACCGCCCCGCCCCTCCCGGTGGCCCCGCCCCCTCAGCCGCCCCCGGCGACCCAGCACCCGCCGTGGCAGAGCTTTTCCCCGGATAGCGTGAGAAATCACTGCCACGCAGGGAGGGGAACTCCCAGATCAGGGGTTTGGCGGCGACGAGCATCGCCAGCGGCGCCATGATCATCAGCGCCTTGGCCTGCGAGTAGTCGCCGCTGGAGGGCAGCGAGACGAGGTACAGGGCGGCGCTGGCGCCGAGCGCGATCGGGATCGTCGTCTGCCGCCGCGCCACCCACCAGGCGACGCCGACCAGCAGCGCCAGGACCGCGATCGTCCCCGCCAGGCCGGGCAGCTGGACGCTGCCGACCGCGTCGAGGCGGTAGTTGGAGGTCGGCCAGACGCCGAGCGCCTCCAGCGGCGAGACCGGGCCGTAGGTGTTGCTGCCGGCGACCTTGTTGAAGCTGCTGCCGAAGCCAAAGGGGCCGACCAGGGCGGCCAGCGCCAGCCCGGCGAGGACGACCAGCGCCAGCAGCGTCAGCGGCCGCAGCAGGAGGCGCAGCAGCGCCCGCGGCCGCAGCGCCCGCCGCACCGCCGGCCGGGTCAGGCTCCACAGCGCCAGCGTCGCCAGCGGCCAGGCGAGGCCGGCAAAGCTGTAGGAGAAGAAGATGCCGCCCGCGAGGGCTAGCCCCGGGAGCAGGAGCCCTAGCAGCGCGAGGCCTGGTCCAGACACCGCTCGCTTTACTCGCGGTTGAGTGTCTGGTCCAGGCCTCGCGCTGCTAGGGCTCTCGGGTGCGCGCGGCTGCTCTCCCGAGGCCGGCTGCTCTCCTGGGATCGGTTGCTTTTCTGGGAAGGTCGTCAGCCAGAGGGCGAAGGTGAGGACGAAGAGCGCCTCGGCGGTCTCCTTGAAGGCGGCCTGGGCGTAGTAGGAGACGGCCAGGTAGGGGAGGGCGACCAGCGCCGCCGCCAGCAGCCGCCGCCCCGGCCGCATCTCGCCGAGCGCCGCCAGCGCGGTCAGGCCGGTGAGGACGGTGATCGCGACGATCTCGCCGATGAAGGCCTGGCCGAGGCCGATCCCCGGCACCGTCGCGGTCGCCACCGCCAGCCCGTGCGGGCCGAGCGGGTAGCCGGGGTCGGGGGCGGGGCCGAAGCCCGAGCGCAGCCACTCGGCCCAAGCCAGGTGCAGCCCGAGGTCGTTGTTGAAGCCGACCCCGAGCAGCCCCCAGCGGCCGCTGACCGCGAACGGGATCGCCAACGCCAGGGCGACGACGATCGCCACCGGCAGCCCCGCCCGCAGCGCCCCCGGCGCCGCGTGGGGCAGGCGATAGACGACCACGGTCGCGACGACCACCAGCGCCGCCGCGCCGAGCGTGGCGCTCGCGCCGTGGCCGGGAGCTCGCGCCAGCACCCCGGTCACGGTGAGGATCGCGGCGAAGCCGACTCCCGGCTCCAGCCACGACCAGCGCTGCCGCCCCGCCAGGCAGAGCACCGCACGGCCCACCAGCAGCGAGGCGGCGCAGATCAGCGCCGCCGAGGCGTAGGTCCCGATCATCAGGGACGGCAACTTATGGCACTGGGAGGGATTGGCGAAACCCGCGTATGCGATCCGGCGAGCGCCGTGGTCCGCCGCCGCCGGGCGTGCGCGGGGGTTTCGCCAATCCCTCCCGGCTCAGAGCTTGTCGGCGGCGCGCTCGAGCGTCTCGCGCAGGTTCTCGCCCCGCAGCGGCCGATCGTGCCCGGTGGCGACCGTCCGCGGCTCCAGCGCCGCCAGCCGCCGGACCGACTCCTTCGCCTTCCGGTGGTCCCAGGAGAAGGCCGGGTGGGGGACGCTCGCCTCGCCCTCGGGCAGCGGTTTCAGCCGCGCCGAGTCGACCAGGTAGACGACGTCGCTGACGATCGCCAGCCGGTCGCGCTCGCGCCAGAGCCCGATCAGCCCGGGCGCGTGGCCGGGGAAGTGGAGCACCTCGAAGCCGGCCACCACCTCGCCCTCGGCGACGGTCGAGTCGATCCTCACCGCGCCGCCGTCCCAACGCCGCGCCAGCGTCGGGTAGAGCCAGCGGACCGGCGCCACCGGCAGCAGCGAGAGGTCCCAGTAGGGCGGCATCGGCGCCGGGTTTTCGGCTTCGGCGACTTCGTCCGGGTGACACTGGACGGGGACGCCGAGGAAAGGCGCGGTGCCGCGGTGGTCGCAGTGGGCGTGGCCGAGGACGACGCGCTTCAGCCCGCCCAGCTGCCGGGCCTCGAACGCGGCGGCCTTGCGCATCGCCTTCGTCCCGGCGTCGAACTGGACGACGCCGTCGCCGTCCTCGAGGAAGTAGACGTTCATCGCGCCGCGGAAGTCCCCGCGCAGCAGCCATACCCCATCGGCGACCCGCTCCAAGCCCATCGCGCCTACCCTACCCCCGTGCCCTGGATATGGAAGGCAGGAATGATCGTCCTCGTCGTCTGTCTCGCCGCCTCGATGGTGATCGCGATCGTGCGGCTGTCGACGACGCCGACGGAAATCCTCGGTGACGGATTTCACGGATTGCCGGTCCAGGGCCAGCGATAGTCGCCGGCATGGCCGCCGCTGCCGGCACCGCGACTAGTATCAACCGCACGGGTACAGGGACCGGACGGAGGGAGTCGCGCGTGTTCACTCGCATCGTGGTTGGGACGGACGGGTCGGAGACGGCCGCCGAGGCGGTCCACCAGGCGATCGACCTGGCGAAGATCGCCGGTGCCTCGCTCAGCATCGTCAGCGCCTACTCGCCGGTCCCCGCGCGCCGCGTCCGCGACGAGGCGCTGGAGGCGCCGGCCGACGTCCAGCACGAGATCGGCCCCCGCGAGGACGTCAACCTCGTCCTCGAGGCCGCCGCCGCCGAGGCGCGCAAAGCCGGCCTCGAGGACGTCCGCACCCACCCGGTCGAGGACGACCCGGCGGACGCGATCCTCAACGTCGCCGAAGAGATCGACGCCGACCTGATCGTGGTCGGCAACAAGGGCATGACCGGCGCCCGTCGCTTCCTGCTCGGCAGCGTGCCGAACAACGTGTCGCATCACGCGCCCTGCAGCGTCATCATCGTCAGAACGACCTGACCTGGGCGCCCCTGGCCGGCGCATCTCAGCGTCCTCGGTCGCTCGCCTTCGGGTCACGCACCAAAGTGCGCTCCCCTCGGCTCGCTGCCTGCGTCCTTGATCTGCTTGGCCAGGGACTCCCAGATCCGGTGGTGACCCGGACTACTGGATCGCCGGGTTCGTGGCGGCGCCGGCGTCGATCAGGCCGGCGCCCTGCTGGGTCGCCGGCAGGCCGAGGTCGCGGGCGGTCGTGCGCAGGCGGCGGGTGACCGCCTTGACCCGCGCCTGCGGGCTCTGCTGCGGCCCGAGGACGCCGCTGGCGAGGATCATCGCGACGACCCCGGAGACGTGGGCGGCCGCCATCGAGGTCCCGGTGTAGTCGCTGGGGATCGCGAATTCGCTGGTCGACTGCGGTTTCAGCGTCACCTGGTAGATCGGCCGCGAGAGCACCGAGGGGCAGGTGCCGAGCGGTTCGCCGCCGCCCGGGGCGACGACGTCGATCGCCGTCCCGGCCAGCGAGTAGGAGCCGAGGCAGCCGCCCTCGGTGGTGCCGCCGACGCCGATCACGCGCGGCCCGGTGGCCGGCTCGGAGACGCAGTTCTTGACCACCTGGCCGCTGTGCCCGACCGTGATCAGGTTGCCGCCCGAGGCGACCGTCACGATCCCCCGCTCGTAGGCCTCGCGCAGCGCTTCGTCAACCATCGGCACCTTCTGGCCGCATTCGAAGTTGAAGCTCATGTTGATCACCTGGGCACGGTGCTTGATCGCGAACCGGATCCCCTTGGCGATCACCGCCGCGTTGCCGACCCCGCGCCGGTTCAGCACCCGGATCGGGATCAGCTTCGCCCCGTAGGCGAGGCCGGTGAGGGCGATCCCGTTGCCGGTCTTCTCGGCGATCGTGCCGGCGACATGGGTGCCGTGGCCGTTTTCGTCGAGCGGCAGCTTGTCCTTGCCGACGAAGTCGTAGCCCTTGGTGAACTGGCCGGAGGTGAAGTCGGGGCTGCGCAGGAAGCGGCCCTGGTCGCGGTAGGCGATGCCGCTGTCGAGGACGGCGATCCGCACCCCTTCGGCACCCGGCCGCCCGACTTCGTCGAGCCGCCGCCAGGCGTCGGGGGCGTCGATCCCGCCGGGGGAGAGGAGGCGGACGGCGCCGCCGGCCTGCCAGGGGAGGAAGTTCCACTGCTTGAGGACCCAGCCGCCGTAGACCCCGAGTTCGCCCGAGCCTTCCAACGAGCCGTTGTCGTTGGGCAGTTCGAAGGCGGTGACGGCGCTCTTCGTCGCCGA
>CAZHLT010000333.1:0-1414 GCA_964533285.1 uncultured Conexibacteraceae bacterium | reverse complement strand
CACACGCCCTACGGGACCGAGATCCTGACCCGCTTCCTGCGCGACATCGCCGGCTGCGAGCAGCAGTGGTCGCCGCAGTCGGTGATCGCCGAACAGGTGGCGAACGTGCAGGCCCAGGTCGGCGACGGGCGCGTGATCTGCGGCCTCTCCGGCGGCGTCGACTCCTCGGTCGCCGCCCTGCTCGTCCATCGCGCGGTCGGCGACCGCCTCACCTGCGTCTTCGTCGACCACGGGCTGATGCGGATGAACGAGGCCGAGCAGGTGGTCGAGGCCTTCCAGCAGTTCGGGATCCCGCTCGTCCACGTCGACGCCGAGGAGCGCTTCCTCGCCAAGCTGAAGGGGGTCGACGATCCCGAGACCAAGCGCAAGATCATCGGCGCCGAGTTCATCCGCGTCTTCGAGGAGGAGGCGGAGAAGCTGGAGGACGTCGACTTCCTCGTCCAGGGGACGCTCTACTCCGACGTGATCGAGTCCGGCGGCTCCGACCACGCGGCGACGATCAAGTCCCACCACAACGTCGGCGGCCTGCCCGAGGACCTCGAATTCGAGCTGGTCGAGCCGCTGCGGATGCTGTTCAAGGACGAGGTCCGCGCCGTCGGCGCCGAGCTCGGCCTGCCCGAGCGGATGGTTTGGCGCCAGCCCTTCCCGGGGCCGGGGCTCGGCATCCGCATCGTCGGCGGCGAGGTCAACAAGGAGCGGCTCGACATCCTCCGCGCCGCCGACGCGATCCTGCAGGAGGAGATCCGCGCCGCCGAGCTCTACCGCCAGCTCTGGCAATCCTTCTGCGTCCTCCCCGTCGTCCGCTCGGTCGGCGTCCAGGGCGACGGCCGCACCTACGCCTACCCGATCGTGATCCGCGCCGTCACCTCCGACGACGCGATGACCGCCGACTGGGCCCGCCTCCCCTACGACCTGCTGGAGCGCGTCTCGAACCGAATCATCAACGAGATCCGCGACGTGAACCGGGTGGCGCTGGACATCAGCTCAAAGCCGCCAGCGACGATCGAGTGGGAGTAGTCCGGGGCGCCTGAGGACTCCCGGAGCTCCGGGAGTCCAGGGCTCGGGGGGTTGCCGGGGGTTGCCGGGCGAGGGACGGGGGTGGAGCGAGGGACGGCCCAGGGCCCAGGCGCGGCCGGGGGGGGCAAGGGACGAGCGAGGGTTCGAGAGCTGCCAGCGAGGCACGGCAAGGGCCCAAGCGTGGCCGGGCGCGCCGGCCGAGGGACGACCAGGGCTCAGGCGTGGCCGCAGGGGGAGGGGGGCGGCCACCCTCCGTGGGCAGGTAGGGCGGCCGCCACCCTCCCCCTCCCAAGCGCGCGCCGAGGGCCGAGGGCGGGGCGAGCGCAAGCGCGCGCCCAGGGCCGAGGCAAGGGCCGAGACCACACTTCTCTCCACCAAGGGGCCGAGACCACCTTTC
>CAZHLT010000332.1:0-4405 GCA_964533285.1 uncultured Conexibacteraceae bacterium | reverse complement strand
AAGACCGGGCCGCGCGGCGGCAGCGAGGCGAGGTGGGCGCCGCGGGCCAGCGCCAGCGGCACGTCCTGCGCCCGCGGCGGCTCGTAGGACCACTTGACCAGCGGGTGCGGCATCCGCGTCGCGTCGCGGTTGGTGAGGTTGGCCTGCAGCGTGATCTGGGCGCGCGCCTGCTGGCCGGCGGTGATCAGCAGCGGCGAGTGGTTGGCCTGGGCGTTGAAGATCGCCCCCATCGCGTTGCCGACCCCCGGCGCCGTGTGCAGGTTGGCGACGGTCGTCCTGCCGGAAGCGAGCGCGAAGCCGTCGGCCATGCCGACGACGACCGCCTCCTGGAGGCCCAGCACGTAGCGGAAGTCGGCCGGGAAATCGGCCAGCATGGGCAGCTCGGTCGAGCCCGGGTTGCCGAACATCGTCGTCATCCCCCGCGCCCGGAACAGCTCGAACGTTGCATCTCTCACTGTAGGCATCGGCCAACCCTAAAGCCTTTGCTCAGGGCGTCGATAGCGAGAGGGTGAAGCTACTCCGCCTCAGCCGGATGCCCGTCGTCCTCGTCGCTCTCGCCTCGCTGGCGCCGCTGCTGCTCTGCCTCGGCGTCGCCAAGGCGGCCGCCGAAACGCCGCCCGGCCCGACCCGGCTCGTCTACGCGCCGGGCAAGATCGTCCCGATCCCGGCCTCGATCCCGCACGAGCTGGGCGACATGGTCGACCGCCGGATCCTCCCCGACCTGCGCTGGATCGCCAAGCGCTACCCGATCTACGTCACCGACGGCTACTCGGGGCCGCTGCCGAGCGGCCAGCACGTCGGCTGCGACGAATGCCACACCCGCGGCTCCGACCACTACAACGGCCTCGCCGTCGACGTCGTCCCGCTTGGCGGCGGCACCGTCTGCGACGCCGTCTGGGCGCCGGTCACGCGGCTGGCGCTGTGGGCCGAGCCGGTCCAGAACCAGCCGCTGCCGCCGTTCCGCTGGGTCGGCTACGACGGCGACGCCGGCCACGGCTGCGGCCACCACCTGCACCTCTCTTGGAACCACGCCCCGGCGCGCCAGTTCCAGCTCGCCGAATGGGTCGAAGTCTTCCCGGTCGGCCTCGCCGAAGGCGAAGCCAAGCCGCAGGGCCGCAAGGCCAAGAAGCAGCGCCCGGCGCCGAGCGGCCCGACCGGCGGCTTCGCCCAGACCCGCTCCGGCGGCCTCTCCGCCGCCGGCACCGGCGACTGAGCCGCCCGCTCCGCCCTCGACCTCATGACCTTTGTCACCCTGTGGGTGACAAAGGTCATGAGGTGAGGAGCGCCACCTAGGATGCGCGGGGTGGGTGCGCGCAACGTCACTGCTTTGCTCGGCTGCGTCGCGGCGCTTGGCGCGGCGGCGCTGGCGGCGACCGGGTGCGGCTCGCAGAAGGAAGACTCGACGCCGGTCGCCTGCCTGGAACCGGAGGGCGCCTACCGGGCGGCGCTGAAGGCGGCGCCGGGCGAGGTGCTGCTCGCCGGCGAGACGCCGATCTCCGACTGCCTGGCCGAGAACCAGCAGGCCGGCGATCTGGCGACGGTCGGCGAAACGATGGTGGCTCTGGCCACCAAGCTCAACTCCGCAGCGCGGGCCGATCCCGGCGGCGCCGCCAACCTCGCGCTCGGCTACCTGCTCGGCGCCGCGACGCAGGGTGCCGAGGACACCGAAGGCATCCACGCCGACCTGCTGCGCCGCCTCACCGTCGCCGCCCGCTTCGCCCCCGCCGACCAGCGCCTGCCGGCAACCTTCCTCGCCAGCTACGAACGCGGCTTCGACGCCGGCCAGCGCAACGGCTGAGCGTGGCAGTCCTTTTCCGGGCTATTCCCGGAAAAGGACTGCCACCTGGAGCGGTGTGCCACGTGGAGCGGCGTCGGTCAGCCGCAGGAGCGGCGGCGGACGGGGAGGGCGCGGAGGAGGGGTCGGGCGCGCTCGGCCGTCTCCGGCGGCGCCACCAGCTCCAGCCGGCTGAGGACCGAGTGGGCGACCTGGTGCGGGCAGCGCGGGCGCAGCTCGTTCGCGGTCGGCTGGTCGGCCACGGTGCCGGGGCCGACCAGGGCCAGGCCCTCGCTGCCGCGGACGACGGTCCAGGGCTCGCCGCCGTAGCTGGCGACGAAGGTCGAGAGGCCGGCGCGGCGGCCGAGCTCGTGGCCGATCACGGCGATCTGCAGCGGGTGGGCGCCGCGGGCGCTGAGCGCATGGTCGAGCAGCAGCGCCCGGTGGTCGCGGCGGTCGGGGGTCAGGCAGAGGTGGTTGGTGAGGGTGTCGGCGAGCGCCTCGGCCTGGGCGGCGACGCAGCGGGAGGCGCAGCCGAAGAGCGGCAGCGAGGCGTCATCGAGGCGGGCCCGGGGCGAGGCCATCGCGGTCACCGCGAAGGCGGCGGCCAGGGCCGATTGCGCCTCGTCGTGCTGGAGGCCGGGCTCGGCCAGCAGACGGGCCGTCGAGCGCTCACGCGTGCGCGGGTTCATCTCCCAGCTCGGCGCGTCCCAGCTCGGCGCGCGCCCGCTTGGCCAGCACGACGGTCGCCTTGCGCAGGCCCTCGGGGCCGGCGATCGGCTCGGGGTAGAGGACGCGGGCCGGGACCTCGCCCGCCGCGGTGGTGACGAGCAGGTCGAGGCCGGTGGTGTCGGCGTCGAGGCAGCGGGCGGCGGTCGCCTCGGGCCGGCCGCCGAAGGCGCGCGCCATGTCGAGCAGGGCGTCGGCGTGGTCCTCGTTGAGGTGGTCGATCGCGCGCTCGGCGCCGCGGCTGACCGGGTCGTCGGGCTTCATCGCGCTCCGGCGCTTGTCGAATCACTCATTAGGCCACCCTAATACATTGTGGTTAGGGATGCCTAATTCCGAGCGGAGGAATACCCTCCAGACCCTCACCGATCTTCCACGAAAGGCTTGTTTTGACTGAGCAGCTCTGGGGTGGCGAGACCACCAAAGCCGTCGACAACTTCCCCGTCTCCGGCGAGCGGGTGCCGGTCCCGGTCGTCCGCTGGCTGGGCCGGGTCAAGGCCGCCGCCGCCGAGGTGAACGGCCAGCTGGGCCTCCTCGACGCCGACCTCGCGGACCGCATCGCGGCCGCCGGCAAGGCCGTCGCCGAGGGCGAGCACGACGACCAGTTCCCGGTCGACGTCTTCCAGACCGGCTCCGGCACCTCCTCGAACATGAACGCCAACGAGGTGATCGCCAACCTCGCCGGCGACGGCGCCCATCCCAACGACCACGTCAACATGGGCCAGTCCTCCAACGACGTCTTCCCCTCCGCCGTCCATCTGGCGGCGCTCGACGAGGTGACCCACGACCTGCTGCCGGCGATGGGCGCGCTGGAGGCGGCGCTGGAGGCCAAGGAGGAGAAGTTCGCCGACGTGGTCAAGGCCGGCCGCACCCACCTGATGGACGCCGTCCCGGTCACCCTCGGCCAGGAGTTCGGCGGCTACGCGGCGCAGGTCCGGCTCGGGATCCAGCGGGTCGAGGCGACCCTGCGCCGGGTCGGCCAGGTCCCGCTCGGCGGCACCGCCACCGGGACCGGGCTCAACACCCACCCCGAGTTCGCCGCCAAGGTCCGCGAGCGGCTCGCCGCCGACACCGGCCTGGCGATCTCCGAGCCGCTCGACCGCTTCGAGGCGCAGGGCAACCGCGACTCGCTGGTCGAGCTCTCCGGCGCGCTCAAGGTCTACGCCGTCTCGCTCAACAAGATCGCCAACGACCTGGCGCTGATGGGGTCCGGCCCGCGCGCCGGCCTCGCCGAGCTGCGCCTGCCGGAGCTGCAGAAGGGCTCCTCGATCATGCCGGGCAAGGTCAACCCGGTGATCCCGGAGGTCGTAATCCAGGTCGCCGCCCAGGTGATCGGCAACGACGCCGCGATCACCGTCGCCGGCTCGCAGGGCCAGTTCGAGCTCAACGTGCGGGTGCCGCTGATCGCCCGCAACCTGCTCGACTCGATCAAGCTACTGGCCTCGGCCTCGCGCCTGCTCGACGAGAAGTGCGTCGCCGGGGTCGAGGCCAACGAGGAGATGACCGAGCGCCACGCCGAGGCGACCCTCGCCACGGCGACCGCGCTCAACCCGCACATCGGCTACGACCGCGCCGCCGACATCGTCAAGGCCGCCGCCGAGTCGGGCCGCTCGCTGCGCGAGGTCGCGCTCGAGCAGGGCGTCGAGCCCGCGGTCCTCGAGGAGGCCCTGGACCACCGCCGCATGGCCCGCCCCCACGAGTAAAACGCCACCGTGGCAGTGCTTTTCCGGACTGTTCCCGGAAAAGCACTGCCACAAGCGACTCGTCCCGCGGCATCCGCTCCGCGCAGCTAATCAGCGCTTCGTCCCGCAGCATCTCTGCGGGTAAGTCACTCCGCAGGCGCTCGCCCCGGGGGGCGTGGGGCCACCGCCACTTTGCAGGCGCTCGCCCGGGGGCGTGGGGCCG
>CAZHLT010000331.1:0-1274 GCA_964533285.1 uncultured Conexibacteraceae bacterium | reverse complement strand
GACCTCGCCGGCACCACCTCCGAAGGGGAAACCGCCAAATACCGGATCCAGAAGTTCACCGCGGCGGGCAGCTTCCAGGCGGCGGCCGAAATCCCCCGCTTCCCGGCCACCGGCAAACTCGCCAGCCTGCAGGGGATCGCCGTCGACCACGGCCTCGGCCGCATCTACGCGATCGAAGGCTGCCGGGTCGCGGCCGCCGGCGGCAGCCTCAGCTGCCTGGGCTTCGGCGGCAAGGTCGGGGCGCGCAAGATCCTCGTCTACTCGACCACCCCCGAAGGCAGCGCCCTGAAAGCGCTGAGCCCGATCGAACTGCCGGCCGGCGCCGAAGAGATCTACGAACCGCAGGCGATCGCGGTCGACCCCGCCAGCCACGACATCGTCGTCCTCGGCAACGAAAACGCCAAACACCGGATCGTCCAGCGGATCAGCTCCGCCGGCGTGCTCGGCGCCCGCTACACCGACACCGCCGACGTCCTCAAACCGGCCTCCGGCGGCGCCGCCAACTCGCTTGCGGTCTCGCCCACCGGCGTCGTCTACACGATGACCGGCGGCGGCACCCCGCCGAGCCTCTTCACCAAGCTCTACAAGCTGCCGGCCGGCCTCGGCAGCCTCGAAGCGCTGGCCAGCGTGCCGGCCGCGGCCGGCTCCGAGGAATGGCTGAACGGCTGGGAATCCTCGGTCGAAGCCTTCTACGGCGGCCCCCAGCTGGCGATCTCCGAAGACGGCGACACGCTCTACTGGAAGGAGCAGATCAAACGCTCCGAAGAAGCCGAAGCCGGCGAACTCACCGTCCGCGCCTTCTCGCTGGGCAAAGGCCAGACCGTCGGCCTCTGGGGCGGCGGCAGCTCAAGCTGCAAGATCACCACCAACAGCGCCGGCCTGGCGGCCACCACCGGCGGCAACCTCGTCGTCTTCGACTTCGGCCAGGCGACGAAAAAATCGACCGACACCCCCGCCTACGGGCGCAAGGTCTACACCTTCGGCCCCTCCGGCAGCGGCTGCAAAGAAGCGGTCGCCAAATTCTCGGTCGCCGGCAAAAGCGAAGCCGAAACCCCGACCGGGCTGAAACCCGGCGAAGCGATCGCCTTTAACGCCTCGGCCTCCGAACTGGCCGGCGGCGCCCGCAAGGAAATGGTCTGGAAATGGGGCGACGGCACCGAAACCGTCCTCGCCGCCCCCTCCGAAAGCGAAGAAGCGCCGGCCACCGCCAACCACACCTACACCGCCGCGGGCACCTACACGGTGAAGCTGCAGATCAAGCTGAAGGTGCCGCT
>CAZHLT010000330.1:0-7912 GCA_964533285.1 uncultured Conexibacteraceae bacterium | reverse complement strand
TTCTTCAGGTTGTCCGCCTGCTCGACGGGGTTGAAGGTGACCGCCGTATAGAAGTAGGTGAAGAGCACGATGAAGAAGACCTCGCCGACGACGTAGGCCCAGTTGCCGGGGCTGAAGAAGGCGGCGAAGTCGAGCGCGGCGGGGGTGTTGAGAAGCTGGCCCACGGTCGGGGGGAAGGCCATGATCGAGGCGGCGAAGATCACCGGGATGACGCCGGCCATGTTGACCCGCAGGGGCAGGTAGGTCGAGCCACCCGAGGTCATTTTCCGGCCGACCACTCGTTTCGCGTACTGGACCGGGATGCGCCGCTGGCCCTCCTGGACGTAGACGATCGCGACGATCACGGCCAGGGCGATGAAGGGCATCATCACTTTGAATACCTGGTCGGGGTTCGTCCACCACTTGGCGATCCCGCCCGGGAGGCTGGAGGCGATCGAGGCGAAGATCATCAGCGAGATCCCGTTGCCGATCCCGCGCTGGGTGATCAGCTCGCCCAGCCACATCAGCAGCGTGCAGCCTGCCGTGAGGCAGATCACGATCATCATCGTCTTCGGGAAGGTGAGGGTGCCGACGACGTTGGCACCGGCTTCGTTGCCGAACGAGCGGAAGAGGAAGACGTAGCCCAGCGACTGGAAGAAGGCGAGCCCGACGGTCAGGTAGCGGGTGTACTGGGTGATCTTCTGCTGCCCGACCTCGCCTTCTTTCTGCAGGCGCTCGAGCGAGGGCACGACCACGGTCAGCAGCTGCAGGATGATCGAGGCCGTGATGTAGGGCATGATCCCCAGCGCGAAGAGGCTGAGGCGCGAGAGGCTGCCGCCGGAGAAGAGGTTGAGGAAGCCGAGGATGTTGCCGCCGAAGTTGTTTTCGGAGACTTCCTTGACGGCGTCGACGTTGACGCCCGGCGCCGGGATGTAGGCGCCGAGGCGGTACAGCGCGAGCATCGCTGCCGTGAACGCAAGCTTCTTGCGAATGTCGGCAACGCTGAACGCGTTGAGAATAGTTCTGAGCATTACGGCTCCAGAGTGTGACAGGAACCGCCGGCCGCCTCGATCTTCTCCTTGGCAGCCGCGCTGAAGGCGTGCGCGTGGACCTCGAGCTTCTTGGTCAGCTCGCCGCGGGCGAGGATCTTGACCGGGTCCTTGCGGGTGGCGAGGCCCTTCTCCTTGAGCGCCTCCGGCGTCACCTCGGCGCCGGCCTCGAAGCGGTCCTCGAGGTCGGAGAGGTTGACCGGCTGACTCTTGGTGCGGAAGTTCTCGAACGGCATCGACTTCTTCATGTGCGGACCGCGCAGCTTTCGCATCCGCATGTGAATCGGGTTCTGGCCGCCCTCGTAATTGGCCTTGCGCTTCGCGCCCGAGCGCGCGCCGGCGCCCTTGTGGCCGCGGCCGGAAGTCTTGCCGAGGCCGCTGCCCTCGCCGCGGCCGACCCGCTTGCGCGACTTGCGCGAGCCGGGCTTCGGCTTCAGGTTGTGGAGACCGATCTCCTCGGAGCGGGGCGTCTCGGCCATCAGGACTCGACCTCCACCAGGTGGGAGACGACCTTCAGCTGACCCTGCAGCTGCGGGCTGTCCTTGCGCTCGACGGCTTTGCCGATCCGGCCCAGCCCGAGCGCCGCCAGCGTCGCTTTCTGGTTCGGGTTGGTCCCGTTGGGCGAGCGCACCTGCGAAATCTTCACCTTGCTCACGACTGCGCCTCGCCCTCGGTAGCCGCATCCTCAGCAAGAGCCTCCTCCGCCGGAGCCTCAGCCTCTGGCGCGGCAACAGCCTCGGTACCGGCCTCCGCGGCCGGAGCCTCAGCGTCTGGCGTGGCGGCCTCTGACGCGGGTGGCGCCGGTGAGGGCACCTCGCCCGCAGCGTCGTCCCGCGAGGACGAGGTGTCCTCACCGGCGACAGGACTCGCGTCCAGGTGCTCCCCGTCAGCGGCGTTGCCGTTCTGCAGCCCCAGCACCTGCGGGATGCTCAGCCCACGCAGCTCGGCGACCTCCTCCGGCCGGCGCAGACGGACCAGGCCGTCCATCGTCGCCTTGACCAGGTTGATCGGGTTCTGGGTGCCGATGCTCTTGGTCAGCACGTCACGCACCCCGCCGAGCTCGAGCACGGCGCGGACGCCGCCGCCGGCGATCACCCCGGTACCGGGGCTGGCCGGGCGCAGGACGACGTGGCCGGCGCCAAAGCGGCCGATGATGCGGTGGGTGATCGTCTGACCGTATTTCGGCACCCGGATCAGGTTCTTGCGGGCGTCCTCGACGCCCTTCTGGATCGCCAGCGGGACCTCGCGGGCCTTGCCGTAGCCGATCCCGACCACGCCCTCTTCGTCGCCGACGGCGACCAGCGCGGTGAACGAGAAGCGGCGGCCGCCCTTGACCACCTTGGCGACGCGGTTGATCTCGATCACCCGCTCCTGCAGGTCGAGCCCGCGGGGGCTGACCGTCTCGACGTTCTTCGTATCCATTCCCTTCATGGCAGCGGCTCACCGTAGCGAAACGGGGTTAGAAAGCCAGTCCCCCCTCTCGCGCTCCGTCGGCCAGCGCCTTGACGCGGCCGTGGTACTGGTAGCCGCCGCGGTCGAAGACGCAGGTCTCGACCCCGGCCGCCTTGGCCCGCTCGGCCAGCAGTTCGCCGGCCTTCTTCGCCTGCTCGGAGGCGGTGATCTGGCGCAGGTCCGGCTCGATCCAGTTGACGGCGGCCACCGTGTGGCCCTTGGTGTCGTCGATCAGCTGGGCGAAGATGCCGCGGTTGGAGCGGTAGACGCTGAGGCGCGGCCGCTCGGCCGTGCCGCTGACGCGGGCGCGGACCCGGCGGCGCCGTTTCAGCCGGCGCTGGCGGTTCGTCAGGACCGTCATGCGCGCTTACCCACCTTGCGCAGGATCTGCTCGCCTTTGTAGCGGATGCCCTTGCCCTTGTAGGGCTCCGGCGGGCGCCGCTTGCGGATGTCGGCGGCGACCTGGCCGACCAGCTGCTTGTCGATGCCGCGGACGACGACTTCGGTCTGCTGGGGCACCTCGAACTCGATCCCCTCCGGGGCCTCGATCAGGACCGGGTGGGAGTAGCCGAGCGCCATCTCCAGGTTCTTGCCTTTGAGCGCGGCGCGGTAGCCGACGCCCTGGATCTCGAGCCGCTTCTCGAAGCCGTCGGTGACGCCCTCGACCATGTTCGCGATCAGGCTGCGGGTGAGGCCGTGCAGGGCGCGGTGCTCGCCGCGGTCGGTCGGCCGCGCGACGGTGACGACGCCCTCGGCGTGCTCGACGGTCATGTCCGACGAGAAGGCCTGCGTCAGCTCCCCCTTGGGGCCCTTGACGGCGATGTTGCCGGCGCCGACCTCGACCGTGACGGCGTCGGGGACGGGGACGGGCTTTCTTCCGATTCGGCTCATCTCTTGCTCACTCCAGGCTCACCAGACGTAGGCGACGACCTCGCCGCCGACGCCCTTGTTGCGGGCTTCGTGGCCGGTCATCACCCCGTGCGAGGTGCTGACGATCGCGGTCCCGGTCCCGCCCTGCACCCGCGGCACGTTGTTGTGATCCACGTAGCGGCGGCGGCCGGGCCGGGAGACCCTTTCGATCCCCAGGATGACAGGACGGCGGTCCTCGGTGTACTTGAGCTCGACGTTGATCGCCTCGCCGACGGCGGCGGGCTTGCGGCTGAAGTCCTTGATGTAGCCCTGCTCCTTGAGGATCCGCGAGATCTCCATCTTCAGGCCCGAGGCGGGGATCTCCACCTCGTCGTGCCCGGCGCGGATCGCGTTGCGGATGCGGGTCAGGTAGTCGGCTATCGGGTCGGTCTGCATCTCTCTACCAGCTCGACTTGGTCATCCCGGGGATGTACCCCTCGTGCGCGGCCTCGCGCAGGCAGATCCGGCAGAGGCCGAACTTGCGGTAGTAGGCGCGGGGGCGCCCGCAGCGCCGGCAGCGGTTGTAGCCGCGCGTCTTGAACTTCGGTTTGCGGCCCTGACGGACCTTCTGGGAAGTCTTAGCCATCCTCTGAGCTCTCCTCGCCGCCCTCGTTCGCGGCGTCGTCGTCTGCGCCCTCGCCCTCGCCGCCGTCCTCGCTCTCGGGCTTGGCGTAGGCCTCCGGGTTCTCCTCTTTCAGCTGTTCCAGCGCTTCCTGCTCGACCTCGGCCTTGAGCCGGGCCTCCTCCTGGCGCTGCTCCTCTTCTTCCGCGGCTTTCTGCGCTTCACGCTCCTCCTGGCCGGGCCGGCCCTCCTGGGCGAACGGCATCCCCAGCCCGAGCAGCAATTCGAAGGCCTCGAGGTCGGTCTTCGCCGAGGTCGTGATCGTCACGTCGAGGCCGCGCACGACGTCGACCGAGTCGTAGTCGATTTCGGGGAAGATCAGCTGCTCTTTGACGCCCATCGAGTAGTTGCCGCGGCCGTCGAAGGAGCGCGGGTTGAGCCCGCGGAAGTCGCGGATCCGCGGCACCGCGATCGAAGTCAGGCGGTCGAGGAACTCCCACATGCGGGCGCGCCGCAGCGTCACCGAAACGCCGACCGGCATCCCCTCGCGCACCTTGAAGGAAGCGATCGACTTGCGGGCGCGGCGCACGTTCGGCATCTGGCCGGCGATCGTCGCCAGCTGGTTCTGCGCCAGCTCGAAGGAGCGGGCGTCCTGTTTCTCGGTGCCGAGGCCCATGTTGAGCGTGATCTTGAGCAGGCGCGGGGCCTCCATCGGCGTCGAGTAGCCGAATTTCCCGGTCAGCGCCGGCAGGACCTCCTGCTCGTATTTCTCGCGCAGCCGCGGCGGCGGCGCGGCCTGGGAAGTGGGTGCCATCGTCGCCTCCATCAGTCGACCGCCGCCCCGCTGCGCTTCGCGTACCGGACCCGCTTGCCGCCCTCGTCGCGGCGGACGCCGACCCGGGTCCCCTTGTTGCCTTTGGGATCGAGCAGCATCACGTTGGAGACGTGGATCGGCCCCTCCTTCTCGACGATGCCGCCAGGATTGGCGGTCGCGAGGTCGCCGCTGGAGCGCGGCCGTTCGTGGCGCTTGACGATGTTCAGGCCCTCGACGTACACGCGCCGCTTCTTCGGCTCGGTGCGGACGACGCGGCCGGTCTTACCGGCATCCTTGCCGCTGATCACCATCACCTGGTCGTCGGTCCGGATCCGCATCGACTTCGCCATCAGAGGACCTCCGGCGCCAGCGAGATGATTTTCATGAAGTTGCGGTCGCGCAGTTCGCGGGCGACCGGCCCGAAGATGCGGGTCCCGCGCGGATTGTTCGAGGCCGGGTCGATCAGCACCGCGGCGTTCTCGTCGAAGGAGATGTAGGTGCCGTCCGGCCGCGAGAGCGGCTTGCGGGTGCGGACGACGACCGCCTGCACGACCTCGCCCTTGCGGACGCTGCCCTGCGGGCTCGCCTGTTTCACGGTCGCCGTGATGACGTCGCCGACGCTGGCGTAGCGGCGGTGGGAGCCGCCCTTGACGCGGATGCAGAGGAGCTCGCGGGCGCCGGAGTTGTCGGCGACTTTCAGTCTGGACTCTTGCTGGATCATCAGACGGTGCTCCTAGCGGGCCTTCTCGACGACGTCGACCAGGCGCCAGCGCTTGGTCTTGGACAGGGGGCGGGTCTCGACGACGCGGACCACGTCGCCCTCGCCAGCCTCGTTGCGCTCGTCGTGCGCGTGCAGCGTGCGCGAGCGGCGGACGATCTTCTCGTAGGTCGGGTGGCGGCGGGCGATGTCGATCCGCACCGTGATCGATTTGTCGCCTTTGTTGGAGACGACGATGCCCTGGCGCACCTTGGCAGCGTTGGCGACCCGCTCGGCCGGCGGCGTGCCGGTCGCGGTGCCGGTCCGTGCGGCCTTCGCGGCAGCCCGTTCCTTGCGCCGTTCGGCGGCCTTCCCCTTGCGGTGCTCGGCCCGCTGCTGGGCACGCTCCTCGGGGCTCGCCGCGGGGCGCGCCTCGTGCGGCTTGCGCGACTTCTGCAGCCGCAGCCGCTCCTTCCAGGGAAGATCGTCCTCGGGGTTGGGCTCAGTCGGCGCCGAGGCCCCAGCGGCCGGGGCCTCCTCGGCGGCGGCCTCTGCGGCCTCGGGCGCAGCCTCAGCGGTCGGCTCCTCGGCGGGGGCCTCCTCCACCGGCGTCTCCTCCGCCGCGGGGGCCTCCTCGACCTGGGCCTCGTCCTGGGTCTCGTCAGTCGTCTCTTTGTTCTCTTCGTCGCTCATATCTTCCGCGTCTCTTTCTCCACGTCTATGCCGCGGGCCTGCGCCACCGTCAGCAGCCGCGCCACGTCGCGCTTGGCCTGACCGAGGCGGGCGGTGTTCTCCAGCTCGCCGGTCGCGTGGCGGAAGCGGAGGTTGAAGGACTCTTCCTTGGCCTCGATCAGCTTCGCCACCAGCTCGTCGTCTTTCAGATTATGGACCTCGGCAGCTTTCATCAGCCCTCGACGCCCTCTCGTTTGACGAATTTCGTCCGCACCGGGAGCTTGTGCCCGGCCAGCCGCAGCGCTTCGCGGGCGAGCTCCTCGGGCACACCGGCCAGCTCGAACATCACCTTGCCGGGCTTGACCACGGCGACCCAGCCCTCGGGGTTGCCCTTGCCGGAGCCCATCCGGGTCTCCGCCGGCTTCTTCGTGTACGGCTTGTCGGGGAAGACGTTGATCCAGACCTTCCCGCCACGTTTGATCTTGCGGGTCATCGCGACACGGGCGGCCTCGATCTGGCGGTTGGTGATCCAGCCGCGGTCGAGGGCCTTGATCCCGTACTCGCCGAAGGCGACGGTGCTGCCGCCCTTGGTGTTGCCGCGCATCCGGCCACGGAACTGCTTGCGGTGCTTGACCCGCTTCGGCATCAGCATCAGCGATCACCTCCGCCGCGCGGCCCGCGGCCGCCACCGGACCCACCCGGGCCGCGGCCACCGCCGGGCCCACGGCCACCACCCTGACCGCGTCCACCGCCGGGACCACGTCCACCGCCGGGCCCGCGATCGCGCCCGCCACCCGGGCCACGATCACGCGGACCGCGCCCGCCGCCGCCCGGCCCGCGATCCCGGTCGCGGCCACGGCCGCCGGGGGCGTTCTGCGAGTCGGCCTCGGAGACGAGGTCGGAGCGGAAGCCCTCGGGCATCACCTCGCCCTTGTTGATCCAGCATTTGACGCCGATCCGGCCGGTCGTCGTCCGCGCCTCGAAGAAGCCGTAGTCGATGTCGGCGCGCAGCGTGTGCAGCGGCACGCGGCCGTCGGCGTAGCTTTCGGTCCGCGCCATCTCGGCGCCGCCGAGGCGGCCGGAGACCTGGACCTTGACGCCCTTGGCGCCGGAGCGCATCGCCGAGGTCAGGGCGCGTTTCATCGCCCGCCGGAAGGCGACCCGGTTCTGCAGCTGCTCGGCGATCGACTGGGCGACCAGCTTGGCGTCGAGCTCGGGGCGCTTGACCTCGCGGATGTTCACTTTCACCGGGCTGCCGGTCAGCTTGTGCAGCTCTTTGCGCAGGGCGTCGACTTCGCTGCCCGACTTGCCGATCACGATGCCGGGGCGGGCGGTGTGGATGTCGACGGCGACCTCGCCGCGGCGCTCGATCGTGATGTCCGAGAGGCCGGCGTGCGCGAGCTTGTTGGTGATGTGGTCGCGGATCGCGAGGTCTTCCTGGAGGACGTCGGCGAAGTTTTTCTCCTCGAACCAGTTCGACTTCCAGTCGTGGATGTAGCCGACGCGGAAACCCTCGGGGTGGATCTTCTGTCCCATCAGGCGTCTCCTAGTCTTCGGCGGGGGTCAGAGCCACGGCGATGTGGCTGGTTCGCTTGTGGATCGGGGTGGCGCGCCCCTGGGCCCGCGGCCGGTACCGCTTCAGGGTCGGGCCCTCGTCGACCGTGATCGAGGCGATCCGCATCTCGTCGCCGATCAGGTCGTGGTTGTTCTCCGCGTTGGCGGCGGCCGAGTCGATCAGCTTGTGGATGTCGCGGGCGGCGCCGCGCGGCGAGAACTGG
>CAZHLT010000329.1:0-6022 GCA_964533285.1 uncultured Conexibacteraceae bacterium | reverse complement strand
GATCGCTCCCCGGAGGGAGGCTCGGCGGCTCGTCGCGGAAGAATGCCCGGCCTCCCACCCGGTGAATCTTCCGCGACGGCGGATGGGTTCGACAGAGGGCACCCCCCGACACGGCGCCCTGCATCATCTGCCTGAGCGAACCGGATAGTCATGTGTGGGGCAAATGCCGGAAGAGGGATAGCCCCCATCCCCCGCCCATGTCGCGGTTCCTTTGTCCGACCCCTACGGACAAAGGAACCACCAACGACCGGACGAGCCGTTGCTTTGCATCGCATGGTGCCTTTGTCCGCGATACGAGGACAAAGGCACCACGACTTTTTGAGCGTCTTCGCCGCAGAGGGCTCAGCCCAGCGGGACCGAGGGCTCGCGATCACGGGCTCGGGCTCGCCCGTGCGCCGCGGCCCGGGAGCGATGAGGTGCCAGCTGGCCGGGAGCATCGCGGGACGCTCCCATGTCGGCGCATCATGTGCCGACATGGGCACCTTGCCCGCTGAGCTCAGCCCCACTCAGCCCAGGTAGGCGTCGAGCAGGGAGTTGCCGGCGAGCATCGCGATCACGGCACCGAGGGCGAGGAAAGGGCCGAAGGGGATCGCCGTCTTGCGGGCGCCGGCACCGTGGCGGGCGATCAGGTAGATGCCGACGGCGGAGCCGGCGATCAGGGCGAAGAGGACCGCCGGGGCGACGGCGCGGCCGAGGAAGAGGCCCATGGTCGCTGCCAGCTTGACGTCGCCGAGGCCCATGCCGCCGGGGTAGGCGAGGGCGGCGAGGAAGAAGAGGCCGCCCGCGGCGACGGCGGCGATCGCCCGCTCGGGGAGGCTGCCGGGGTCGGTCGGGACGATGATCGCGAGGCCGACGACGGCGCCGGCGATGAGGATCTTGTTGGGGATGATCCGCTGCTCGAGGTCGGTCAGGGTGACCGCCGCCAGCATCGTCGTCAAGACCAGGTCGAGGGCGATCTCGGCCGGGTCGTCCCAGTGGACGGCGACGGTGAGGGCGAAGAGGACGCCGACCGCAAGCTCGGTCAGCGGGTAGCGCGGCGAGATCGGCGCCCCGCAGCAGCGGGCGCGGCCGCGCAGCAGCAACCAGCCGAGCACCGGGACGTTGTCGCGGGCGGCGATCTGGGCGCCGCAGGCGGGGCACTCCGAGCGGGCGAAGACGAATGACATCCCGCGCGGCACCCGGTGGGCGACGGCGGTCGCGAAGCTGCCGCAGGCGAGCCCGAAGACGAAGGCGATGACGATCGCGGCGGCCATGGGCGGGACTTTCTACGCCGACCGCCGGTTACCTATCGCGCGCCTCAGGAGGCGCGCACGACCTTGAAGCGGCGCTTGGCGGGCTTCTTGTCGTGGTTGCCCGCCGGGTCGACCGCCTTGACCCGGAACGTGTACTTCCGTGGGCGCAGGTGACGGATCTTCATCGGCGACTTGCACGCCTTCCACTTGCGCTTGTTGACCTTGCAGAAGAACCTGGTGCCGGGCAGGGTGCCGTTGACGTCGGTGAAGCGGAAGACGGCGACGCGGCGGCGCGTCTTCGAGGCGGGCCCCATCGTGATCCGGGTGCGGGGGGCGACCGAGTCGTTGGTGAAGAAGACCGGCGCCGAGCAGGCCGACGAGCCCCCGGGGCCGACCGCGACCGCGGAGAAGGCGGTGATGGCGTTGGCGGTGACGCGGACCTGGACCCCGGCGTCGAGAGCGGCGGGCGAGACCCGCGCGAGCGGGCTGCCGGCGCAGTTGGCGACGTCGAAGAGCTTGACCGAGTCGGCGCCCGGCGCCGAGCCGGCCACCGCGGGGGTGGTGCTGTTCGCCAGCCCGGAGGGCAGCAGGCGCAGATGGGGCGGGGCGGGCGGGGCGGTGACACCGCCGTTGCCGCCACCGGAGGACCCCGACCCGCCACCGCCGCCCGGCGGCGGCCCGGTCGGCGGCAGTTCTTTCACCTGTTGGTACTCGATCGGGTTGGAACAGGCGGAGAGCTCTTTTTCGTCCGGGTCTTCCTGTTTGGCGGTGATTGTGGTGGTGATTTCCGGCGCGACTTCGATTTCGATCCCGGTCGTCTCGAACTCTTTCCCGGTGCCGCTGGTGTAAGGAACGCCGAGGCAGGTTTCGTTCAGGTAGAGGTAGACGACGTTGTCGTCGCCACCGGCCGCGGAGGTCACGGCCCTGGTCATGAAGTCGGGAACACCGGCGATGACGACACCGTCGGTGCGGCCGACCACACTCGGAGTGAGGCTGAGACCGGGCGACTCGGGATCGGTGCCGTTGAGGCCGGGGGGCGGCGGCGGCAGGGCCTGCGCGGCGGGGACGAACAGCAGCCCGAGCAGGCCGAAGGCCAGCAGGATCGCCAGCCGCTTACACGCCGAAGGGCGGGGCCGTTGGCCCCGCCCTTCGGATCCGAGTTCGCTTCGCGGGTTCACGCGAGACGCGGGTTACGCGAAACGATCAGCGCGTTTCTACTCGTCCCATTCGGGCGTCGCTTCGCCTTCGGCAGCCGGGCACCCACCGGTACCACCCACGGTGCAGGGGAAGGTGAGGCTTCCGTTGGCGTTGACGATCGAGAAGGTCTGGGTCGATTTGCTGCCCACCATCGTGATCGTGTAGCCGGTTTCCGAGCCGGTCAGTGCTCCGGTCGCGAAGTCGGCGCTGCTCAGCGTCGGCTCGATGTCTTCCAGGTCGGCCTGCGTAACACCGGCGTAACTGCCGCCGTTTTCGGTCGCGTAGGTCTCCATCGCGACCTGGGCGCTATGTGCGTACTCCTTGGCCTTGGCGTCGCCGGCCTTGTCCTTCTGGTTGAAGAACGCCGGCAGCGCGATCGCGGCCAGGATTCCGAGGATGAGCATGACGACGAGGAGCTCGATCAGGGTGAACCCCGCCTCTTTGTCGCCGTTGAGCCGGGCCCCAATTCGTGCCCGGAGGTTCTGGAGCATCATAGGTACCTCCTAGTGGTCCTATCGTGCGCCAAGCCCGGGATTCGCCGAATAGGCGCCGAGGCACTGGCATCGTTTTGCACGGTTCTCATCGGCCGCCGGCGGCACACCTTTAGAGCTGGGAGAGAAGAAATCGCGAACCGCCACTTTTCGCTCTGGGGGTACGAAAAAGTGGGGTCCCGAAAGGACAAAACTGCCGATCCGAACCGTCGCCCTACCGGCAATTTCCCGCCCCCGACCGGACAAACGTCTAGCCGCCCGCAGCGACCCTCGGGGCCTACCGGATGTGTTCGTAGATCGAAAACATCGGCAGGTACATCGAGATCACGATGAACCCGACGATGCCGCCGACGAAGACGATCATCACCGGCTCGATCAGCGCCGTCAGCGCCTTCACCTTGGCGTCGACCTCGGCCTCGTAGAAGTCGGCGACTTTCGACATCATCGGCTGCAGCTGGCCGGTCTCCTCGCCGACCGAGAGCATGTGGCCGACCATCGGCGGGAAGATGTCGTTGCGCTCGATCGGGCCGGCCAGGGTGCCGCCGCGCTTGACCGACGCGTAGACGTCGTCCATCGCCTGCTCGACGACGATGTTGCCCGCCGTCTCGCCGGTCAGCTTGATCGCCTGCAGCATCGGCACGCCGGCCGAGACCGAGCCGGCGAAGGTGCGCGACCAGCGGGCCAGCGCGACCTTCTGGATCACGTCGCCGATCTTGAACGGGATCCGCAGTTTGAACCGGTCCCAGGCCTCGCCCCCGCTCTTCGTCTTCTTCCACTTGAAGAAGGCGAAGAAGGCGATGACGATCGCCGGGATGATGATGAACCAGTAGCCGGTGAGGGCTTCCGAGGCGCCGACGCAGACCTTGGTCGGGATCGGCAGTTCGGCCTTTTCCTCGGGGTGTTCTTCGGCCAGTTCTTCGAAGATCTTGGCGAAGACTGGGATCACGAAGGCAACGATCGCGACCAGGACCACGGTCGCGAAGCCGAAGACCAGCGACGGGTACATCAGCGCCGATTTCACCTGGCGCCGCAGGGCGTCGGCTTTCTCGACCTGGAAGGCGACGCGGTCGAGCACCTCGTCGAGCCGCCCCGACTGCTCGCCGGAGCGGACCATCGCCCGGTAGAGGCGGTCGAAGACGCGCGGGTAGCGCTCCATCGCCTTCTCCAGCGAGCTGCCGGCCTCGACGTCGGCGCGGACACCGGCGACGGCGGCTTTGATCTCCTCGTCCTGGGTCTGGTCCTCGAGCGTTTCCAGCGTCCGCAGCATCGGCATCCCGGAGGCGACCAGGGTCGCGAACTGGCGCGAGAAGACCGCCAGCTCGCGCATGTCGACGCCGCGGAAGCGCTTCAGCAGGTCCTCGATGTTGACCGGGCTCTTCTTCTCGCTGACGTCGAGGACGATCAGCCCGCGCTGGCGCAGCTGCTCGCCGACGGCGGCCTTCGATTCGGCCTCCACCTCCCCCTTGGAGGTGGTGCCGGCGAGGTCCATCGCCCGGAACTCGAAGGTGGTCGCGGTCGCCATCGCCTAGCCCCCCGCCACGTAGTTGGGGGCGGCGGCGGGCGGCGCGACGCCGGCAACGGCGCCGCCGTTCTGGTCGGGCGCCGGCCCGCCCAGCAGGCGGTTCAGCTCCTCCGGCACCGAGGCGCGCTGTTCGGCCAGCGCCCGGCCGATCTTGCCGGTCCGCACCAGCCGCGCCAGGTCGGCGTCCATCGTCTGCATCCCGACCGCGCCCGAGGTCTGCACGGCGCCGTAGATCTGGTGCGTTTTGCCCTCGCGGATCAGGTTGCGGATCGCCGGCGTCGGCACCAGCACCTCGCAGGCGACGGTGCGGCCGCGCCCGTCGAGGGTCGGCAGCAGCTGCTGGGTGACGATCCCCTGCAGGGCGATCGAGAGCTGGGTCCGCACCTGGCCCTGCTGCTCGGCCGGGAAGACGTCGATGATCCGGTCGACGGTCTGCGAGGTCGACTGGGTGTGGAGGGTGGCGAAGACCAGGTGGCCGGTCTCGGCCGCGGTCAGGGCGGTCGAGATCGTCTCCAGGTCCCTCATCTCGCCGACCAGGATCACGTCGGGGTCCTCTCGCAGAGCGGCGCGCAGGCCAAGCGCGAAGTCGGGCGCGTCGGAGCCGATCTCGCGCTGGTTGACGATCGACTGCTTGTGTGTATGGAGGAACTCGATCGGGTCCTCGATGGTGAGGATGTGGTCCTGGCGCGAGCAGTTGATCAGGTCGATCATCGCCGCCAGAGTCGTGCTCTTGCCCGAGCCGGTCGGGCCGGTGACGAGGACGAACCCGCGCGGTTTCTCGGCCAGCTCGCGCAGCACCTGCGGCACGCCGAGCGAGTCGAGGGCCGGGATCTCCTGCGGCACCAGGCGGAAGGCGGCGCTGACCGTGCCCCGCTGGAAGAAGCAGTTGACGCGGAAGCGGGCGACGCCGGGGATCGCGTAGGCGAAGTCGAGCTGCTTGTTGTTCTCGAAGCGTTTGCGCTGGTCGTCGTTGAGGATCCCGTAGACGACCTCGCGCGTCTGCTGCGCGTTGAGGACCGGGAAGCCCTCCATCGGCGTGATCCTGCCCTTGTCGCGCATCGCCGGCGGGAAGCCGGGGGTGAGGTGGACGTCGGAGGCGTTGGTCTCGACCATCCGCCCCAGCACCGCCGAGAAGTCGAAGTCAAGCAGTGACACGGAGCACCTCCTCGAGGCTCGTCTGTCCCGCCCGCACCTTGGCGATGCCGTCCTCGCGCAGGGTCAGCATCCCCTCCTCGCGGGCGACGGCGGCGATTTCGGTCTCGGCGGCATGGGCGATCGTCAGTTCCTTCATCCGCTCGCTCATCTCCATCACCGAGTAGATCCCGACCCGGCCCTGGTAGCCGCTGTGGTTGCAGCGGGCGCAGCCGACCGGCTCGTAGGCTTCGATCTCGGCACCGACGCGGACGCCGGCCTCGGCGATCGCCGCCGCGGTCAGCACCTTGCGCCGCTTGCAGGTCGGGCAGAGGCGGCGGGCGAGCCGCTGGGCGACGACGCAGTCGACGGCGGAGGCGGTGAGGAAGGTCTCGATCCCCATCTCGCCGAGGCGGGCGATCGCGCCGGGGGCGTCGTTGGTGTGCAGC
>CAZHLT010000328.1:0-6642 GCA_964533285.1 uncultured Conexibacteraceae bacterium | reverse complement strand
GTCGAAGGGGAAGACGCCGGGCGGCATCTCCTCGGTCGGGAAGCCGATCGTCCGCCAGCGCTGGCGGATCAGTTTGAGGCCGAAGGCGAAGATGTCCTCGAGGCTGAAGCCGTAGCACTCGGTGTAGGCGCGGTCGAGGCCGGGGGGCGAGAAGACGGCGGGGCCGTAGGGCAGGACTTCCTTCAGCAGCTCGACCACCGCGGCGCGGTTCTCCTCGCAGCCGGGGCTGCCCTCGGCGAGCAGCTCGGAGAGGACTTTGACGCCGAAGCCGATGTGGCGCTGCTCGTCGCGGGAGACGTTGGCCATGCCGGCGCTGAACGCCGGCATCGTCTCCTCGGAGGCGAAGAAGTCCTCGATGAAGTGCTGGCCGGGCTGGGCGAGGCTGCCCTCGACGATCAGGTGGTAGAGGGTGATCGCCTGCGCGTACTTGGGCACGGAGCGGTCCTTGCGCAGTTCCTCGGCCATCAGGTCGAGCCGGTCGAAGATCCCGCGGTAGCCCCAGTTCAGCTGCGGCAGGGTCGCGGCCAGGGTCTGCTGGACGGAGTCGCCGCCAATCCCGATCACCTCCTTGAAGAAGCGGTGGAAGAAGATCGAGTGGCGGACCTCGTCGACCTGCTGGGTGGCGAGGAAGTAGGACTGCTCCTCGGTCGGCGCGGCGCTGACGTAGGGGGCGAGGGTGTCGGCGACCCGGTCCTCGCCGTAGTAGAACATCGAGTAGATCCACATCGCCGAGCGCCGCTGGATCTCGCTGAGGCCCTCCCAGCCGGCGCGGTCGCCGCTGAAGTCGAGGTCGTAGGCGCTCCAGTTGCCGTGCTCCCAGCGCCGGTAGAGGTCCTCGTAGGTGACGTTGTCCATCAGGCTCTGGGAGGCGACGCTCATCTCGATCTCTGCTCCTTTTGGTGTTGCGTTCCCCTGGTCGGGGGAGGGTAGCGCGAAACTGGCTGGGCAGCCAGTTCCCGATGGCGCCCTACGCCTCCTTCGCCTCCGGCGCCGCGATCTCGCGCTTGAGGATCTTGCCGGTCGGCCCCTTCGGCAGCTCGTCGAGGAACCAGACGACACGCGGGTACTTGTAGGCGGCGATCTGCTCACGCACGTACTGGCTCACCTCGTCCGGCACCATCTCCTCGCCCTCGTGGAGGACGACGGCAGCGCCGATCTCCTCGCCCCACTCGTCGTGCGGCACCCCGACCACCGCCGCTTCGCGGATCTTCGGGTGCTCGTAGAGCACCTCCTCGACCTCGCGCGGGTAGACGTTGTAGCCGCCGCGGATGATCAGGTCCTTCTTGCGGTCGACGATGAAGAAGTAGCCGTCCTCGTCGACCCGGGCCATGTCGCCGCTGTGGAACCAGCCGCCGCGCATCGCCTCGGCACTCGCCTCGGGCCGCTGCCAGTAGCCCTTCATCACGTTGTGGCCGCGGATCACGATCTCGCCGATCTCGCCCTGCGGCACCTCCTCGTCGTTCTCGTCGACGACCCTCATCTCGACGCCTTCGATCGGGGTGCCGATCGAGCCGGCCTTGCGCTCGCGGCCGGGGTGGTTGGAGCTCGCCACCGGCGAGGTCTCCGAGAGACCGTAGCCCTCGAGGACGACGGCGCCGAAGGCCTGCTCGAAGCCATGCAGGACATCGACCGGCATCGAGGCGCCGCCGGTGACGCAGGTGCGCAGCGCCGAGGTGTCGAAGCTCTCGCGTTCGGGGTGGTGGAGGAGGGCGCCGAACATCGTCGGCACGCCGTAGAAGTGGGTGACGCGGTCGCGCGCCATCGTCGCCAGCGCCTCGCCGGGGTCAAATTTCGGCACCAGGGTCAGCGTCCCGCCCGCCATCAGGGTCGCGTTCATCGCCACCGTCTGACCGAAGGAGTGAAACAGCGGCAGCGCGCCGAGGACGACGTCGCCGGCCTCGATCCCGCAGGTCGTGCGGCGGCTGACGTCGGCGTTGCGGTGCAGGTTGGCGTGGGTCAGCTCGGCGCCCTTGGGGCTGCCGGTGGTGCCCGAGGTGTAGAGGATCACGGCGGTGTCCTCGGGGTCGGTGTCGGCCAGCCCGGGGCTCGGCTCGGCGGCCGCGAGCAGCTCGGCGAAGCTGGCCGGCTCGACCTCGATCAGCTCGGCGTCGGCCGCGGCGGCGCCGCTCCGCGCCTCCTCGGCGAAGCCGTGCCAGGCGAGCAGCAGCCGCGCCCCGGAGTCCTTGAGGTAGTAGGCGATCTCGCGCCGTTTCAGCAGCACGTTCATCGGCACGACGACGCCGCCGGCGCGCAGCGCGCCGTAGTAGACGATCGGGAACTGCGGCACGTTGGGGAGCATCACGCCGACCCGGTCGCCCGGCGCCAGGCCGCGCTCGCGCAGCACGGTCGCGAGGCGGGCGCTGCGGTCGTCGAGCTCGGCGTAGGTCAGCGCCGCGTCGCCGAGTCGCACCGCGACCCGATCTGGCGCGCGGCTCGCGCTCTCGGTCACGATCGATGCAAGGTTCAGGCCCATCTCCCCTCCGTTCCGGTCCCGGTCTCCGTCCCCGCGGCCAGCGTAGCCGACGGCGGCAGGGTGGGAGGGCACGGGGCCGGGGTCGGGTACGCTGCGGAGATGGAGGATCTGGGCCAGCGGAGCTCCTACCTCGTCCTTGCCAAGGGCGTGCCCGTCTATTCCAGCGACGGCGAGGAGCTGGGCCGCGTCGTCACCGTCCGCACCGACGCCAAGGACGACATCTTCGACGGCATCGTCTTCAGCCCCGGCGTCGGCCCCGGCGGCCACCGCTTCGTCGATGCGCCCGAGGTGGGGGAGATCTACGAACGCGGCGTCGTCCTCAAGATCGACGCCGCCGAAGCGGCGCAGCTGGGCAAGCCGGGCCAGAGCCCGGGGGCGGTCGGGGTCTCGCCCGACGACGTCGCCGGCGAGCCGCGGCCGGGGGCGCTGCGGCGCTTCTGGGACCTGCTCACCGGCAAGGGCTGAGCCGCGGCGCAGGGCCGCGCCGCGTCCCGCGGCGGCCGACCGCACGGCGCGGCGGCGGGCGGTCCGGCTACGATTCCGGCCGTGCGGGGGATCCTTCTGACGATCGGGCTGTGCGCTGCGCTGGCGCTCGGCGTCGCCGCCTGCGGCGGCGGCTCCTCCTCGTCCTCGAGCGAAGCGAGCGGCGAAAGCGCGCCCAAGGCGAGCGAAGAATCGACCGACACCAAGCCGAAGGTCGAAAAGCCGAGCGGCCCGCCGCCGCGGCAGCTGGAAACGGTCGAGCTGGTCGAAGGCGAAGGCGCCGAAGCGAAGGCGGGCGACGAAGTCACCGTCCAGTACGTCGGCGTCAACTACAAGACCGGCAAGGAATTCGACGCCTCCTGGGACCGCGGCGAACCGTTCACCTTCACCCTCGGCGCCGGCGAAGTGATCGCCGGCTGGGACCAGGGTGTCGAAGGGATGAAGGAAGGCGGCCGCCGCGAGCTGATCATCCCGCCCGAGCTGGGGTACGGCGAAACCGGCGCCCCGCCGGCGATCCCGCCGAACGAAACGCTCGTCTTCATAGTCGACCTCCTCGAAGTCCGCTAGCCGCGTCAGAACGGCTGCGCTTCGCCGCCGCGGCTCCCGCCCGGGGTCGGGATCAGGACCAGGGTCGGGCCGAGGACGCCGGCGTCGACGACGCGGAACGAGCCCGGCGTCGTCTGCGGCCCGATCCCCGGCTCGACGTGGAAGGTGACCGAGAGGCCGCCGCCCTCCGCGTGGGAGCCGAGGACGACGCCGACCTTGTCACCGCGGTAGACGACCGCCGCGCCCGAGGGCAGGTCGATGCCGTCGGGGTTGTAGGCGAGGGTCGTGAAGTTGGCGCCGGGCGCGCGGCTGGCGTCGAGGGTCTCGCGGTCGCCGCGGGTGGCGGCGCCGATCACCGCGAGGGCGAGGAAGACGGCGGCGACTGCGCCGGCGAAGCGGGCGGCTTTGGCCCGCCGCCGCAGGCGCCGGCCGGTGTACTCCCCCGCCGGCAGGTCGTCGAGCGCCGCCCGCAGCGCCAGCACCGCGAAGGCTTCGCGGGTCGCCAGCGCCAGGGCGACGATGAGCACCAGCAGGGCGAAGCCGCCGATCAGCAGCGGCAGGTCGGTGCCGTTGCCCTCGCGGTGCACGGCGGCGGCGTGGGAGAGCATCGTGCCCGGCGCGATCAGCGCCACCGCGGCGCAGGCGGCGATCCCGGCGAGGCCCGCGCAGGCGGTCCGCCAGTCGGCGGCGAAGAGCCGCAGCGACTCGGCCAGCGCGGCGAGCGCGCCGCGGCCCTCGATGGCGATCGCGGGGACGACGAACAGCGTCGCCGCGTACCAGGCGACGGCGGCGGGCGCCGTTAGCCACCGCGCCGAGACCGCGCCGGCGAGGAGCGCGAACGCCGCCCAGGCGAGGACCGAGAAGGCCGCCCAGGCGACGATCGGGCCGAGCTGGCGCCGCGCGTCGCCGAGCGCCTCGCGCAGGTCGAGCGGCAGCCCGTCGACGGCGCCGTCGACGGCGCTGGCGAAGGCGACGAGGAGGAAGGTGACGACCCCGGTGATCAGCGTCGCGACGGCGAGGCCCGTCGCCAGGTGCCCTCCTCCCAGATCCCAGGGGCCATGGCTGGTGGCCAGCGCCCGGAACAGGAAGGGAAGCCCCAGGACCAGCCCGACCAGCAGCGCCAGCAGCGCCACGGTGCGGTCGCGGCGCAGCAGGCGCCAGCCGGCCTTCGTCAGACGCCAGCCGGTGCTGGCGCGCGGCTCGCCGGCGTAGGGCCGCAGCTCTTCCCGCCAGGTGCCCATACGCGGCTATCGACAGCTGGGCGCCGGACTGAAGCTCAGGCCGGCGCCCTTCGCCCGATCGAACGCGCCTCAGCCGAGCTTCGGCGGCATCTCGTCGCTCGGGGGCGGCGGCGTCCCCTGCCCCGGCAGCACTTCGCCTTCCTGTTCCCAGATGTGGTTGAGCGAGTTCTGCAGGTAGGCCCAGAAGGCCGGCGCGATCACCAGGTAGAGGACGATCGAGATCCAGCCGTTGACCGGCTCGCGCCCGGCGATCTTCGCCGCGCCCATGATCCGCTTCGTCCCGTTCCAGTAGGTGATCAGGGCCGGGATGATGATCAGGCCGCCTGGGAACAGCGCCAGCAGCGAGTTGGTCGGGTTCTGACCGAGGTCGTAGCCCTTCGCCTCGCCGTACCCTTTCAGCTCCTTGTTGACCTTGTACCACCAGACCAGGTGGTAGATGCCGAGGGTGATCAGCGGCAGCAGGGCCGCGGCCCAGATGCTGCGCACCTTCACCTCATGCTCGGAACCGCGGATCTTCATCTCATAGGCCATTGTGAATGGCTCTCACTTTCGGGTAGGGGACGACCTGCCCAGCATCATCGGCCGGCCGGACGTGATCCTGAGCCCTGCACGAATCGAGATGCGCTGGATCGAGACGCACCTTTTCCTCGAATATGCCCGGAAAGGTGCGTCTCGATTGCCTCAGCCAGCCTGGGCGTGCGCCAGGGAGCTTCGAGGCGCTGCGCCAGCTCGTCGCCGAGGCCGGGGGAGCTTCGATGCCGACGTGCACGAGTGAACCTGCATTTTCAGGTTAGGGGCGAATGCGGCTCTGACTCGATCGATCGCTGCAAGGGACGGCCTAGCACTCATTGCAACGGCCGAGAACTATGACTTCGGTGACTACGCGATGAGGCCCAGCGGCTCCTCGACAGCGCACTGCCTCAACGGAGCCCGAGGGACTATCTCCTCGCTGATGACCGGACCGACCGTTGTCTGCCCCGGCCAAATCGAGTTTCAACGGAGCCAAGGGAGCCAGTTCCTCGGCTACCACCAAGCGATGCTGCCTCAACGGAGCCGAGGAGTTACTTCCTCGGTGATGCGAAGGCACCGACGATTGCGGCGAGGAAGGCGACGCTTCAACGGAGCCGAGGAGTTGGCTTCTCGGTGACGATGGGATTGTCGCGATTGTCGGACTCGTCTTCCTGCTCCTTCAAACGGAGCCGAGGAGTTATCTCCTCGGTGACCTGCGAGGCGCCCACGGCTTCGTTTGCGATGTCCTGGCCCTTGATCGGGCTTCAACGGAGCCGAGGAGTTATCTCCTCGGTGACACCCTTTGCTTGATCGAGTGCGGGGCCGTAGGTCAGGCTTCAACGGAGCCGAGGAGTTATCTCCTCGGTGACGTAGAGGAAGACGTCGTCGAGGGTTTTGGCGCCCTCGCTTCAACGGAGCCGAGGAGTTATCTCCTCGGTGACGCAGCTGATCTGCGCGGGCAAGAGCGACTACTTGGAGCTTCAACGGAGCCGAGGAGTTATCTCCTCGGTGACGATGACAGCCCCGCGCACCGGGCCGTTGATGGGTTGCTTCAACGGAGCCGAGGAGTTATCTCCTCGGTGACGACGAAGGCAAGCTCGCCCGCCGCACCGTCTCCCACGCGCTTCAACGGAGCCGAGGAGTTATCTCCTCGGTGACGACGGCTCGGGGCGGATGACCCTCCCCGCCCTGATCGCTTCAACGGAGCCGAGGAGTGATCTCCTCGGTGACTAGCGGGAGGCCAAGGCTTCGCTCCAGGTCAAGGTGCTTCAACGGAGCCGAGGAGTTATCTCCTCGGTGACCCGCACCGGCTGAGTGAACCGAGCGCAGTTCGTCGTGCTTCAACGGAGCCGAGGAGTTATCTCCTCGGTGACTAGGGAGAGTGCGCCC